>CAZTAK010000010.1:0-26786 GCA_964611585.1 uncultured Alphaproteobacteria bacterium
CGCTCGGTGCGCGGCCGAGACTCCGTCGGGCACGATCTTTTGCTGGGGCACGCCCCTGACCTGCTTCATATGGCTTGTCCGTGGCGCATCCTATTACTGGCGGCGGCCAGCGGAAGGAGCCGCCTCATGACGGTCGCGCCCTGGCAACGCCCTTCTGCCAGCCGCGTGTGGGTCGTTCGAATGCAGCGGCATCGTGAAGATACAAACCGTCGTGCTTTGAAAGCGGCTGGGCTCCAACAGGCAAACCGGCCCCCCTATGAGGTGCAGGTCGACGGGGCCCGGCGCGGGACGACGCCTCAGGTCGAGAACCAGTCCTCGTCGGCGAGTTGGCGCCAAAGCTTGCGCACTACCGCGTCGCCCTTGGCCCGCACAGTGTCTTGGTCGGCCACCATCAGGCGGCCGTCGAAAACCTGAAAGCGGCCGTCAGTGGCCACGTTGCGAACCGCAAGGCCGTTGCAATAAAGCAGATTGTTGAGGGGCTCCGGCGGCAGTGACCCGGTGCCGAAAAACAATCCCGAGACATCGATGGTCGCGAAGTCGGCGCGGGCGCCTTCGGCGATACGGCCAAGATCGTCCCGTCCCAATCCACTTGCGGCAACCCGCGTGGCGCCGTCGATGGCCTCGAGCACGGTCGGATGCCGGACCGGGACGTCGCACAATTCGGACAGAATTCGGGCCCGCGCCCTACCGCCAATGACCGCAAGCTTGAGGTTCTCCAAGTAGTCGTTGGAATGGGTGTCGATGCCGATGTTGACGTTCATGCCGGCGGCTAGCGCTTCGGGATAGGGTTGGGTGGCCCCGCCCGCGCCCGCGGCGGAGGGGCAATGAACATAGACGGCAGCGTGCTTGTTCAGGATCGCCGGATCGACAGTCCAGTCGAGCGCCCTCATGTGTGCGCCGAATACCGGCCCGTCGAACAGGCCCAATTCCTCCATCCATTGCACCGGCGTCTTGCTCCAGAGGCGGCGCACCGCCTCGGTTTCCGTCGGTCGCTGGGCGATATGCATATGCAACCCGGTGCCGAGTTCCCGGGCGGCCGTGCGCAGCGCCCGCATCGTTTCCGGCGTCTGGGTGTCGGTCGCGTGGGCCGCCATCATGGGGCGAATACGGCCCTCGCCGGCTCCCATGGCGCGCCGTCCGAACGCAAGGTTGGCGGCAATCTCCCGCAGAGTGTCGGGCTCCGAGTCGAACAGCGTCCGGTCGTTGTCGCGAAACCAGATCGAATGGAGCCGGCCGGTTTCGGGGACCATTCCGCCCGGGTAGCCGCGCGCGCCCCACGCCTCGGCAATTCGCACGTAGGACTCGGCCTGGCGCAGACTGAGGCTCATCTCGATCTGGGTGGTGCAGCCGGACATCAGGACTTCAGCGAGATTGGCGGCGGTCAGGTCGTCGATCTCGGCATCGCTCAAGGCATCCACCAGCTTGATGGGCCGCCCATAGGACCGGCCGCTCTCGATCAGCCCGCGGGTCGGCGTGCCGCTGGCCACGTGCGTGTGGCCGCTGATGAACCCGGGAACCATCAGGTGGTGTTCGAGCGCAAGGCGCGGCAAGTCGCCTTCGAGCGACCCGCGCGTAACGGCCGTGATGCGACCATTTTCGATAACGACCGAAGCTTCGCGCCAGAGTTCCAGGGCACCGCGCACCTCGGTCAAGAGCCAACCCGGCTCGACGACGTAACGGTGGGACGGTGGTTCCTGCTTGGGCATCGGACAACTCTAGCGGATCGGGAAATACCAGCCTCAAGGACCGGAGGGGTTTTGGCAAGTCCCGCGAGGCTGCGCGTACGGTCCGGTTCCCCGTGAAAGCGGCCCGCCCGACGACGCCGGCCCCGGCCGCATCATTTTCGGCCTTAAATCGATAGCGGATATAGTCCGCCCCATCCGATATGTCCGCTAGTAGCCGAGGCTGTTGAAGAACCCGGATTTGAGCCGGGTTTTCTGTGTCCGCTCATAGGAGGAGCGGACATTTCGTCTCGGCCCGTCCATTGCTCTTCAAGGGCGGCCGCCAGGGCCGCCGCGGACTGACCCGTCCGCGGGGGCATTGTCAGACGATACCGATCCAGTCTCGAAAAGGCGGCAGCTTGCGGTGCAGAGATCTGCGCCGCCGAGAAAAGCTGGCTTGCAACCATCTACTCTGACAACGCCCTGATTCACTAGCCTGACAATTCCTCGCGGAGCGCCCGGCGAAGCACTTTGCCCATACCACCGTCCCGCGGCAGCGCATCAAGGAAGACCACTGATTTTGGTATCTTGGAGCGAGACAGGCTCTTGCTGCAGTGGTTGATCAAATCCGTTTTGTCCAACTTCATGCCCTGCTTTTTCACGATGCAGGCGCACACGACCTCGCCCCAACGTTCGTCCGGGACGCCGATGACAGCCGACTCGACGACCGCCGGGTGGGTGTTGAGGACCGACTCCACCTCCTGTGGGTAGATATTCTCGCCGCCCGATAGGATCAGGTCTTTCTTGCGGTCTACGAGGTAGACGTAACCTTCCTCATCTTGTTGCGCCATATCGCCCACCGAGAGCCATTCGCCGCGCATGATTTCGGCACTCGCTTCGGGACGTCTCCAGTAGCCATTGAAGTGATAGGGGGAGCGACTGAAGAATTCGCCGACCTCGCCAGGCACGACGTCGCCGCCATTGCGGTCCAAGAGCCGCACCTCGGTGCACGGAAAGGGGAGGCCCACGCAACGCTCCTTACGCAACTGGTCCGCGGGCCGCAAGTTGGTGAAGATACCGCCCTCGGTGGAGCCGTAGAGCTCATGCAGAACGTGGTCGCCGAAGTACGCCACGACCCGCTCGGTCATCGGTTGCAGAAGTGGCGCGCCACCGGTCACGATAGAACGCAAGCTGCTGGTATCATGGCGCGCGCGCTCTTTTTCGCTGAGTTCAAAGATACTGTGGAAATGAGTGGGAACGACCATGGTGTTGGTGATCGCCTCGTCTTCTATGAGGGCAAGCATGCGATCGGGATCGAACTTCGGCAAGATCTCTAGCGAGCCGCCGAAAAAGATCGGGGCGAGCGCAAACACGAGCCCGCCGCCATGATACAGGGGGGTCGCTGCAAGGCCCCGATCGTCGGGCCCAAAGCACGCGTATTCCGAGGCCATGCCGAACATGGTCAGCACGCGCGAGCGATGCGGCACCAGCCCGCCCTTGGGACGCCCAGTCGTCCCCGCGGTGTAGTGAAGGGCGAAGACGTCCCATTCCGCGGATCGGGTTTCCGGCGGTGCGGCCTGCGCCTGGCCAACCCAGTCCTCGTAGTCGCGCCCGACGGTTATGATCCGTTTCACTGTGTCCAGCGTCGCTTCGTGGGCACGATCCTCAAGCGATTCATGCACAAACAAGACCTGCGCTTCGGAATCGTCGCAGATGTAGGAAAGCTCTGCCGTTGTCGAACGCGGGCTGATCATCGCGGGGGGAACGCCGGCGCCCACTAATCCTCCCAGAATCTCAATGAATTCCAGACAGTTCGGCAACATCATCGCGGCATGGTCGCCAGGTTTCAGGCCGAGTCCCTTGATTGCAGCAGTGACGCGGTCGGCTCGCCCGATCAACTGCGAATAGGTGAGGCTGCGTCCGGTCTCAGTGACCGCAACTTTGTTCGGGGTACGTCCAGCCGACGTTCGAACACCGTCGAAAATGGTGACGGGTCGGTACGTATGTGGTGGCACACCCCGGGTTTCAATCTCTGTCATTTCGGGAGTCGGAAAAGCTTGATCGCATTGTCACGGAGCAGTTTGCGCTTCGGCACGGGTCGTAGATCCAATGCTTCGATTTCCGAAATTGCGCGCTCGGGAGTCATCAGAGGCCAGTCCGTGCCAAAGATCACTTTGTTCTGCCCGTAGGTATTTAGGTAGTGCACGAAGGATTCTGGCCAATGACTTGGCGCGTAGGCATCGGAGCCGATGTAGACGTTTTCGTGCTTCCAGGCCATGGAGATCATCTCATCGGTCCACGGGTAGCCAATGTGAATGCCAACGATCTTGAGGTCGGGAAAATCGATTGCCACCTGGTCAAGCGCAATGGGGAAGTCGACCGCGGGAAACGCGCGACCCTTCCTGTACATGAGGTTTTGCCCTACCTGGATTTGGACCGGAACGTTCAACTCGCAGCATTTCGCATAGTAGGGATAATACTTTGCGTCATTCGGAGGGAGCCGGAACCAGTGCGGGTAGATATGGGCGCCAACGAAGCCATACTCCTTTATTGCGGTATCGAGATCCCGGAGGCCTTGCATGCCGCGGAAGGGATCGATTCCCGCCAGACCCGAGAAGCGATCGGGGTGTTTTCGGCAAACGTCGAATACGCGTCGGTACGGAAGCTCAAAGGACCCGGCCTCTCTCAGATCACCGGCACGCACCGCGATCAGCAATGAACGCCCTACCCCGGCACGATCCATGAACTTTAGGTATGCGCCTAGCGGCACACCGTTCTGGAATTTTTCGGGGAATTTGAGTTTGGCAAAGATCTCGGGATCAAGACCCACTTGGTCCAATCGAATCTCGCGCGGCGTCACCAGGTTACAGACGGCGTCGACGTATCCAACCATGTTCCTCCCTTCCCGTTTTCACTTACACTAAAATACCCTATTGCCGCCGTCGACATGATTCAGGACATCCTGGAGAAGAGCAACCGAAAGAAGATCTACAAGCGGGCATGCGAGGCCGTGATCGACATGGACCTTAGGCCGCTGCTTTCAAAGATCAGCGCCCCGACACTGGTTATCGGCGAGGATCAGGACATAATGACGCCGTGGGAAACGGGGCCAAGCGGCGCCGGGCAGGAGTACTTGGCGTAACACATCAAGGGTGCGCAGAAAAACGTGATCAAGGGGTCCGGCCATTCAACGCTGGTTGACGGAACCGAGGAGAACTGTCGGGTGGTAATCGACTTCCTCAAGGGCAAGGATGTAAGCAACTGACGTCCAGATCCGGACGTTTTTCTGAGGGACTTGCAGTGTCAGACGCCCAAGAGACTGCGTCTTCCCTCGACCGCCGAGTGGCGTCAATTGGCGGTGTAGAGATCTGGGCCGCCCGAAAAGGCTGACTTGATACCATTACCTCTGACAACGCCATTTAATGCTTTGATCATCTGGAAGGCGCAGCGGCGTTGCTGAATTTGGAACAGGCCTCAAGAGAATGAGCGTAACACGTGAGATCGTTAGATTCGTTTCCGAGAGCCGATTTGAAGATTTGCCCGCATCGGCAACCGCAAAAACCAAGGAGGCGATTCTAAACATTCTGGGCAACTGTGTGGCGGGGTCTCGCACACGGATTGGCGCGCTTCATGTCGATCTCGCCAAGGATATGGGCGGTGGTAGCGGCCAGGCGACCATCCTTGGTGACGGAACGCGAGTTTCCGTCCCGCTCGCGGCTTACGCAAACGGAAATCTCGCCTTCGCTCTCGACTATGAAGACACCCTCTACTACATCACACATCCGGGCTTCATCACCGTCTCCGCCGGGCTCGCGATCGGCGAGCGATATCAGACGAGCGGGAAGGATTTCCTGCTTGCGGTGGCCCTTGGTTATGAGGTCATGGCGCGGATGGGACCGGCGATGCAGCCGACGCCTGAGCGTGGCCGGCAGGTGTTTGGCGAGCAATACCATCCATTCGCTGGTGCCGTGACCGCGGGCAAACTCCTTGGGCTTGACGAAGAGCAGATGGATACGGCGTTTGGTATAGCCGGTACCTATGCTCCCGTTCCCTCGGCCTACAAGTATTTCGGGATCGTTGCCGACACGAGGCCCATGCGCGAGGTCAAACTGGGCTGGGGCTGGATGAGCATGGCAGGGACCTTGGCGGCCCTGTCGGCATTGCGAGGATTCAGGGGCGGGCATGGCATTCTCGACGGTGCCCAGGGGTTTCATGTGATGGCCGGTTCCGACCGCTGCGACTTTGATCGGATGAAAGAAGGCCTCGGGACGGATTGGTTGGTGGCAGACAACGAGCCCAAGATATACCCAGGCATCGCGCGCAACTCGCCGCCCCATTTTGCAGTTGCTGCCATCGTTGAGGAGCACGGCGTGCAGCCGGATGAAGTGCGGCAGGTAACTGTCCGCGGCATGCAGACGAGCTCTGTTGCAGACTTTGATCCACAGAGCGAGGTGGATGCGCAGTTTTCGCTGCCTTACGCGATAGTCACCGCCTTGCTACGAGAGCCTCCTGGGCCGCAGATGTACGCGAAAGAACGCTTGTTCGATCCCAAGGTTCGGACCCTCCTTGGGCTTGTTCGTCTCGAACATGATCCGGACGCTGATGCTCTTTTCTTTGACGAGCAACGCTTACGCTATGTCGTACAAATCGACCTGGCCGACGGCCGTCGCTTTGTTCGAGAGATTGAGTTTCCGCGGGATCGACCTCAATTCGGCTGGACTGAGGTTTGCGCAAAGTTTCAAGGCCTTTGCCAAGGCATCTTGCCAGATAGGCAGGTCGAGAGAGCGATCGAATTGGTGGACGGTCTCGAAGACCTGGAAAACCTTGAAGCCCTCGTCGGTACTCTGATCTCCGCAGATTCCTAACCGCGGGGAGGAGCGTCCCGCGCTCGCGATGCCGTAGGGCTCGGCTCCACCGGGACCAGCCGGCCGGCGAAAGCACGGTCTTCCATCAACGAATGCGCCCGCGCCCGCAATGGGCGTTGTGCGTCCTCTCAGTTCATCGCCGGGAATATTTGCACCAGCACTGTTAATAGCGATGGGTGTTAGGCTGCTGGTCGAGAACCCAGCCCAGAAAGAACAACCATGACCGTCACTGCCATAATCCACGTCCGCGCCAAGCCGGGTCTCGGCGGCGAGTTACGCGACACCTTGATCGCTTTCATTCCGCATGCGCGTGAAGATGCGCAATGCAAAGGCATCGACATACTGGTTGATGCCGAGAATTCTGATCACATCGTTCTGATAGAAGAATGGTCCAGTATCGATGCGCATATCACCTATTACGAGACCTGGAAGAAGCGGGAAGGCTACGCCACCATTGCCAAGCTGCGGACGGCCCCGGGCGAGAGCCGTCACTACGAAGTCCTCGATTGAGCGAAAGCCGGCCGCGGCACGCTACACCGGCCTTCCGCCCTAACCGGGTCCTAGTGCGTGGATAGAGAAGCTTTGCATCTGGCCAAGGGGGCCGGCGACTCGCTAGAACGTGGCTCCCGCAAAATGCGAGATAGTTGGGGCGGAATCAGCTCGGCCAACGTTGGGACGCCATCTGCTAGAGACCGCAGAGGGCCGATAGGGAGGGTAGATCGGAGGATACCCTGACGCGTGCAACCGTCGCATGAAGGACGCAGCACTGATCGTTGGAATACCACGTCCAAAAGCGCATGGTTGTGCACCTACGAACCTTGAAGAGATGTCGCCGGACTCGGTACCCTCTCGGAGAAGGGCAGATTTGGCGATCGCAATCAGGTCTGCCAGCGCGGTACCGTGGAGGAGAACTGCGATGCGAATATGGTATCAGTCGATGACCTGCCTCGATGACTCAGATCGATACGCCCAAACAATTTCGGACACCGCGCTACGCCTCTTCGGCGGTTCCGTCGAGATAAACGTCGAGGGGATCGAAAAGTCCGCCTATTTCGGACATGTCCCAGGGGAGGTCTTCAAGTACCCTTTGCTGAAGAGCTTCCTCCAGCGTCGATCGGTCGAAGCGGCTCTCGCCGCAGAGCGCGATGGTTACGACGCCTTCATCGTCGGCAGTTTTTCGGAGCCCTTCCTGCGGGAGACCCGCAGCGCCGTCAATATTCCGGTGGTTTCGTTGGCCGAGAGCGCCCTCACCACGGCCTGGTCGCTGACCGAACGGTTCGCGCTGATCACGCTTTCCCCGGCGTATGCCCGCCGGCTTGACGATCTCGCCCATCGCCACGGCCTACAGTCGCGGCTCGGTGGCGCCTATGGCCTCGACCCTTCCTATACGGAGCGCGATGCCACCGCCGCCCTCGATGATCCGGCCGAACTCCTTGGTAAGTTCGAACGGACCATTCGCAAGGCAACCGCCGACGGAGCGGACCTCATCATTCCCGCCGAGGGCATCGTCAATCAGATCGTGGCCGAGTCCGGACTGAATGAGTTGGACGGTGCGACCGTCATGGACTCCCTCGCCGTTTGTCTGCTTCACGCCCGGATGTTTGTGGACATGAAGTCGAAGTTGGGTATCTGCCACGCACGAAAGTTCAGCTATCCAGTCCCTCCTCAGGACATGCTCGAAAGATTCACCTGAGCGGGTGACTGCGACCAATCGAGTGGCCGTGGCCCCGCTGCTCGCAGATTGAGACGATGTCCGCCAAGGTTCGAGACCGGAGTTCGGCAGGGAGCGGGTCGGGCAGGATTCGTTTCGTCGGTTCTCTTCGGCTTCGTTCTGTTTGGGCGCGCCGGCAATGCTCTTGCCACCTCGTTTACACGGCAGGTCGCGCAGACGAAGGTCCCCGATGCACATTGGGGCCCGGCGAACCGGACCCCAATGCTTTCCGTCAAAACTCAACTTTCGAGACCGAGGTGCCCCCGAAACACCTCAAATCTCGGATCAGACCATCTTGAGTCCGACTACTATTCGCACGTGCTCGTCGCACCCTTGAAGGGCAGGCGCTCGTCCGGACGTGGGGTCCAGTTGACGCAATCCCGCATTCCATAGGCATGGATCTCGTTGTAGAGCGGTCCGAAAACAGCGTTGTCCCTGTCGATCTGCCAGATCTTGGCGAAGATCGCCCGGCGCTTGTCGAGATCGGTCGTCGCGCGTTGCTCCAGGGCCAGCTGGTCGACTTCCGGACTGCTCCAATAGCTGTGCATGGTGGCGCTCTCGTACTCTAGGTTCAGAAGAAGATCTGCGTCCAGAACAGAGAGACCCATCGAGAACAGATACATGCTGGGCAATTCGTTGGCGAGCCAGAGTGGAAACAGCGCCGCCATTTCCATCGACTGAAGCTCGAGGTTTATTCCGACATCGCCGAGATAGCCGACCAGCGCCTGGGCAGTCTGATCGGCGAAGGCCCAGCGGTTGTTCGGGTACTGGAACAGAATTGGTTTGCCGTCATAGCCCGATTCCTGGACCAGTCTGCGGGCCATATCCGGGTCGTACGCGGGAACGCCCAGCGACGGATCATGACCGAAGGTAACCGGCGGAGCGAGTTGCCCGATCGGGATGCCGAGCCCGCGTAGCAGTTTGGACGTGATCGCTTCCCGATCGACCGCATGAAGCATGGCCTGGCGAAGCTTGACACTGTCAAGCGGCGCGTTGTTCGTGTTGTAGGCCATAAAGATGACCCGGTTGCTCGGGACCCTGACGATCTTGACGCCGTCGACTCTTGACAGGCTATCCACCAGCGGCGGGGGCAGCACCGGTACGATGTCGATATCGCCTGACGCCAGCGCCGCGGCCCGCGAGGCCTCGGAGGGCATCGGCCGGAAGACAACCGTCTTCACGCTCGGCGCACCTTCCCAATAGTCGCCGAAGGCCTCGAGCTCGAGAAAGTCGTCCTTCACCCATTCCTTGACCATGAAGGGACCCGATCCGATCGGCGCGACCGCGAACCCTTCGGGACCCAAATCCTCGTACGCCTGCTGTGGCATGATCGAGGCCAGGCTCATGGTCCGGGCAAAGGTGGCGAAGGGTGTATTGACAGTGATTCGCAGGGTGCTGTTGTCGATCTTCTCGACCCCGGTCACCGCCCTAAAATAGGCTCGGACCGGCGACTTTGGGTTGCCCAAGATGTACTGAAGTGTCCATACCACGTCGTCGACCGTTACCGGCTCTCCGTTGTGGAACTTCATCCCCGGACGCATCTTGACAGTCCAGACTTTGGCGTCATTTTCGGCTGTCCAGGACGCCGCCACGCTTGGCGAAACTGAACCGTCCGCGTTGATCACTGCTATGTGCCCGAAGACGTTCTGGTACACGTTGAGGGCAAACGCGGCGGTGTTCGCCGAGGGATCGAGCGTCAACACATCCACGCTCTGGGCGACACGAATCTTTCCCTGCTGCGCTTGTGCGGGATTGAATGTAAGCAACAGGCCGCACACAAGCACTACCAACACAGAACACACAGACTTCACAATTGGCATTCTAATCATCCGGGGACTCCCTTCCTTGTATTTCGTTCCCTCCAATTGACGGTTGTTGTTCGAGGTTGTTTCTTGTCCGTCTTGAGATTCCTTGACGACGATATATTCATTTACAGTTTCACGCCAGTCTGACCATTGGCTCCCACCAGATACCGCTCACGACCTTCTTCGCTCAATTTGGGACACCCGTGTCTATTCGCCTCCTTCCGTCGTGGAGCGGGCGGAATCGGATCGGGGCGTCTCGGCCATTGAGATCTCAAAAGGCGCATCATCTGGAAAAAAGCACGCCGCCAGATGACCCTCGGTACCTTGAGGCTCCAGCCCCGGAACCGTCGAGGCGCATTCCGGACGCGCTTTGAAACATCGGGTTCGGAACACGCAGCCAGACGGCGGCGCGATCGGGTTTGGAATATCACCCTCCAGTATGACCCGCTTGCGCACGTGCCGAAGACGGGGGTCGGGTAGAGGCACCGCGGACAGCAAGGATTGAGTGTAGGGATGCCGCGGGCGGTCGAAGACCTGCTCAAGGGTGCCGATCTCGACGATTCGACCGAGATACATGACCGCGATGTGATCTGACACGTAGCGGATGACCAACATGTTGTGCGAAATGAAAAGGTAGCTCAGGCCCAACCGGCGCTGCAGCCGGTTCAGGAGATTCAGCACCTGCGCTTGAATGGACACGTCAAGCGCCGAAACGGCTTCGTCAAGGATGAGGATTTCGGGCTCAAGGGCAAGTGCCCGCGCGATCGCGATGCGTTGTCGCTGCCCGCCTGAAAATGCAGTCGGCTTGCGGTTCGCCTGCTCGGGCCTCAGCCCGACACTTTCAATCACCTCGTCCACACGTTCGCGCCGGTAGCAGTGATTGATGCGCAAGGGTTCGGCGACAACCTCGTGCACCGTCAGGCGCGGGTCGAGCGACGCAAACGGGTCTTGAAAAACCACCTGCATCGAACGCCGTTCTTCGTTCGTGCGTTGTTTGTGCCCGAGTGTTCGGCCCTTGAGTCGAACAGTGCCACTCGTTGCCTCGATAAGACCAAGAAGAGTACGGCCGAGAGTCGACTTGCCACACCCCGACTCCCCCACGAGTCCAAGTGTCGTGCCGCGTGGAAGTGCAAAGCTCACCCCGTTGACTGCCTTTAGCGTATCCTTGCCCCAGCCGCTCGATCTCGGCACAAGGAAATGCGTGTGAAGGTCCTCAACCTCCAAGATGTCCGGTTCGTGAACGGGCGTTGTCATGCCGCTAACCACCGTCGTTCGACTCAATCTCGGATTCGGCAACACCGTCCTCTATCCAGGCCGGGACGTCGGCCACGAAATGGCAGGCGGATTCGTGTGAACCGCTGAAGACGCGCCTGTCTGGTTCCTGATCTGCGCAGATGGCGCGACGATTGGAGAGCCCGCAACGCGGATGAAACACACAACCGGTCGGATACGCCCCGACGGCGGGAGGCTGTCCTGCGATCGAGTTGAGTTCAGCGTGCTCGGAGTCGCGGCGTGGCAGACTATTGAGGAGACCGACCGTGTAGGGATGGGACGGCTGCTCGAAGAGCGCGTCAACATCGGCGCATTCCATCATTCGTCCGCCGTACATCACGCCCACGCGGTCGGCCGTTTCTGCCACCAGACCGAGATCGTGGGTGACAAGTACCATCGAGGCACCGGTCCGCTCGCGCACTGCAGCCAGGACCTCCAACACCTGCGCCTGGATCGTCACGTCAAGGGCCGTAGTCGGCTCGTCGGCAATCAAAAGCGTCGGATCGTTGGCGACCGCCATAGCGATCATCGCGCGCTGGCGCATGCCACCCGAGAACTCGTGCGGGAACTGGCGGTAGCGCCGGCCCGGGTCCGGGATTTCGACGAGCGAGAGCAGATCGATAACCCGATCCCGGAGGTCCGTCTTGGAGACGCCAGGTTCATGAATCTGGATGATTTCTCCGACCTGCTTGCCGACCCTGATCACCGGGTTGAGTGAGGTCATCGGGTCCTGGAAGATCATTGCCAGGCGTGTTCCCCGCAGTTCCCTCAACTCGCGAGCCGAAAGTGTCAGAAGATTCTGGTCCTCCAGCCAGATCTCGCCTCCGGTCACCTTGATATTGCCCGGAAGCAATCCGATCACGGCGAGCATCGTCAGGGTCTTCCCCGATCCGGATTCTCCGACGATACTGAAGACGCTCCCCGGATTGACGTCGAAGGACACGTGATCGACGATCCGCTCCGGCCCGTCAGGAGTCAGCGCGTCGATTACGAGATCTCGGACCGAAAGGACCGGGTGAGGGCGCAGTAATTCGACGTCCCTATGTGGTGCGGTTGGCTCGGACATTGCCCGCACCCCCTTCCGTCGTAAATCGCTGGCTCATGAACTGTGTACCTGCGACCATCAGGAAGATGGAGATCCCGGGCAGGATCGATATCCACGGGTTCAGCCCCAGGTAGGTCTGACCCTCGCTGATCATCAGCCCGAGGCTCGGCAGCGGTGGTTGGATTCCGAGCCCGAGATAGCTGATTGAAGACTCGATAATGATGATGAGACCCAGCTCATAGGAGCCGACGATTACCATCTGCGGCAGTACGTTCGGGAGCAGGTGCTTGCGGATGTTCCAGGTCGATGAAGCGCCCTGGGTGTTGGCTGAGAGAACGAACTCCCGCTCCCTGAGCGACAATGCCATCGCGCGAGCCACGCGGCCGTATGAGACCCAGCCCGTGAATCCCAAGAGCAAGGCAAGGTTCAGCAGACTCGCCCCGATCACCGCCGTAACCGCAATCAGCAGGAGAATGCGGGGGATCGAGAGCTGAAGGTCGGCGATCCCCATAATCACGGACTCGGTCGCGCCGCGGAAGAAGCCAGCGATAAGGCCGAGCGTCACCCCTATCACCAAGCTCACCATCATCGCGCTGAACCCGATGAGCAACGATACCTGGGTACCGCGCGAGATGCGGGACAGATAGTCGCGCCCCAGCGGATCCGTTCCGAACAGGTGGAAGCGGTCGTCCGACGATTGAAACGGCTGCAAATATCCCGCCGACAAGTCTTGGCCATAAGGATCGAAACCGGGAAGCAACGGTACGGCGAAGGCGATCAGAAGAACGCCGACGAGCATGAAAGTTGCAGCGGCAATCGAACCGCGAATCTCGCGCAGCCAAGCCGGCCGGCGTTTCCGGCGGGCCACGGGCGGCGCA
Source organism: uncultured Alphaproteobacteria bacterium (assembly GCA_964611585.1). GTDB lineage: Bacteria > Pseudomonadota > Alphaproteobacteria > SHVP01 > SHVP01 > CAZTAK01. The sequence continues at coordinate 13,238 of CAZTAK010000010.1, forward strand.
GTTGGCTGGTCTTGATTGCGCTCGGTCATTTCAGCCTGATCCGCGGGTCGAGAATGCCGTAGAGCATATCCACCATGAAATTAATGGCCACAAACAGAAAAGAAGCCACGACGACACCGGCCATGATCACGGGGTAATCGCGCTGGGTGACAGCCTGGACGATCAGGCGTCCCATTCCGGGCCAGCTGAACACGGTCTCGGTTACCACTGTTCCCCCGAGCAGAATGCCGAGGTTGATGCCGCCGATAGTGACGAGCGGAAGAAGCGCATTGGGCAGCATGTGCCGGAGCACGACCTTTGTCCGTGTCTGGCCCTTGGCGTAGGCGGTTCGAACATAGTCCTGCTGCTCCTGCTCGCCGAAGGCCGCATCGAGGAGACGCAGATAGAGCGCGATCTCGAAGGTGGATAGCGTTACTACCGGCAGAATCATGTTGTCGATGCCGCCGCGGCCCACCGAGGGAAGCCACCTCAGGACCACCGAGAACAGAATGATCAGCAGCAAACCGAACCAGAACACCGGAATTGCCTGGCGGATGAAGGCGATCCAGAGCAGCACCGAACGCAGGATCTGGCTATCGCTCAGGCGCATCGCCAGCGCCGCCGCAAATGCCAGAGAGACGCCCACCACGAAAGATGTCAGCGCCAACTCCAGCGTCGCTGGAAGGCGTTCGAGCACGAGACTCAAGGCCGAGGCCTGAATGCGGAGTGAGTTGCCAAAGTCACCCTGGACGGCGTTCTTCATGAACGCCCAGTACTGGACCCAAAGAGGCCGATCGAGACCAAGCTCAGCGCGGAACGCCGCCATCTCCTCGGCCGTTGCCGCCTCGGCCAGCAACAGCGCGGTGGGATCGCCGGCGAGTCGAACAACGAAGAAGGCTACGGTCAGGACGCCAAAGACGGTAAAAACCGACTGTATGGACCGTCTTCTCACATACGCGAACATGGCAGTTCGTCCGTCCCCTACGCCGTTGGACAGGAAAGGCGGGGTAATCCGACACGCATTGCGCCGTTTTCTTCCCCGTATTCTCGGAGCAGGCAGAACAATTCGCCCGTCGGTCAAGGATTGGTAAGAGAATCTCCAGCGTTGTCAAGGTAACCGACGCCTGCCGCAAATTAGCGTCCGACATATCGGGTGCAAGGCGCCACGGTCACGGTCTGCCACAAATTCATGGCCTCACCGCGAAACAGGCGGATCGTCTTTCGATGTCTTGAAGGCGCAGACGAGGTTCTGGATTGTTTTGGTACAATCGCGGCATCGCAAATCGCTGCCATGAATTTCGCACTTCGCTGGGCGGACTGCTTGCCAGGTCAACGCTTCCAACGGCGCCACGATCCGTTATTCAATGCTCGTCGTTTCGATGATGCGCCCGTACCATTCCAGAACACTTGGCGCCGCGATGCGCAGGAAAAACTCTCACCTGCCGCGTATAGAGAAAAAATTGACCAGGAAGAGACTGGCGCCGATCAGAACCAAGGCCGCCCAAATCCACAAGCTGGGCGCATCAGCGAATATCCAAATTCCAAGACCTATGCCGACCAGAGTGGCGACATAGTTTACCATGGAGAAGAAAACAGGCCCGGCGCGCTTGATCAATTCGAAAATCAAATAGAAGGCAAGTGCGTTGTTGGCCATCGCTGCCAGCGTCGCCCAATGGCCGGCGCCAAAGGGGCCGCCGAACGCCCACCACTCGCCGGTCACCGCCATAACCGCCAGCATCGAGATCGATCCCATGAACGTCAGGCCGGCTGCGAATTGCACGGAATCGCCCTGAGGCGGGCGTATCAGAGCCACGCAAATGGCGTTCAACGCATAGCAAAGCGGCGCCGCGAACCCGAGCGCCACCCAGCCCACCATCTCCCGGCTGGGCAGGCTCGTCTCCGGCAGGAGCACAAATAGAACGCCCGCCAGCCCGAGCAGAATGCCGAAAAAGCGAACAGGATGGAATCTGTCTAGCCGGAATATCATCGCCAGAGCGTAGATCGTGACCGGTACGAGCGAGAGGCCAAGGCTGAGAATCCCGGAAGGCACCTTGGCGGCGACAAAAGCGAATATCAGATAAGGAATGGTGAGGTTGAGAATACCGGTGACGATATAGACGCGCACATGCGCCCACCTCCGCGACGGCAAGCCGCCAAGAAGCGCCGCCAATATGAACAGGATGATGCCGGCGCCAAGCGATTGCCAAAAGACGTACGGCACAAAGGGAAGGCCGTTGTCGGCCGCAATGCGGTTCAAAACGAGGATCAGGGCGAAGGACAGACCGAGCACGAAGAGCATCAAGATGGAAAGGGCGCCTGGATTGCCCCAAGCCGCCCGCGCCGCGTCGCTCGCCGTGTTGGCGGTTGGTCTGCGCGTTTCGCCGTCACTTGCCATGAGCATCCCCGGAACGGCCTGCGCCAAACCCGCATCACGCACTATGCGGGCGGAAGTCTAGCCGAACCTGGCTGTTTCGCAAAAGGGCTGACGCTCGCCAAGTCGCGGGGCCGAACCATACCGGGTTCACGAGCAGATCGACGCCTGCTTTGGTTCATGAGCGGACACGAGACCCCTTCACACCGGAGGTCCGCAATTAACCCATAGCGGAATTTCTTCAAAGCACAGGGTTCGGTCAGCATTTGTCGGTGACGAGCGCAGAAACGAAAAGCAGCCGCTGCGAGATTGGCCCGAGTCGTGCGAGAGGATTCTGGCTCTGCACAGCAACTGAAACGGCCCGGCCCGATAGACGGCGGGATGACCTCGCCGGGGCGGTTCTATCTGAGGCGAGGGGTCAACCGGGAGTCCAGGGCCGCCGCACATCTACATCACCTGATGCCGCAGAGCGCCGCCACCTTCTTCTTGGTCCCCTTGAGGTCGGCGCACTGCCACTCCACACAGACATCCCCAACTAGAACCCAAAATCATACCAGGGGCCGCTGTTCGGGAACGCGTACATACGAACGTCAAGGAAAAGGCGTTCCAAAAAAAGAAATCGGGACAATCGCTCCATGCACAAGCGCCAGCCGGAAGCCTGGTGCAGTCGGTGCCCTTGCGATTGGCTGCGTGGCGCATGCCGCCAGCCGCAGAGCCAGTCCAATTACCATACCTAGTCGAACGGTTTGAGATATCCCGATTCGCCTCGCCATGTATTGACATTGATGACCCGAGGTCGCGTCGGCTCTCCTGAGCGGGGCGGCGCCCGCTCAACAGGTATAGCGCGACAAGCCTCGCGAAACGGGGCCGGTCGTGGGACGGTTTCGATCGGATCGAGGACGCAGTGATTGCGTCACCCAACCTGCGTAACGCGCTGCAACGGCGCGTTGAGGCGGTGGTTGCGTTTTTCGATCGCAAACCTGGCTTCGCGGTAATTGTCGTCCAGCGATCGAAAGCGCTATTGTCGTAGCCCGCGAGGCCCTGATCTTCCTTGAATTGCGATACGGCGCGAGATACCGAGGGCGATTGTGTCTTCGGCCATGGCCCCGGCTCCGATAGGATATTGGGGAGCGGTGGTGCGTGCGGTTCCGACGGGGGCAACCCTTCTCGAAGATCGCTTCAACACGAACTGGCGGAATTTGCGTCTTATGGATATCTCGTTTGAGCTCATCAGAATTGTTGATTATTCCATCGACCAGGCCATCGACAAGATCATGAACACGGACGAGGCGCTCCTTTCGTTCATGAACATCGACATGATCGACGGTCAATTCGGTACCAAAGAATTTCCCGATGGAACCACGGACGACGACCTCATCAGCGTTGCATCGCTTCCCTTGGTCCAGCGCTATGTCCTGCTGACCTCGGGAAAGATGCAATCAGAGAACGGGTCGATTCCAATCCCCATGGTTATTGATGCCGAGCGCGGTGACCCGACCGGATTCTTGTTCGTGCAAAGGTTCACATCCGGACAAAGTCCGCTATACAGCGAAACGGACGGACGCACTTTTCCGGCCCAAACCCAGGAGAATTTCTTCAAACATGCCCCGCCCCATCGAATGGGGGATGACCAACAGGGTAGCTTGCTGATCACCGAAGCGTTCAAACGCTTTGGCAGAAGGCTTATGAAGAGAGCCTTCAACGACCCGGAGCCGAAGATATCCACCATCATGGTGATGCTCGTCGACGGGAAGATCGAGGGAGAAGCGTCTTTCTTCTATGTCCACGGGAAAAGTGGAACGACGATAAAAGTTACGTTCACCCAGGAGGAAAATGTTTTCGTGCTTCAGCAAGTCCTGAAAATGGACGACCAGGGCAAGTCTAGCGACCTTGAGGATGAATTGAAGACCCCGATCCTGGACACCTATCAAAACGCGCTGCTTTGATCGCTTGCGCGCCGCCCGTCCGGTCGCGCTCCACGCAATTGCAGCCCGCGCTATATTTGCGAGAACAATTCGAGACGCTCACCGTCCGGGCCTTCGAATAGTCGGGCACGGACCTTGCCAAACGGAGGCAACAAGGTGGCGTACGGATCTCCCACCGGCCCGGCGCCCAGACTGGCAAAGCGTGCGCACCCTGCTTCGAAGTCGTCGCACTGGAACGAAATGGAAAGAATGCCCAGGGCAGGGGGTGCGGCATTTACCCGCCGACCTTCGATTCCGACATATTCCGAGATTTCGATACGACCGTTGGGGGTGAGGCGATTCATCGCGAGGTTCAAGTTCCGCAACGCAGTACCTTTCGGCAACTTAAGAAACTCCTCCAGCCCTTCCAGTGTCTTGTCCTGGTTCACGGTGAATCCGATTCCGCAATAGAAGTCGCGGCACACGTCGGCATTGGCCGAGTGCACGACGACATTCTGGACTTCACTGGCCGGAAGGGTCAGATCTTTGTGAATCGTCGGTCCGGTCGCGACGATTTCGAACACATCCAGAAGCGTCCCGTCGGGATCGAAGCACATACAGTCATGGACCGATAGCGCGTCACTGACTTTCCAGAAATGGGGCTCGGATCGCGCAAGGGTGCCGGCATCGACAATACGCGGCCAGGCCGCCGCGAGATCGGGGACACGGTAATTGATCGCATAGAGGCCGTGATCTCCGGGTCGTTCGTAGCCGCCCCAAATCTGCTCAGCGTCGGAGCCAAACTCGACCAGGCGCATGAGACCGCTCGCAATCGTAGGGACGCCGATAACGGCGAAATTGGCGCTCAGGTTTCGGTTCTCCGACCAGGTGCCGTTGAATGTGTCTTGTGGACCGCCCTCCAGGACTCCGGTTCCAAGCACGTCATACCGGAAGGCCTCCCGATAGAACGAGATCGAACGGTCAAGGTTTGAAACACCGATCGTTACTACCTTCAGTTCGCTTATCACTGACGTCCTCCGGTTCGAGGCGATATCCGTAATCCGCAATCTGCTCGCGACGGTTTTCACCCACCTCAGCGGATCGCGGCAAGAGTGTGGACGGTCCGAGCCACCAACCGATCCGTGCGAGGGCAATGCTCGCCTGGCTGCAAGTCACCGGCGGCTACAGAGGGACTTTGGAAACTGCAATTATTCTGACAGAACCCCCGTTGGTCTGTTTCGGTGGCACCGCACGGCGATTTACCCCGGGAGAAATGAATTCAGCGTTTGGACATTCTCGTTGATGCTCGTGGTCAAGGTTGCGAATGCGGCGCCTAGGTCGCTCGCGGCACGTCTTGCTGGCTCGAAAAACACGTCATATTCCTGCGCACACAGAAACGGCACGGTTTTGAGTTCCGACAGTTTTTTCTCGGCGTCATAAGCGAAAACGGCACGGTAGGTGTCGGCGTATCGGGCCGGATGTTTCATGTAGGAGTGGACCATTTCCGTCAGAGCCGTCGGGTCGAGGTGCGGCTCGATATTCCGCGTTGCCTGCGCGGTTTGGTCATACCAGGGCCAAAACAGCTGCTCGTTGCGGACGGCGTGCCACATTGTCAGCCAGTGGGTTCCATCCCAATTCACATCGATCGCGGGAGAATAGTGATCCGCCAAATCCGGCCGAACGCGCGGCTCGAGGTAGGGGAGTCCATCGAGGATGAGAGTCCCGACAATGCCCGGATGCGTCGTCGCCAGTTCGAGAGCCGCGAGCGCGCCGCCATTCAGGCCATACAAATCGCATTCGACGAGTCCCAGGCGTTCCAGCGCGCGACCGACGATCGCGGCAATGGCTTCGATCGACAGTGCGTCCGACCCAAAGTCGTCTGAATCACCGCAGTTCGGGAGATCGATCGCGATCACTCTTCTTGTTTTCGACAGCTCCTTCAGGAGCGGCAGAAACCGGGTTCCGGAACCGGGTGCGGGGGGAAGCATGACCAGCGGCCGGGGTCCGCCCCGTCCCATTTCCCGCGTCGCCAACTGGTGCTCGCCGGCATCGACGTAGCTGCGGGTTGGGCCCGCCGCCAGCGGGCTGGTCAGCGGAATTTGCGGCGCGTCGGCATAGTTTCCGGACTCCAGGAAAAGTTCGAGTTCCTTCTGGGCACCTTCCGTTCGATCAAACGGCATCGCTTCGATCGTGCAATTGGGCGGCAGCGTTGGCAGAAGATCGTGCGCCACCGTCAAGGAATCGTCCGCGTAGGCAAGGAAAACGACCGGGACGGTCACTTCGCCAATTGCCGCTTCGGCGGCGTAGCGAAAGGCTGCCAGGTAGGGCCTTTGATAGCCATTGCCCGCGCCGAGCAGATCGACAACGCCGCTGTGCAAAAAGTCGGCGTCGGGGACATCGCAGTTGGCCCGTGTCCCGCGGCCCGGCGCGTTCCACGGCCAGTACAGATATTGTTCGCGGTAGCGGTACCATAGCCACAGCAAGTGCGAGCCGTCCCAGGACTCCGTGTAATCCTGGAGATAGGTGGAGACCCGCCGTGCCATTTCCCCTTCGGTGTAAATAGGATAGCCGTCGATCAAGACCTTGACGGCTCGTTCCGGAAACAGCCGGGCAAATTCGACGCAGATAGAAGCCCCCGTATGCGAACCGTAAAGAGCGGCCCGTTCGATGCCGAGCGCGTCGAGCGTCGCGGCCAGTCCAATCGCCAGGTCGGCCATGGTCGGCGCGCAATTCGGTATGGCGTCGGACAAACCCATTCCGGGGATGTCGATGGCGATCGCCCTGAAGCGCGCTGCGAAGGTGCGGGTCTGAAGATCGAGGGTCTTGGAGGAGGTCGGCGATTGATGGATCAGGATGACCGGGGGGCCTTCGCCCGCATATCGGTAGTGCACCTGCCGGTCACCGACGGTTACGAATCCGCGTTTGACGTCAACCATTCCGAGCCCTTCCGAATCCTAATCCCCGCAAGCGACTCGCGCGGAAAAAATCTGCCCCCACGAGGCGGTCCAGCGCCGCTGAAAAAGTCTGGCGCCGGTCGATACCCCCCTGTCCAGATTGGAACGAAGCGTAATCTTGGACGGACAGGCGTGGCAAGACGGTTTTCGCGACGGTGGATGATCGACCGGCGCGCCGGGCGGCCGGTGTTGTCATGCTGTCTCCAGCGTTCGATCAGCACCTGTGATCTAATTGTGAAAAAAGTTTTCGTATTCAAACCTCATCCCGAGGCTTGTCGTCGGATCTTTCGTCGCTGCCGTTTTCTCCCGGACGGCCGGGTTCGATGAATATTGTCCTTGCGCCAAGCCGATCTGGCCACGCCTGGACCGCTTGACCGGTGAACACGGACCCAGTTTCCGGACAAGATTGATCAGGCGGACCGTGCCTGACAAGCGGGCGGATGAATCTGAGGCGCTTCGCCGCTTCATGCGGCTGGCGCGGCGGGGCCGAATCGGGCCACAATGGGCAGGTATTGGCCCTTTCCTGACGGTCTTCATTTCGGGTCACGCACGGTGCCTGCGTCCTGACCCCACGACATCATAACCGGGAGCCCCATGTCTCACTCAAGCGAGCGGCCGACACCGCGATTTCTCCTCCACACCCGAACGCTGGAACTCAAGTGCTTCGAACGCAGCGACGGCTTGTTCGAGGTCGAGGGGCATCTGGGCGACGAAAAGCCTTTCGATCTAAAGTTGAGCGACGGCACGCGGCGCCATGCGGGCACGCCCATTCACGATCTATGGCTGCGCCTGACCGTGAACGCGGAGCGCGAAATCGTCGCCGTTGAGGCCAGTATGCCGGTGCCGGCGCACGCGAGTTGCGACGGGGCCCGGTCGGCTTACGACAACCTTGTGGGCGTCCGAATCGGGCCAGGCTGGATCCAGGAGGCGCGCGAGCGAATCGCCGATTCGAGCGGCTGCACCCACCTATCGGAAATGTTGCAGCAACTCGGGACGACGTTGCTTCAGGGAATGTACGGGCACTACCATCGTCGCGAGAGACCGGGAAAAAAACTGGCGCCCATCAAAGACGGACTTCTCGACAGCTGTTTCGGCCTGCGCCGCGGCGGGGCGCTCGACCGGATGCGGCGGCAAAGGCAGGCGCCGGAGCTAGATTAGGTCACGTACCCATTAGTCCAGAAAACCAATACAGATCAGTGGGTTGCTGACCTGTTTGGAACAAACTGCGGCTGGCGAAGAAACAAGTAGTTTCAATGCCTTGCGTCGTTTGTGAGTCCACGACCTAGAGTATTTCGAGCTTATGGTGGCGGTGGCGCCCCGGGCCGGGACGGGCTGCTTGACCGTCACGCGCGGGAAGGCGATGTTTCGGGGCCGGTTCATCTGCGACCGGCGCGCTACAGAGTCATCGAGTATTCTGACAGAACAGTTCGCCACCGCCGGTTTCAAACCGGCGGCAGTCCTGGAGCCGTGCGATCATGAATGAACTCACCATGCATTACGTCTCAGTCGGAACGCGTCGCGTCCACTACCGGCGGTCCGGCACGGGACCGGCGCTGGTGCTATTGCACGCTTCGCCGGTTTCGAGCGCGGTGTTCGAGCCGCACATGCGTCTTTGGTCTCAGGAATTCTCGACCATCGCCATCGATACGCCGGGCAACGGCCTTTCGGACCCTTTGGAGTTGGGGCGCCAGCCGCTGATCGAAGATATTGCCGATGCGCTGCGGGACACCCTCGACGCCCTCGGGGTCGAGCACTGCGCCCTTTATGGCCGACATACCGGTGCCTCGATTGCGGTCGAGTTCGTCCGGCGTTTCCCGGATCGCGCCACGCTTGTCGTCGCCGACGGATTTCCGGTCTTTTCGCCGTCGGTGAGGGACGCCTATCTCGATGACTATCTGAGCGAGGTGGTGCCCGACTGGACCGGCTCCCATTTGTTGTGGTGGTGGTTTCGCTATCGCGAGCAGCACGTATTCTGGCCCTGGTACAAGCACAGTGGCGCCAACCGCGCCGATCAGGACGTGCCCGACCTCGCCTTTTTGCATCGTGGCGTCAAAGATATTCTCGTCGCCGGCAACGGCTATCTCGCGCCCTATCGGGCGGCATTCCTCCACGAGGGCCTGCCGGCGATCGAGGCGATCATGGCGGGCAACGTGCCGGTCTGCTTCGGCGCGCGGCCGGGCGATTTGCTCTTCCGCGTCATCGATGACATGCCCGAAGGCGCCTGGACCAAGGAGTTCCCGCGCGACAAGATCGATGCGGCGATGCAGGAACTCGAACTGTTCCGCCAATACCCGGCGCGGGCTGCACCACCGCCACCACCGGCATCGGCGGACATCGCCGGGCGGGTGACGACGGATTTCCTGGACGTCGATGGCGTTCAACTTGCAACCCGTGAATTCGGAGCCGCTCACGGCGGCGTTCCGGTCGTTCTGATTCCCCAGATGCCGGGTTCGTCCAGGCTTCTCGAGCCGCTCATGCGCGATCTCGGGAAATCGAAACACATTGTCGCCTTCGATCTTCCGGGCCACGGTGATTCCGATCCTGCGGACAGCCACAGTATCGAGGCGTATGCCGGGGTGTTGAACAGGGCGCTCGCAGCACGGGGCATCGACCGCGCGCACCTTTACGGACGCAATGCGGGGGGATCGGTGGCCGTCGAGCTCGCGCGAACGGCGCCGGACCGTGCCGCCTCGTTGATGCTCGAAGGGCCCATGATCCTGAGCGAGCGGGAACGCCAGGCGATGGCGCCGCACTGGGCGCTCGCCGCCGACCCGGTATGGGACGGCCATCACCTCACGTCCCTCTGGCATCAGCTCCGCGATCAGCAATTGTTCTATCCGTGGTACGAACAAACGATGGCGGCGTCGCGCTTTGTCGAGCCGGTTGTCACGCCGGAGGCGCTGCACGAACAGGTGGTCGAATTGATCAAGCATCCCGGTTCCTACAAACCGTCCTGGGATGCGGCCTTTGGTTATCCGCTTCGCGAGCGCCTCGCCGAGATCCGCCGGCCGGTCTGGATCGGCGCCAGCCCCGCCGACGTGTTCGCGCCCTGTCTCGACACCGGTGCGCGCCTGCTCGGGATCGAGGCGGCGGCGGTTTCGCCTTCACCGGGGACCGCGGCGCCGCAGTTGATCGAATTCCTCGCACAAATCGGGAATTGAAAATGACCCTCGCCGACAAATCCGAAACCAAATCCGGCACCGAACACCTGGCGTCCCAGTTTGCCGCCATCGTCGGCGCCGCCCATGTCCTCTCCGAAGAAATGGAACGCGCCCTTTATTCGCAGGATGTCGTTCAGTGGGAGGCGCCGCTCGTCGAGCTGGTCGTCCGGCCGGCGAGCGCGGACGAACTCGCGGGTGCGGTCCGCCGCGCAGGCGAACTCGGCCTTAAATTGGCGCCCCGCGGCGGCGGTCTTTCCTATTCCCGGGGCTATGTGCCCGAGGGTGGGGGCACGGTACTGCTCGATCTCGGACGCCTCAACCGGATCGAAGAGGTCAACGAGGACGACCGCTACGTCACGCTCGGATCCGGCTGCACTTGGAAAGAGGTTGCCGACACCCTCAAGCCACTTGGGTTGCGCACAGTTATGGCGGGCCCGATCTCGGGAAATTTCTCAACCGTTGGCGGTGCCGCCTCGCAAAATGTGCCCGGCAGCATGGACTCGATCCTCGGTCTCGAAGTGGTTCTCGCCGATGGCCGCATCATCAGGACCGGGTCGTCGGCGATGCGGCGCGCGACGTCGCCTTTCTACCGCAACTACGGACCCGATCTGACCGGCCTGTTCCTGGGCGATGCCGGGGCCTTCGGGGTCAAGACGAAACTGACGCTCAGAATAGAGCGTATTCCCGAGGGTGTCGGTTTCGCCTCGTTCGCCTTCGGTTCGCTGGCCGATATGGCGACGGCGATTGTGGATGTCGCGCGCCTCGGCCTGACCGTGAAATGCTTCGGCATGGACCCGTTGAAGAACCGGACGGTGACCAAGGTCGATCTGAGCGAAGGCGTGGCCATGCTGCGCGACGTGGCGACGGGTTCGGGTACGGTCCTGCGCGGCCTGAAGGATGCTGCGAAACTCGTCGCGGTGGGCCGTGATGCGCTCGACGATATCGACTGGTCGTTGCATTTGACGGTCGAAGAATTCGATCAGACCGCTGCCGATCGGGCGCTTGCACTGGCGCAGGAGGCGTGCACGGCGAATCACGGCATCGAGATCGAGCCCACACTGCCCATTGCGCTCCGCGCCAAACCCTTTTCGATCCGCGGCTTTCTCGGTCTGGAGGGAGAACGCTGGGTGCCGGTTCACGGCATCTTCCCGATGTCGCGCGCGCGCGAGGCGGTGGCGGCCGTCGACGAATTTTTCACCAAGTGTGCCGCCGAGCTCGATGAGCACGAAATCCAGCATTCCTTTATAACCTCGACCAGCGGAACCTACTGGCTGATCGAGCCGATGTTCTATTGGATCGACGAGGTGGGGCCGTTTCACGCCCATTACCTCGATCCCAAGAAGTACGCAAAGTTCGCCGGCAATCCGGCCAATCCGGCGGCGCGCGCGACGGTGATGAAACTGAGGGCCGAGATCCGCGACATGTTTTTCGAACTGGGTGCCGTCTCGGCGCAAATCGGCAAGTTCTACGATCTGGCCGGTGCGCTCGAGCCGGAGACATACGCCGTCCTGACTTCGATCAAGGATGCGCTCGATCCGGACCGGCGAATGAATCCGGGAAATCTTGGCTGGCGCTAGGATGTTCACGCGCGCCGGCTCGCGCCGGCCGGCGATTTGGAGGGATAGAACGATGCCCGCCTTCCACCGTTTCGAATCACCACGCACGCCGGGAGAAAGACCATGACCACGGACATCGTTGCCCGCGATGGCTGCCCCCTCAGCGTTGCCGTCCTCGGCGTTGCCGATATGGAGACTTCGCTCCACTTCTATCGCGATCTCACGGGTCTGACGGCGAGCGATCCCGTCACCTGGTCGGGGCCGGACTTCGAGCGGCTCTGGCACCTGCCCGCGGGTGCCGGCGCCGAGGCGGTGTTCCTGCATGCGGACCCGGACCCGGTCGGGCGCATACTGTTGCTCGCCTTCGATGCGCCCGAACGCAAGATCGTGCGCGCCGACAAGCCGCCCCGCGCCTACGGCCTGATCAATCTAAACTTCTACACAAGCGACATCTTTGCCGAGACGGAGAAATTTCGCGCTCTCGGCTACGAGTTCTGGTCCGATCCCGTTGCCCATGAATTCACCGACAATGTCGGGACACCTATCGAAGTTGTATTCGAGGGGCCCGACGGCGTTCTCATCAATTGGGTCGAGCTCGCGAGCGACGACCCCGAGACCCGCATCGGCAAGATGCGCGCCTACGTCGAGTCGTTTGGCCGCACGCCGGCCGGATTCACGCCCGTCGTCACCTCGGCGCATTGCATGAGATCGGTTTCGGAGGGGCGCGCCTTCTATGAAACCGTTTTGCACATGGGCGTCCACATCAATCAGGTGCTCGACTCGGAGAACTACCGCAAATTCCAGCGCGTTCCAGAAGGCGGGCGCACCCGCGTCACCTTCATGCAGGGCAACCACATGTTCGGCAAGATCGCCACGTCCGAGCCCCTCAACTATGAGGTTCCCGACCTCACGCCCGATGCCGTTGCGCCCAACATCGGCTATCTCGCGCAAACCTTTCTCGTGCCCGACATGGATGCAGCCGAACGGGATTGCGTGGGCCTGGGGGCCGAAGTCTATACGCCGCGTATGGACATCGAGAGCCCCGGCCTCGGGATGATCCACACGATGATCGTGCGCAACCCGGGTTCGGGCGCCCTGCAACAACTCGTGCAGGCGTGAGCCCGGGGTCAATCATTCCTGGAGGCTGTTGGCGCGCGCATTGACGCCCATGCGGCATCTGTCGGCTACAGGTTTGGTGCTTGCCGTGGCCGGGCGATCGCAACTTCCGATGTGATCCCATAGCTGCGGAGCCTGCGGTGATGGAGCAACTCCCAGGAGTCCTTCGGCAGGAAATCTGCCAGGTGAATCGGCCGGCAACCGCCGACCCAGGCCGGCCGGACGGCGTAAAACTGCTGCCAAACCCAGGACACCGCCTTTGAGAAAAGAGTGTCGCCCCAGGTGAGGTTGGCGAGGCAAAGGGTCCCTCCGTGCCAAGCACGCGGCGGGCTTCGCCGATCAGAAGGGTGATGTCGTCTTCGCTCAGAAGATCGAGGACATAGGCGCTGACGAAACGGTCGTAGGCCCCGTCGGGCGCCTCCAGCCGGACCGATCCGTCGCTCCGAAGGACTTGCGCGCGGTCCCAGGCACTCTTCGAACAGACGCGCGGCCAGTCGCCCGGTCCCGC
>CAZTAK010000010.1:26886-37216 GCA_964611585.1 uncultured Alphaproteobacteria bacterium
GCGCGCGGTCCCAGGCACTCTTCGAACAGACGCGCGGCCAGTCGCCCGGTCCCGCAACCGAACTCGAAAACATGTTTTGCCGTGGCGAGATCGGCGTGGGCCACAAGATCGTCGAGGGCGCGGTCTTCGTAAAAACTCTGCCGGTCCTGGCGGGCGCCAAATCGGTCGTAGAATGCTTTGCTCTCTGCGTTTGATAGTACCGGCGACACGGCGACTCCGACTTCGTCCGAGTAGCTCCCGCCTGAATCTGTATTCCTAAAGCTCGAACTTGTCGATCATCGGTCCGGCGTCGGTAGGCGTGCCGTCCCCTGCATTGCCGCCAGCGCTAGTATCCTCTCGGCATGGGCGCCCCACGGATTCGACGCGGGGGATGCTCAAAGCCGCGAAGCGCGACCGGGCCGGCCTGTCGCCCCTATTTGAGGAGTCTTCGGGACCTTGTAGGGTCCCGTGCAGTGGAGGGCGCGATGACCGAAAAAGAAAACGATTCTAAAGAGGTGGCAGCCGTCGAGGCGGTGGTCAATCGAATCTGGGAGTGTTTTCTCAATCAGGACCCCGAGGGCATGGAGGCCTGCCTTCATCCGGACTGCACGATTTGGGATGTTTTCGAACCCGATCTCGTGCGCAACTCGGCGGAAAAACGCAAATACGTCGATGGCGATTTCGAGCAGTCGGCGAAGCGCGGAAAGCTCACCCATTCGATGTTCAATTATGTCACCGATGTCTGGGGCGACGCCGCCATCGTACGCTTCAATACGAAATTCAATTATGAACCGCCCAATCCCGCCTCGGGCGAGGGCCGCACGACCTGCGTTCTGCGGCGTTTTCCTGACGCCGGGTGGCTGGTGATTCACGTCCACGAAGGCCGCCTGCCGACGGGCATCCCGCCGCTCGACGATTGAAGATGCGTGTGGCGACGGAGCCGTCGTTCAGCCTCCGAAGCCTCGATTGTGCCGGCCCCCGCCCCGTGGCGACAAAAAGGGTCGAGATTGTACAAGTGTTGATGCGGTGACGACGCGAGCCCGTCTGGTCCGGCACCTGCCGGCCAGGCGGGGCGCGAACCTCGCGCCGCTGTGCGGGCCGCTGTTCGTATTGTCGAGTACGATTCGGTTTGCCAATGCGCGAGGCGTGAGGCCGTTTGTGCTATGATCGTTGGAAACGCGGAGGATCCATTGGCAGACTTTCAGCCTCAATGAATGGACTCCTAACTAGGGACCCTGGGGGGTAATACAACAGGAGGAGGGCCCAACATGCTTGGTTCAATAATAGACGTGAGCCGTCGAGGCGGCGGATTGATGCGGAACCTTGTGGGGGCAGCGGCGTTAGTGGGCCTGCTCCTACCGGCGGGAACGGCGTGGTCGCAGATGCAGGACGATACGATTCGTGTTGCCGCAGGAGTCATTCCGCCATCGTTCGGCCGGCCTGAACAGGGAACGGTTTCGCCCAACGTGTACGTTCTGTGGCCGATCTACGAGACCCTTACCATGGTCAGCCCGACCGGAGACGTTTCGGGACTTCTAGCAACCGGTTGGAAGAACCTCGACGATACGACGTGGCGTTTCACGCTGCGCCCGGGCGTAAAATTCCAGAACGGCAAGCCGTTCACGGCCGCGTTCGTGGCCGGCCAAATCAATCACCTCGTCAACAGCGAAGAGGTGAAGGGCACGGTTGCCTACTCCTCAAACAACACGCAGGCGAGAATGAACAACGCCCGCGCCATCGATGATCTGACGGTGGAAATTACCACAGAAGTGCCCAATCCGGCGTTGCCGCGCCAGATGGCGAGCTTCTGGATGCCCGACACCGAAACGCGCGACGATCTCGGGGTTGCGGGATTCAACAAAGCGCCGATCGGAACCGGTCCGTTCAAGGCCGTCAATTTCGGGCCGGGTGAAGTCAACTACGAGGCCTTTCCCGGCGCCTGGCGTCCGGCCAAGGTGCAACGCCTCCAGGTCCTCGAACTGGCCGAAGCGGCAACCCGCGTGACTTCGATCCTCTCGGGGGAAATCGATATCTCGCAAAACGTGCCAATGGATGCTATCGCCCAGCTCGAGTCGGGTGGCCATCGCGTCGACGTTGCCACAAGACCCTCGGTCATGGGTTGGCGTTTCATGTCGGTGCGCAAGAACAGCCCGTTCCGCGACAAGCGCGTGCGCCAGGCCGCAAACTATGCGATCGACCGCGAGGCCATCGCGAAAGAACTGTTGGGCGGCATCACCGTTCCCGGCGGACAATGTGCGACGCGGTTCACGTTCGGCTACAATCCCGACGTCAAGCCCTATCCCTACGATCCGGCGAAAGCCAGGTCGCTGCTGGCCGAAGCGGGTTATGCCGACGGATTTGATACCGAGGCGATGGTGATTCCGGGTGCGTTCCCGGCGGATGGCGAAATCTACCAGTTCGCCGCCCAGCAACTGAATGCCGTGGGGATTCGCGTCAATCTTACGAATATCCAGTTCGCAGAATGGCTGGACTTCTGGTTTGCCAAGAAGAAGGGACCGGAAGGCGGCATGGGTTTCTCGGACATCTTCCAAAACTCGTGTCACAACTACAACGCCATTCCGTTCGATGCATATCCGAATCTGAGTTGCCAAAAACCCGATCCCTCGCACTGTGACGACGATGAGGCTGAGCTTCTTGATAGGGCTTTCCGGGAATTCGACGTTGAGAAACAGCGCGAGCTCGTTCAGGAGCTTATGGCGCTTGGCCATGAGAACGCACCGAACCTGTTTTTCGTCGAACTGGTCGATATGACCGGATTGAGTAGCCGGATTGAGAACTTCAGCAACACAATCCAGCGATTCAGCTACGAGACGGTTACGCTGAAGAACTAGAGCAACATTCGTTTATTGCTGCCGCGCGGCCAAGCTCCTCGGAGCCGTCGCGCGGTTTTTTCATCACGGGTTCGAAGCGGCTGTTGCGGTGCAAAGGACTCGAATCGATGTGGGGAATCGACTGGCGATTACGATGAAAGTCATTCGATACAGCGAGTATGGGGACCCAGCGAAGGTCGCAACCCTGATCGAGGAAGAAACGGGTCCGCCTCAATCGGGGCAAATTGTCGTCGATATCGAGGCCGCGCCGATTCATATCGTCGATCTCAAGAATATGGCGGGTGAACCCCGTTTTAGACCACAGTTGCCCGCGGTTCCCGGACATGAATGCATCGGCCGCATTTCAGAAGTGGGCAGGGGCGTTTCCGACTTCAGGGCGGGCGATCGGGTTTTTCTGCCGTTCGCAATGGGCGCTTGGCGGCAGCAGATTCGGGTCAAAACGGTGCAGGCGGTACCGGCGCCGGAAGGCGATGCGGCACAGCTGTCGCTTATTCAGCTCAACGCCGTTACCTCCGAGCTTATTCTGCGTGACTTCGGCGATCTCATCAAAGGCGATTGGCTGATTCAAAATGCCGCCAATTCAAATTGTGGCATCTATCTGATCGAACTCGCGCGGATGCGGGGAATCAAGACGGTGAACGTCGTGCGTCGCGAATCGCTGGTTCCGCAATTAAAAGAAATCGGTGCCGACGTCGTCCTGGTGGACGGCCCCGGCTTGGCGCGGCGCGTCGCCGCCGAAACCCATGGCGCCGCAATTCGGCTCGGGATCGACGCCGTATGTGGCGATGCCACCACGCGCATCGGTGAGTGTCTGACCGACCGGGGAACGATCCTGGCCTACGGCCTCTTGAGCGGTGAGCCCTGTCATATTCCCGCAAGGATGCTGTATCGGCGGGAGATCCGGTTGCGCGGATATTACATGTCACGCCAAATGTTTAGGCGCTCTCGCGCGGAACAGCGCGAAATCTATGACTTTCTGGCCAAGGCCTTCACGGCGGGAACGCTTCGGGCGCGGATTGCCGCTACCTATTCGCTCGACCAGGTGGCCGAGGCCGTGACCCATGCCGGAAAGGTGGGCGAGGACCGCAACGGCAAGATCGTCCTGCTGCCCTGATGCGGAATCGTTGATTAGGCCGTCACACCTGGAGATTGTCGGCGCGTTGATCTGCGTTAATCCAGGCGGCAGTTTGATCAAGGATCCAACTGATTGCTATGGTAAAACACTTCGTGGACCGGGCGGACGATATCCCGGAGATCCAGGGCACATATCGTATGACGTGACTGTTCCGGTGCCTTTTGCGACAAAGTTCCGGCAATTTGGGGAGCCGGTTGTGGCCTGCCCGCGGCAAGGTGTCTCCAAGTTCTTGATCCAACCCAAGGGAGCCCTGAAATGGTCCGGTCACATGTTGAATTCATTCAGAGCCAAGCGCTGCCGTGGCAGAAGGGCCTCTACGGTGGCGCACGCGACGACGTCGAGTCGAAAACCCTCAGCATCGACCACGAATCGGGGGCGTCCACGACGATTGTCCGATACCCCGCGGGCTGGGTTCGCAAGGGAGCCGAGCGGCTTCTCGCCGACGAGGAGTTCTTTGTCCTCGAGGGCGAGCTGACGATCAACGACCGGATTTACAAACAGTACTGCTATGCCTTTTTGCCGGCGGGGTACGTGCGCGAACGGGCGTCGTCGACAGATGGCACCGTGGTGATGACCTTCTTCGAAGGCGAACCGCGCGCCGCTGTCGAAGAGCCCGCAGAGGGGTTCTATGACGCCAGTCGGCTGACGGAATTCGTCGACGCCAATATTCTCGAATGGGTGCCCGCCACCCACGACCCCAAACTCCGAGCCGGGCTCTGGGGCCGGACGCTGCGGATCGACCCCTACTCGAAGGAACGGACCTGGTTGAACGTGGCCCTGCCCGGCGGCCGGGAAGAGGGTTTCAAGGGTTCCCAGGAAACGCACCCGGTCGTCGAAGAGATGTTTCTCCTGTCGGGCGAACTCGTCGGCAACACAGGGTTGATGCGCCGCGGCGCCTATTTCTGGCGGCCGCCCGAGATTCGCCATGGGCCCTACGGCTCGCGTACAGGTTCGCTGATGCTTTTTCGTTGCAAGGATGGACCGCTCGTGAATTTTTGGTCTGACGACAAAATCGCCTTCACGTACGAGCCGGACCATAATCCTGCACTGCCGGTTGAGTTTGAACCCCATGGCGCGACGCCGTATTCCGGACTCAACGACTACTGAAACGCATTTGCGGCCGCGACACGAGCCTCAACCCGCCCAAGACTTGGCATCGAACCGCGTGGCTCGCCGGGGCGGGCGGCGCCGCGGCACTCTCGCGCCCGCAAATCCGATTGGGGAAGGGAAATCGTCATGTCCCGGACAATTACCACCGCCGCCGTTCAAGACAGCTCGGTCGTGTTTGATCGCGAGGCGAACATCGAGAAGGTGCATGAACTGACCGGGAAGTCGGGGAAACTCGGCGCCGATATCGTCGCCTTTCCCGAGGCCATCGTATCGGGCTATCCGAATGAGCTAGATTTCGGTGCCCGCGTCGGCAGCCGTTCGTTGCAGCGGCGCGAGGACTTCCGGCGCTATTTCGACAGCGCCGTTGAGGTCCCGGGTGCGGCCCCCTATTTCGGACCGGACCCCTTGAAAGGAGACGATATATTTCGTAATGTCGCAATGTGTCGAATAATAGAAATATCGCTGCGCATGAGTTCGCCGGAATGTTCAGGGCGCTCGCCAATCCACACCGCCTAGGGATCTTTCTTAACCTCGCCAGTTGCTGCCGTCCCGGCGAGGCCTGTGCCCCGGACGCGCGGTCCTGTGTCGGCGAGCTCGGCGGCGACCTGGGGCTGGCGCCATCGACGGTCTCGCATCACCTCAAGGAGTTGCGTCATGCCGGCCTCGTTCACATGAAGCGCTCGGGCCAGACCGTCGAGTGCTGGGTCGAGCCTGAGACGCTCGAGTTGCTTTCGCAGTTTTTCCGTAAAGCGCTAGCCGCGTAGGTCATTTTTTCAAGTTTCTTTCGAAGCCCGTCGATCAACCAATGGAGTGATCCCGATGTCCGACCTCACCTCTGAAAAAATCCGCCGGTCGGTGCGTGACACCTATGCGGCCGCGGCCAAGGCCGCGAGCCAAAGTTGCTGCGCCCCGAGGGGCTCGGCGGAGTCCTGCTGTGGCCCGACCGAGATGTCGGCCGAAACCCGCTCGCGCGGCGTCGGCTACGGCGCCGAAGACCTCGCCGCCGCGCCGGAGGGGAGCAATATGGGGCTCGGTTGCGGCAACCCGACGGCGATCGCCGCGTTGAAGCCCGGCGAGACCGTCCTCGATCTGGGCAGTGGCGGTGGCTTCGACTGCTTCCTGGCGGCGAGGCAAGTTGGCTCCGAGGGCCGCGTCATTGGCATCGACATGACGCCGGAGATGATCGAAAAGGCGCGCGCAAATGCCGCCAAGGTTGAAGTCGCCAACGTCGAATTCCGCCTCGGAGAGATCGAACACCTGCCGGTCGCCGATTCCAGCGTTGACGTCGTCATGTCCAACTGCGTTATCAACCTCTCCGCCGACAAGCCGGCCGTGTACCGCGAGATATTTCGGGCCCTCAAGCCCGGCGGCCGTATCGCGATTTCGGACATGGTGGCCTTGGCGCCCCTGCCCGAAGAACTCGCCACGGACCTCAAGATGGTCGCGAGCTGCATTGGCGGTGCGGCAATGGTGGTGGAGATCTCCACTTGGCTCGAGGAGATAGGCTTTGCCGCGATAAACGTGGACATCAACGAAGGGGTCGCCGAAGCCATAGAGGACTGGGCACCGGGGCGGCGCGCCAACGATTACGTTGCCGCCACCAATATCGAGGCGATCAAACCGTAGGACGGGGGACGCGCGAAACCGGCAACCTGCGCTTCGTCTCCGACGGTGATGGCGACGGTGCACACCGCCTGAGGCGGGCCGCCCGCGCAGGACTGTGTGGCGCGGCCTGAGGTCAAAAGAAACCCGGCACCGCACCGGTCCTTTTTGGGACTGCGCCTCCCGGCGGCGCACACGGTCTCGTGGCCTTTGTGACGAGGGCGGAAGTCTATCATCATTGAACCGCGTGGCCCGCCGGGGCGGGCGGCGCCGCGGTACTCTCGCGCCCGTCGATCTGAATGGGGAAGGGAAATCGTCATGTCCCAGAGAATCACCGCCGCCGTCGTTCAAGACAGTTCGGTCGTGTTTGATCGCGAGACGAACATCGAGAAGGTGCATGAACTGACCGGGAAGTCGGGGAAACTTGGTGCCGACATCGTCGTCTTTCCCGAGGCCTTCGTATCGGGCTATCCCAAGGGGCTCGATTTCGGTGCCCGCGTCGGCAGCCGGACGCCGCAGGGGCGTGACGTCTTCCGGCGTTATTTCGACAGCGCCGTCGAGGTCCCTGGTCCGGCCTGCGATGCCCTTGGGCTGGCCGCACGCGAAGCCGGTATTCATCTGGTCATCGGAGTCATCGAGCGCGAACTGGGAACGCTCTATTGCACCGTGCTTTTTTTCGCACCCGACGGCCGGTTGCTGGGCAGGCACCGCAAACTGATGCCGACGGCGATGGAACGCCTGGTTTGGGGTTTTGGCGACGGATCGACTCTTCCCGTCTTCGACACGCCAATCGGAAATCTCGGTGCCGTCATTTGCTGGGAGAACTACATGCCGCTCCTGCGCATGACGATGTATTCGAAGGGAATTCAACTCTACTGCGCGCCAACGGCCGACGACCGCGAGACCTGGCTCGCCACCATGCGCCACGTTGCACTCGAGGGAAGGTGCTTCGTCTTGAGCGCCTGCCAATACCTCACGCGGGGCGATTGTCCCGACGATTACGAGGCGATCCAGGGCGACGATCCGGAAACCGTGCTCATGCGGGGCGGCAGTTGCATCATTTCGCCCTTGGGCGGCGTACTGGCCGGGCCGCACTTCGAAGGACCGGCCATCCTGACAGCCGAATTGGATCTCGATGAATTGGCTCGCGGCAAATACGACTTCGATGCCGCCGGCCACTATGCGCGGCCCGATGTGTTCCGGCTCTATGTCAACGAACGCGCAGCGCCCGCCGTCGTCTACACAGAGGCGCCTGCCGCCGATCCCTTTGCCGGAAAATAGAAATCGTTCGCAATGTTCGGTTACGGGCGAGTCCATGTACGCGGAACGCACACTGCCGGGCGTTGCAACGCCAACCCGGTCGATCGCAATCCGCAACGAGCGCATCGTCCGGCAACCTGAGCCGGTCCTCCTTCGAGGCGGTCAAACTGCGGCGCCTCCTCGGCTTGCGGCACCGTGGCGCCCGCCACTTCGATCTCGGTAATTATTGTTAAGGTGCAATCGAAGAACGACCGGTCTTCCTGGTCGGGCCCAACCGGAGGTGGGCCGCGCGGACGCCTTCTAAACCGCACGGCGGCAACATTATGCGCTGCAACATGAATTCCATGTTTCTTCACCGTTTGCGCGGCAAACCGATAGAATAGGCGGGCGAACTCCGGGGATGGGGGGGCCACCTACCGTATTGCGTCACGACAGAGATTTCGAAATCGTGGAGCGATTCGTCTGGGTGCCCGAGTGTCCAACAAAATGGAATCGGAAGGCGAATAAAATGAAATGGTTTCGGCGACTTCTCATATCGCTCTTGGCAGCGACCGGTTTGGCCGGCGCGACTCAAGCGGACACCCTGGTTGTCCTCGCAGAAGGTGTTCCTGTTAGTCATAATCCAGACGGAGCAACCTCGTCGGTCGTTACGAACTGGGTGGGCTGGAACAATATGCTCGAGCCGCTCGTCTACTTCCCCAAAGGCGAAGTCGGCGCCGGTGGTGTGCAGCTCTACAAATTTGGTGAGTTCGAAGGCCGTCTCGCGGAGTCCTGGAGCTACGATCCCGCGACGCTGACCTGGACCTTCAATCTGCGCAAGGGCGTCAAGGGCTGCAACGGCGCCACTTTCAACGCCGACGATGTGCTCTACACTTTCGCCCGCGCCAAATCGGTTAGCGGCAGCTCGCCCATCGGCTGGTTTCTGGCGAGCACGGGCTCGGTAGACGGGTTCACGCCCGCCGTATTCGCCCCCGATGAATCCGGTGTGGCGGCGCGCAAGCTGGGCGATGAGGTCAAGAAGATCGACGACTACACGGTCCAGGTCCGTCAATCGGGCCCGAACCAGCTTTTCCTGACGGTGTTGACGATTCACGGCCTTCTGATCTTCGACAAGGAGACCATGGAAGCCAACGCAACCGAGGACGATCCCTGGAGCCACAATTACGCCAACAATGTGAACGTCGCTGGCTTTGGCGCCTATTGCCTCGAAAGTTGGGACGAGGGTTCGGAATTCGTTCTTTCGTCGAATACGGATTATTACCGCGGTGTGCCTTTCTTCGACCGGGTGATCGTGCGCAAGGTGCCGCAGACTTCCAACCGGCTCGCTATTCTTCGCGCGGGCCAGGCGGATATTGCGGAGCGCCTGACGCCGAAGGAATATGAGAAT
Organism: uncultured Alphaproteobacteria bacterium; assembly: GCA_964611585.1. Lineage (GTDB taxonomy): Bacteria > Pseudomonadota > Alphaproteobacteria > SHVP01 > SHVP01 > CAZTAK01. The sequence continues at coordinate 36,212 of CAZTAK010000010.1, forward strand.
CTGAGAAACGCCGGCAACGTCAAAGTGGTCGAAACCTACGGCAACAAGAACCTGTACCTGATCCTCAACTACAATGTGCCGCCTTTCGACAACGTCCTGGTTCGCAAGGCGATCGCGCATGCCCTGCCGTATCAGAGAATCATCGACACCAGCTATTTCGATAAAGCGCGTAAGTGGGCCAGTCTCGTCCCTTCGGCCTTCCCGGGATTCCACGCGGCAAGCACGCAGTATGATTACAACCCGGAGAAGGCGAGAGCGCTTCTGGCCGAGGCCGGCTACCCGGAGGGCAAGGGCCTGGAGGCGTTTCCGGACGCCTTCAAGCTGGTCTATGTTCTCGAGGTGGAATCGGTGGTCGGCCCGTCGGCAACGCTGATTCGGTCCGCACTTCAGGATATCGGCATTTCGATCGCTCTTGATCCCATCCCGATGGCCCAATATGGCGATAGGGAGCTGGTAAAGAGAGATCTGCCCATGGGCCTGACGGACCATATCGTGCCGATCGGCCCGGATGCCGCCTATGCAACCCTCCTCAGCTTCGTTTCCGTTGCTAAAGGAGGTGTCCTTAATTCCGCGAACTTCAGCAGCGATCTGCTTGACAACCTCTTGTTCGGGAGCCTGGTCGAGGTCGATAACAACAAGCGCAACGAGATGCTGGCCGAAATTCAGGAAATCATGATGGATGAGATTCCTGTTATACCGATCGTGGAATATATTACGCAGGTGGCGACCGGAAGCGACATCACCGGTATCTCCTGGCAGCCGGACAATTCGTTACGCCTGTTCAATTTGTCGCGCACCGAATGACGGGGCGGGGGAGTGCGCGCGGGGCGGTGTCTTGGAAAATTGAGTCGATGCACACCGCTTAGCGTGCGCGCCCTCTACCACCGATCTCGCAGCCCCAGGAGGGCGTGACGGACACCTCGTTCGTCGCCTCTCCCGGGCGCCTGCCTCGCATCCCGCATCATTGCCGCCGCCGGCCCAAGTTCGTGCCGCCGGCCCAAGTTC
>CAZTAK010000010.1:37316-58275 GCA_964611585.1 uncultured Alphaproteobacteria bacterium
GCCGGCCCAAGTTCGTGCCGCCGCTGGGGGTACCTGTCGGCACCCGGATTTTCAACCGGCAGAGGCCAGGCTGACGTAATTGCTGTGGAAGGTGGAGTTGCCGCCCATGTCCGCGGGCGAGTCGGGTGTTGTAGCGTTGGCGTTCGCGCCCCAGCGCACCATGTAGCTGACGACGAGACCGGGCTGCACACGTTCGGTAAGGCGCGCAACTAGCTCCACCTCTCCGCGCCGGTTCCAAAGACGGATGCTCTCGCCCTCGCTGATCCCCTCGTTCTCCGCATCGTCGGGGTGGAGGTAGACGGTGGGTTCGCGCACAGCGGCAAACTTGCGCTCGATGTTGAACAACTGGCTCGATTGCAGGTGGCGGCTTTTCGGCGTGATGAAACGGTAACGATGTTCGTCTACGGGTTTGGCCGGCGTGAAGGTCGGTACCATGAGTTCCATCTTGCCGCTCGGCGTCGGGAAACGACCGTCCGAAAAGCTGGTTTGTTCCAACGGCTGGCACGGTACCGGTCCAGCTTTCAGCGCCTCGAAGTCGAGAGAGGTTCCTTCAAGCAGATTATGCACCACCTCTTCTTCGCTCTCGGCAAAGCAGGGCTCATCGAATCCCATGCGCTGGGCGATCTGACTGAACACCCAATGGTTCGAGCGCGATTCGCCTAATGGCTCGATCGCCGGCTTGTTGATCTGAGCGTAGTCATGCCAGTAGGAGCGGTGGACGTCCCACTGCTCAGCGTAGGAGCAGGCAGGCAGCACCAGGTCGGCGCGCATGGCCGTGTCGGTCATGAACATGTCGTGCACGACCACAAACAAGTCGTCGCGCGCCAATCCTTTGTGTACGAGATTCTGGTTGGGCGCGGTCGCCGCCGGATTTGAGTTAAATACGTACAGCGCCTGTATGGCATCGTCGTTCGTCAGATTCTCGCCTAGCTTGATCATGTTGTAGAAATTCGGGCCCTCGGTACGCAGTTCGGCATGGCTGATGTCGCCCATCGGCCAATCGAAGTTGGCGTAGATCGCCCCGCCGCCCAACACTCCCACCTGGCCGGTGAGCGCTGCCAAATTGGCGATAGCGGCGACGATCTCGCCACCATTCGTATTTCTCTGAATTCCGACCCCGATATGGATCAAAGACGGCTGGTTGGTGGCATAAAGCTCGGCAAATTTCTCGATCTGCGCGACCGGAACGCCGCACGCCTGCGCCGCATCCTGGAGCGAAACCTCCATCACCTTCTCACGCACCGCCTCGAACCCGGTGGTCCGTTCAGCAAGAAAGTTAGCATCAATCCAGTCGCGCTCGATCAGCAGGCGCATGAGCCCGATGGCCAGCATTGAATCGGTACCGGGGCGCGGCTGTACATATAGATCGGCGATTTCCGCGGTCTCGGAGCGGAAGGGATCGACGACGATGGTCGGGTGAATGTCCTTGGTCAGCACGTGGCCGTGCAGGTTCGTCGCTTTCGGGTTCTTGCCCCAGGCGACATAACATTGAGTCTTGCCGAGATGCTGAGGCTCTGTGCCCCGGATGGCGCCGAACATCCTGATTACGGCTTCGGCGCCGGCCATGGCGCAAATCTCCAGGCCGACGCGGCTCGTATTCAATCTGTTCCACAGACGGTCGCCGGAACGCGAGGCGACGAAGCCCATATGGGCGAGATAATGATAGGGGAGGATCGCCTCTCCATTGCGCCGCTCCAGAATCTCCTGGAAGCGCATGGCCACCGCGTCCAGCGCCACGTCCCACGACACACGTTCGAACTTTGCCGATTTGTTCTTGCGCTTGAGCGGATGCAGAAGTCGTTCGGGATGATGCACCAGCCCTTCGAATTGCTGGAAACGACCGCACAAAAATCCTTGCGTGATTGGATGATCCGGATCGCCGGTTACGTTGACGACACGGCCATCCTCAACATGAGTCAGCATCCCGCAGGTATCGGGGCAGTCCTTTGGACAGACCGATTTTACGATTTCGACAGTCATGTTCGCTCTCCTTCGCGTTGACTTAATTCTATCGCGTTGATCCCTTCTAGGGAACGTCAGGGCGCAAAGAATATGCTGTGCGCGGCCCCCACTGGTGGTCACGAACCGTGCAAGGACAGCGACATTGAATCGGTCACACGCCACCAAACAAGCGGCGCCGCCGCTCGGCGTTAGCCCATCATTTCGCCGCCCACAATCCCGATGGCCTCGATCTCGATCATCAGTTCGGGACGTGCCAGCGCGCCGACCTCGACGATGGTGTCGGCAGGGTAGGGCCTCGTGAAGTGGCGCTCGCGAAGTTCGACAATCTTGGGAAAATGACTCATGTCGGTGAGATAGATATTAACCTTGATCACCTTGTCGAGGCCCGAACCGCCGGCTTCAAGCACGCGCTTCAAGTTGGCGAAAGTCTGCTCGGCCTGGGCGTCGAAGTCGCCGATGCCGACGAGATTTCCGTCGATATCGAGGGCCGCCTGTCCCGATACGAACACGAGGTTGCCTACCCGGTACCCGAGCGCGATGCGGATGGGCTCGTAAGGGTCGGGATCCGTCTTGATGCGGACTGCCTTGGTGCCGGTCATCGTCGTTCCTCCTTACGATCAAAGGGTTTTCAACGAAGCAAACAACCGATGCCGTGGCGGCTGTGCGAATCCATCGCCGGCAGGCGGCGAACCAACCGAGCGCGCGCGGTCTCGGCCATGACTTCGGCCAAGACCGCTACCCGGGGCCAAGACCGCTACCCCGATGCCGTCAGCGCGGGGAACGGGAACGCGGACCGGGTCAGGCGACCGTTCACCTGCGCGACGGTTCGCGCGCCAACGAAAGATCGAAAGACGACGTTGCCATCGCCGTCGATCCGCCCCTTATGCCGACTTTGCTTTCGGAAATCGCCGAGCGCGGCGAAAATAAAGGGCGGGGCAGCGATCCCTGTTGGGGAGGTACCCCGCCGATTGTGGTTGTGTGAAGGCCGCTCGCCAGACCTAACGCAATTTGCCCGCCTGGTTCGGCAGCCCGTAGTCATTTTCCCAGCCAGCAACAATTTTTCCGCGAAGGGCGCCGGGAAAGCTGCCATCAAACGACATGCGCTGTGCAGAATCGACGTTGGACTTCCAGTCGACCGGCGTCGTTGCGTCGAAGGTGACCGCAGCCCCGCGGGCGTGCATCTTGTCGTGCAGATCGCTGAACGGAATGAGCGCGTGTCCCGGCGCCAAATCGAACACCTGGATGTCCCTGGCGGGATGGCAGCGGGTCAGGGCCGAATGCAGTACGTCGGTATAGTTGGTCGCGTCGACATCGTCGTCAACGACCATCACGTACTGAAAGAAAACGCCCATTTTCGATCCGCGCACGACCGAAGCGACGCGGTCGGCAATACCGGCATGCCCCTTCTCGACAGATACGAAAAGCAGGGCGAACTTGAGACCTGGCGGTGCAAAGGCCGTCTTGACCGGCAGACCCGCGGTTTTGAGTTCGCGGCGGATGCCGTTCGTCAGGCTGAACACGCCAAGCAGGACCTCGCATTCGTCGAGGTCGGTGCCGGCGCAACTGATCGGCATGATCGGATTGTCGCGGTGGGTGACGCAATCGACCCGGAACACGGGCCGCGGCATACGCGGGCTGGCGCGGTAGCCGGTGGCCTCGCCGAACGGGCCTTCGTCCCAACGTTCATAGGGCCGCACGTGGCCTTCGATGACGATCTCCGCCGTTGCCGGCACCAGCAGATCGTTGCTCTCGCATTTGACCAGGGCCAAAGGCTCGCGGCGCAGGCCGCCCGCCACCTCGCCTTCGCTGACACCAGCCGGCAAACTCATCGAGCCGATCATGGCCGATGTCGGGCAGCCGCCGAAAAAGACCGCGAACGGCATGGCGTCGCCGCGCGCTTCGTACTTTTGATAGTAGATCATGCCGACGTGCTGGAACGGATTGACGATGCCGCCCATGATCGACTTCTTGTGGATCATGTGGCGATAGACGCCCCAGTTCACCCAGTCGCTGTCGGGGTCCTTGCAGGCCGTCACGCCAAAGGTGTCGATGTAGCGCCCGCCGTCGCCGTCATGCAGGTAGGGAGCGGGGAAATCGAACAGGTTGATGTCGGTGCCGGTAATGATGTTCTCTTTGCAGGGGCCTTCCTTGACCTGGAGCGGACGCACCGGGTTCGCCATCCGCGTGGCGTATTCATCCATCAAGACTTCGTAGGACGTGTCGACGGGGAGTTCGAGCCCCAGGGCAACCCGGGAAAAGTCGCCATGCCAACCTTTGCTAAGCGGCGATCCGAGAATGCTGGCGCCGTTGGTGACTCCGCGAATGTTCGACATGAACGCCATCGGCGCACCGATTTCGCAAATGCGCCGCGAGATGGCGCCGGCTTCGAGGTTCCAGTCGACCTCCTGGTCGATGGTTACCATTTCGCCCTCTTTCTCGCAGGCGTCCATGTATTCCCTAAGGTCGTAGTACGGCATGTTACTGCCTCCCCGATTGGTGTGAGGCCTTACCCTCCCCGTCCTGCGGGCAGGCCACAAGTTGTTTCCCAGTTCGCCGGAATCCTGTCGCGAACGGCACATCGTTCCCGCACAATTCCAACTCTCGGTCGTTGTCGGTAGGTGCCATCGCGTAACCCTCTGGTTCGACGTTTGTCCCGGCACTCAAACCAGTCAAGCTGGACGATCCGTTTCCTTGGGGAACCCCAGTCCAGCGCTCCATTCCGCGAGTACCTTTTCCTTGATATTCTCGGGATAGCTATTGGCAAAGTCGACTTTTGGCGGCACCGCGATCGACCGGTCCCAGTCGAGCGGCCATGTGCAATCGAATATTGCAGCCGCGCCCTTGCCGAGTTTCCGCTCTTCCGCCGTGAGGTAGGGCGCATCTGCCGCGGCTTCAGAATTCTTGATGATCCATGTGTCACGCTCGGGGTGACATTTTGTCACCATCGCATGGAACAGTGAGACCGGGTTGGTGATGTCAATGTCGTCGTTACACACCAGAATATAGGGCGTGTACTTCGTCGCTTCCGTATTTCGAACGACTCCCGCGACGGCTTGCGCGTACGCCGTGTAGGGAACTTTCGTGGTCGCGGCAACGACACTTCCGGCAAGCCATGGCGGTGTGAAGATTCCGACGACCGGCGCCCCCTGAGCCTCGAACGCAGCCTTGAGCTGGGCGTCGGCATCGAGTCCGCGCGCGATGTGAATATCACAGGTCGGCGTGCCCCAACTGCAGAATGGAATGACCGGGTCTTTGCGGTGGGTAATGGTCTGGACTTCGAAAACCGTGCCCTCTTCCGCGCCGCCCGCCGAGTAGCCGAATGAACCCGGGAAGGGGCCGACTTCGGCTGTTGCATCCGGCTTGACCACACCTTCAAGGATCATCTCTGCCGACGCCGGAACCAGAAGATCGCTTAATTCGCATTTTACCATCTGCACCGGTTCGCGTTGCAGACTTCCGGCAATTTCGGCTTTGGTCGTACTGCCGCGCCGGATGCGGAAGGAGGCCGCCATCGTCGCCGTCGGAACGGCGCCGAGAACGATGGCGAAGGGCATCGGTTTGCCCTCGCTCGCATAGCCGTTGCGGTAGATCTGCCCGACGGCGCTGTCCTTGGGCAGCACACCGGCCAGTGTGTTCTTCGACGTAACCATCAAAGGCAGCACGTCCCACGCGAGGTAACCGCCCCCTGGCTCCTGCGCCACCGTGAATGCCCAGGTCGTCAGATACTCACCGCCGTCGCCTTCGTGCAGGTGCGGCGCCGAAAGCGCTTTGAGATTCACCGAATCGGCTTCAACCACAACCTCTTTGCACTGGCCGCCGCCGACCTCCATGGGTCGAATTGGGGATTCGCGGCGGCGCAGAACCTCTTCGAGAACCTTCGGGTAATCGGATGCGGGATCGATTTCGAGGGCGACCGACACCTTTGACCACAGGCCCTTCATTCCACGGCCAACGAGCCCGGCTGCCAGGGTCACGCCGTTCTTGGAACCTTTGACACTGGTAAAATGTACGGCGGGTCCGCCGCGCTCCGCCAATCGTTGGGCAATGGCGCCAACTTCGAGATAGGTGTCAACTTTCTTATCGATGCGGCACAACTCGCCTTCCGCCTCGAGCTTATCCATGAATTCTCGCAAATCGAAATGGGCCATCGATCCTGCTTTCAACCCCCCCAAGATTTCGTTTCCCGGGCGCAGAGGGGTCGGCCCCCACCACATCCCGAGGTCTAAAGCGGCGCTGCTTTAAGCGCCCGGCCCCGCACTCCTGCGGAAATCTGACTCCGGCGTGAAATCTACGGACTCAGGATCTTGGACTTCAAGGATTCTTATCTTCCAACCTTCCTCGGAGGTATTCTCGGCCCAATCCCGCAAAACGAGATTGTCACCGCCTTCGAGGTCTTCCCCAAGGGCTTCGGTTTGCGTCTTGACGACCAGCCGCTCGAACGAACCGCGGCTTCGTGCATCAAGGACGACGGGGCTCCCCTGATCTAACTCACCCCTCGTCTATTGTATGGATTCTTCCAAGAATTCATACACAGACATTGCACAATTAATAGGGCGTTCCAGATTCATTCTCAAGTGCTGGCGCCCCTCCCACCTTGACTTGAGTCAAGGTTTGCAACCAGCGGTCGCTATGCGGCCAGATGGTTGCCCGAAGGTTGCGCTTGCGGGCGCCCAGCGCAGCGTCTCGGCGGCGATGTTGCGTATCGCGATCTCGATCTTGATTCGGGGGCCCCTGGGCGACCGATTCGAGAGGCGCCCGGCGATGAAGGCAAAGATCACTTCGATCTTGGTTGGAACCTGCCAGTGGTCGCGAGAGTCTAAGCCGGTCGTTCGTAGAGGACAGCCAGAGCGCCGCTGCCGGGCGAGCGCACAAGAAAAGCCCGGCGCGAACCAATCCCCGGCAGGTCGATCGTCTGCAACGGGCTCAGCACCGTCGCACCAATCTCCCGGCATCGGTCCTCCGCCCGCTGCCCATCCTCGACATCGAAGCATTGAGCGATGGTGCCGTAGTTTGGCGGCTTAGCGGTTCTTTCGAGCGACGGTAACTCGTGCCCGATCAATTTCAGGATCTCGACCTTGCCGAACATGTGCCGTCCTTTGAAGACCCGGATGGCGCGGGTCGAGTCGGCCGGTACCCGCAGCAGCTTCGCTGACGCCGCGTACTCATTTGTGGCGTCGATCTCGGTGGTGAACCCGAGAACGCCGGAAAAGAACTCCGTCGCAGCGTCGAGATCGTTGACCCACTGGGACGCGGTGACGATGCAGCTATAGCCTGTGCGTGTGCGGCCATGTTCCGAGGCATAGGCGCGCATGCGGCCGATCGCCGTCGATTCGTCACCGAGCAGGTGAATCAGTGACATGGTCGTCGTGTCCGGCCCCTCCAACGTCACCACCTCGGCGCTGCCTGCGGCCTCGCCAAGGTTCAATGTCATGGGCTCGGTCCAGGGCCTCAGGCCGGCGCGCTCCATGTCGCGCATCGCCGCCGCCATGTCGAATGGGTAGAGATTGAGATTGAAGTAGCCGATCGCCGGTTTGAACGGCTCGGCGCGCACCGGTTTGCGATCGCCACCCTCAAACTCGGCCAGCAGGACGCGGCCCACATCATCGCCGTCCCGGGACAGCATGACGGTGCGGGCGCTGGCCCCTTCGGGCAGTTGCCAGAATGTTTCGAACGCGGGTCCGCGCCACTCCGTGACCGGGCCGGCATCGAGGCCAACGACATCGCGGAAGAATGCGAGCGTCGGGTCGAGCGATTCGACGCCAACGATGACGGCACTCATCGCACTCGCGGCAGAATTCGGATCGCCCATATCGCGCTCCTGTGTTCGGGTCGGTCCAGTCTAGAAGGTGTGGGTAGGGCCGAATAGTCCCGTTACGCAGAAAACGGCACGGCGCGCCGGTTCAAATCGTTGGCGGCAACATCAAGATCGGTTCCGCACTCAATCTTGGACGCCTGCCGGGAGCGCCCCTAGGGTCTGGACTCAATTAGGCGCAACACGTTGATTTGCCTCATTCCTGACGACGCAATGATCGAAACCAAGCCCAATAATTTCAATGCGTTAGTCCTAATTGAGTACAGACCCTAGTCCCCAGACACCTTCCACGCCGCCAGCACATCGGCAACGTCGAGGACGCGGGCGAAAAACCGGCCGAGGGTTTTCAAGGCAACGTCGTGCCGGTCCTGCTCCATCTCGCCCGTCGCATCGGCGACGACAAAGGTGCGATAATCGCGTTGGCTCGCGTCGCGCGCCGTGGTTTCGACGCAAATGTTGGTCGTCACGCCGCAAATGACGAGGCTCTCGATCCTCATGCTGCGCAGGTTGGACTCGAGCGGCGTCGAATAGAACGAGCTCGGGCGATTCTTCTGGATCACAAGGTCCCCCGCTTCGGGGCTCAGGCCGTCGAAGAAATCCGCGTCCCAGCTGCCCGCAACGAGGGCTCCACTGCCCACCACCTGCGGCGTCATCTCACGCAATCGCACGCCGCCATCGGAATAATCGGCGCGATAGACATACTGCGTGAAGATGATCGGGATGCCCTTGGCCCGTGCTGCCTTCACCAGGACCCGGCACGGTTCGATCGCCACCTGCAGGCCTGAAATGTCGAACTTGCGCTTGATCGTGATGGAGCCGTCGGGGTGCAGAAAGGCGTTCTGCATGTCGACGACGATGAGGGCGGTCCGGTCGATTCCAAGCTTCAGGCCGGGATGGTCCCAATAGGTCTTCGTGGTTTCGGACAACGCAACCTCCTGGCCCATTCAGGGCCCAGTTAACGATCTCAGGCGGGGAGCAGATTGGTTCCCTCGGCAATGCGGATGCACGCGGCCAGGTGCGACCCGCCGTCGAGGTCGTGCATCGGCGGTGACGCCGACCGGCACTCGGGTTTGGCGAGCGCGCATCGCGAGGCGAACGGGCAGCCGGGCGGCAGATTGAGCGGTGAGGGCACTTCCCCTTCCAGCCTCCGGTGCGCCAGCGTGATTCTCGGATCCGGAGGCAAATGGGCGGACAGCAGCGACTGGGTGTAGGGATGGCCCGGTTCATTGAACACGGTCGCGGCCGGTCCCGATTCGACGATCGAACCCAGATAGAGAACCAGGATCCGGTTACTGACGAGCCGCACTGTGTCGAGGTCGTGCGATATGAACAGCATTGCCACGCCGCTGTCGCGCTGCAATTCACCGAGAAGCTCGAGTATTCCGGCGCGCACGGATAAATCGAGCGAACTGGTCGGTTCGTCGAGGACGACGAGCTTCGGTTTCGTAGCCACCGCACGGGCAATGCATACGCGCTGCAACTGGCCGCCGGAGAGCTCGTGCGGAAAGCGCGTCAATAGATCGGTGGACAGGTGAACCCGTTCCGCGAGCTCGGCTACCTTCCCGTTGCGCTCTCGCGAGCCAAGATTGGTGTGAAGCATCAGGATTTCGTCGATCAGGCGGCCCACTCGCATGCGCGGATTGAGGGAACCCCAAGGGTCCTGGAAGACAATCTGGATGTCGGAACGAATCCGGCGCATCCGCCGCACCGGCAGATGCGAAATATCGTCGCCGCTGAAACGTATCGCGCCGCCGGTCGGTGTCAAGAGCCGTACGACGAGCCGGCCGATGGTCGATTTTCCCGAACCGCTCTCGCCGACCAGGCCGAGCGTCTCGCCCGGCGCAATCTCGAACGACACGCCGTTGACGGCGTGCACCGTTTCCGACGAGCGCGGCGTCGAAAAATGCTTGACGAGTCCGTCAACCTGCAGGATTGGCGTGGTCACGCTGCCGCTCCGAAAATCTTTGCGGGGGTTCTTTCGCCATGTGACACAGAGCCTCGTGTCCGTCACCGACTGTCAGAAGGGGAGGCCAAGTCCGGCAGACTTCGGTCGCGGAGGAACAACGGTCCCGGTAATGGCATCCTTCGGGGAGGTCATAGAGATCAGGTGGCGGGCCGCCGATCTTCTGGTAGCCCTCAATCGCGATCACTTGCGGCGTCGCAGCAATGAGGGACTGGGTATAGGGGTGTCGCGGGTCTTCAAAGACACGGGCGACCGGGCCTTGCTCGATAATGCTGCCGGCGAACATCACGGCCATGCGGTTGCAGTAATGCGCGACGATTCCAAGATCGTGGGTGATGATGACCGCACCCATGTTGTGCGACAAGACCAATGTCCGCAGCAGATCGAGAATCTGCGCCTGCACCGTCACATCGAGGCCCGTCGTCGGCTCGTCCGCCAGCAACAGCCGCGGGCCGTTGATAAGCGCCATCGCGATCAGGACGCGTTGGGCCATGCCGCCCGACAATTCGTGTGGCCAGACCCGGGCGCGGCGCTCCGGCTCGGGAATGCCGACGGTGTTGAGCATCTCGATTGCCCGCAACTTGGCCTCGCGGGCGCTGATGCTGCTGTGCGCGCGCTGGATACCGACCAATTGCTTGCCAATCCGCTTCAGAGGGTTGAGCGAGGACAGCGGAGACTGCACGATCATCGCGATCTGGTTCCCGCGCAACCGATTGACCTCGGCCGGGGAGGCGGCGACGAGATCGCGGCCCATGAAATTGACCGTCCCTTCGACAATCACCGCCGGTGGTGACAGAAGGCGCATGATCGACTGGGCGGTCAAGGACTTGCCGGCGCCGGTCTCGCCGACGAGGCCCAGAATCTCGCCCTCTTCGACGTCAAACGAAACGCCGTTCAGGGCTTTGGCGACCCGCAGTTCGTGATTGAGGTCGCGGCTGATGAAATGGGTGTGGAGGTTTCGAACCTCGAGCAGACTCATTTGCCGGACCCGGCGTGTTTAGGATCGAGAAGGTCCTGCAGACCGTCGCCGAGCAGATTGAATCCGAGCACGATGCCGACAAGTGCCAGACCCGGGAACGTCGCGATCCACCATTCGCCACTGATGACATATTCGGCGCCCTGGCGGATCATCGCTCCCCATTCCGGCGCCGGTGCCTGGATACCGACACCGATAAAGGCGAGAGTCGCGCTGATGCGAACGGCCCAGGCCATGCGAATCGAGATTTGCGCCGTCGCACCGCGTATCGCATTGGGAAGGACATGGACGAACATGATTCGCCAACTCGGGTTGCCCGCCGCGATCGCGGACTCGACAAGGCTGCTCGATCTCAACGCGAGAACTTCGGCCCGTACCACCCGGGCAAATATCGGCGCATCGAGAAACCCGATCACGAGAATAACGTTGAGTAGTGACTGACCGGTCGCGGCGACGACGGCGAGGGCCAGCACGATGACGGGAAAAGACCGAAGGACGTCGAGAATGCGAAGCATGACCTCATCGATCATGCCGCCGACATAGCCGGCAACAAGACCGAGCGGCAGGCCGACAACAAGGCCAATGGCGACGGCCGGTATGGCGATGCCGAATGCATAGCGGCTGCCGTACATGACCCGCGTCAGTATATCCATGCCGTTGCCGTCGGAGCCAAGCAAGAACCTCTTCCCCGGCGCCGTCAGAACTTCGTACGGGAACGTTTCAGTCGGTCCAAATGGCGTCATCCAGGGAGCGATGAAGGCAACCACGGCAAAAATGCCGATCATGACGAAACCCACCGCGAAAGTGGGACTGCGCGCGGCAAGTCCGTGGGCGCGTCGCAGAAGGGGTATTCCGGCGGTGCTGACGGCGATGTCGGTCATTTTGTCAGCATGCTCCGCGGTTCAAATATCAGCACGAGAAGATCGACAATTAGAAAGACGGAAGCGGAAAACATCGCCAGGACGAGAACATACCCCTGCACGGCGGCGAAATCGCCGAACAAGATCGCGTTCAGCCCCCACTGCCCGAGACCGCCCCAGGCGAAAATCAATTCGATCAGAGAAACGGCCGCCAGCAGACTCGCCAGTTCGGCACCGACGAACGTCAATATCGGCGTGAAACTGTTGCGCATGGCCACGCGCTGGACGGCAAACGGGCTCAGGCCCGAAGCCCGCGCATAGCGGACGTAATCGCTGTTGAAAACCTCGATGGCAATCGAGCGCGTCTGCTTGATGATCGGCGCCGTTACGATGATGGTGAAGACAATCACCGGCATTGCCAGTTGGCTCAGCGCCGACTTGGCTGCCTGCATATCGCCCGCGATCAGACTGTCGAGGAAATAACTCCCGGTGACGTCGGGCGGCGGAAAAACGGCGAGGCTGATCCGGCCCATCGGCGGCGGCGCCCATCTAAACAGAAAGAAGAAAACGAAGATGGCCATCAGTGCCAGCCAATATGTAGGGATCGAGAATCCAAACATCGAACTGAAGCGGCTTATTTGATCGAACCGGCGATTGGGCCGGAAGGCCGCGCGCAGGCCGATGGGAATGCCGAACAAGACCCCGAGGCCCATCGCCGAGATCAGCAACTCGAGGCTTGCTGGCAACCGCAGCACTATCTCGTCGAGCACTGGCGTGTTCGTCTGCCACGATTCACCGAGATCGCCCTGGAACAGATTGCCGAGGTATATGAAGAACTGTTGCCACAGCGGCAGATCGAGGCCGAGGCTAGCGCGGATGCGGTCGATTTCGTCTGCGTCCGCCATCGGGCTCGCGAGCATACCGACAGCGTCTTGTCCGCCGATGCGGACAAGCATGAAGGTGAAGAAAACAATACCCAGGAGCAGGGGAATCATGAGCAAGAGCCGACGGATTACGAATCGCCGGACCGTCATGTCCCCGCTCCCGGGATTGAGTACGCTTTACAAAAAACCAAACGAATTCGAACCGGTTAGTTCTCGCAATGTAGGTCGACCCAGTGCGGATAGTTCACAGGGCGCCACTGCCAACCGACGATGCACGGGGCCATGACCTCGTAGTCGCCGGGATACAACACATCGATCTGCCGCGCCTGATCGTGATACTGGCGCTGCGCATCGGCGACCATTTGCAGCCATTTGTCATGGTCGCGCTCGACGATCATATCGTCGATCAACTGGTCGAACTCGGTGAGTTCGTAATCGCCGATATTCTGCGTGCCCGTCGAGTGGGCGAACAGAGACAAAGCGTAGGCCGGATCGAGAACGAACGAGTTCGTGGCCAATGGCAAAAACGCCACCGTCCGTTGTTTCGGTCCGCGACGGGCGTTCATTTCCGTCGAGGGGATCCGTTTGAGGGTAATCCGGATGCCGGCCTTGGCTGCCGAATCCTTCAACTGGATTGCCACGGCCTCTTCCCACCAAACGTTGTCGGCATACTCGAAGGTAATGTCGATGCCGTCGGGATAGCCCGCTTCGGCCAGCAATTGCCTGGCTTCTTCCGGCTTGAATACCGGCTCATAGACCTTGATATGGCCCTCGAACGCGGGCGCAATCGGCGAATAGGCGAGCTCGCCCAGGCCCAGGAACACGGCCTCGTTCATGGCTTCGAAATCGACCGCGAGCTGGATCGCCTTGCGGACGCGCACGTCGTTGAAGGGTTCGATCTTGGCGTGCATCAGCAGTTTGACGCTGACCGTGCCCGGTTCCCGTTCGACCTTGACGTTGGGATCGGCGATCAATTCAGCCATTTGCTGCATCGGAATATTCTGCGCCCACTGAACCTGCCCGGCCTTGATCAGGGCCGCGCGGCTCGCCGGTGAGGGCACCTCGCGGAAGAGAACGCGTTTGTAGTAGGGCGCCTCAAAGTAATAGTTGGGATTGGCGACGAACACGGCGCCTTCGCCCGGACGCAACGAATCGAGGTGATAGGCGCCAAAACCAGCCGTGTGGGTGGTCAGCCACTTAAGCGCCCAGGGATCTTCTTCGGTGGCGTGTTTCTTGACTTCGACCGAGTCGTAGACGGTCGGCGAGTAGATCGCCAGAACCTTGAGAAAGATTCCGTTGGGCGAATTGAGCGTGAACCGAACCTCGTACTTGGAGACGGCTACCACGGTCTCGACGCGGGAAACGCGGATCAGGAACGCGCCCGTACGGCCCTGAGGCTTCGACTTTGCCCAGCCCCACTCGACGTCGGCGGCAGTCATTTCGTTGCCGAACGGGCTCATTACCCCTTCGCGCAGCTTGAAGGTATAGACCTTGCCGTCGTCCGACACGTCCCAGCTTTCGGCGAAATGGCCTTCGACCACCGACGAATCAATGACGATTCGCCCGTTGGCGTCGCGCTTGCGGCCATAGCGTGTCAGGCCTTCGTAAACGTTGACGACACTTTCGATCATTCCCGGCACCCAGACGTCCGGGTCGAAACCCTTGGGCGTCGTTACAGCCGCGATGACGAGCGTGTCTGCTTGCGCGATCGCTGTCTTCGAGTGGCCGGATACAATGACAAACGCTGTCAGCACAAGAACGGCCGACATCTGCAATAGCAGTCGAATTCGGGCGGCGGGGCCCGTCGATTCAAAATAACTCACTTTTCTTCCTCCCAACTGTATGAGCCCTCTCAAGGCGGGCTCGATAAAATATAGTAGTCCCGGTTTTGGGCTGCCTGTCACACGGCGAAACTTGTCGCCGTGGAACGCCGCGACCAATCTCAATCGGGCGCGATTATGCCGGTATACCCAAGCCTAGGAAAGGGACACCCCTGACCGCGCCGTTCTTAGAGTTTGCGACCCGATCCTCCGCCCCAAATAGGCTCTAAAGAGGTACATGGAATCAATAGCTTGTTAATCGACACGGCGATTGATCCGGAAACCCCGACAACTGTTGCCGGGTTCCCAGGTTGATCGCGATGGCACCTGGCGAAACTTTTTGGTTTGTCGCAAGGGCGGCGCAACCACCGCGGCGCCGGAGTCGTACCAAATTCTGCGGTGGCTTATCTGGCGCGCTCTCACCGACCGCGCATCGACTCTTGCGGAGAGTGGCGGGTCTTCGGGCAAGGTAGCGGGCCACGGGGCGGTGCAGAACCGGGGCCCCGCAAACCGGCCCCAACCTCCGAGATTGATGCGCCGGGAGGAATGCGCCCCGGGCAAGTGAGCTCGACAGACCGCCTCGACGCCTTTCATTTTGGCCAAGAATCGGGCGCAAAAGATCAACCGACGGTTTCCACATGGATCGCGATTCAATACGATCTCCGTTCCTTTTCCCCTGATCTCAAGCGGAATCGTTGTGCAAGATTTGCTTTGGAGAGAAGCATGAAACTGAAGAACAAGGTCGCCGTTATCACCGGGGGAGCCGCCGGTATCGGCCGCGCCGTCGCCTTGCGGTATGCCAGCGAAGGTGCCCATTGTGCCATTGTCGATATCGCACCCGACCAGGCGCGGACTGTTGCCGCAGAAATCGAAGCGGCGGGCGGGCGGGCCTTTGGGCTCGGCGCCGATGTGACCCAACAGGCCGAAATCGACGGCATGGTGGCGGCAGTCGCGGGCGAGGCCCAGCGCATCGATATCCTGTTCAACAGTGCCGGCGTCGTCGATATTCAGCCAGTCATGGAAGTCACAAGAGACAGTTGGGACCACGTGATGGATACGAATCTCAAAGGCGCATTCTTCGTGCTGCAGGCCGTGGCCGGCCAGATGATTGAACAGGGGGAGGGCGGCAAGATCATCAATGTGGCTTCGGAAGCCGGCCGGCGGGGCGGGCCGCGGGCAACACAATACTGCGCCAGCAAGGCGGGGGTGATCAGCATGACTCAGTCTGCGGCGCTCGGTCTCATCGCCCACGGAATAAACGTCAACGCCATCGCACCCGGCCTGATTGAAACCGCGATGTGGAACAAGATTGACCGGATTCTGACGGAGCAGGGAATCATGGAAGCGGGAGAAATCAAGCGGCGCGGCAAGAAGGAAACCCCCTATGGCCGCACCGGCGTTCCCGACGATCTGGTCGGCACTGCCGTGTTCCTGGCATCGCAAGATTCGGATTACATCGTCGGACAGACTATCAATGTGGACGGGGGGCGTGTCCTGAGCTAAGGGCGCCAACAACGAGGATTTGTCTGGAGATGGGAGCGGCGCGGGCCGGTTCTCCCAGACGATTTGATTGACCGCGGAGGACGGGATGCAGCTGAGCCGTGACGAACTGATTCGGGCCTATCGGGACATGCGGACGATCCGCGCTTTTGAAGATCGTCTGCACATCGAGCTGGCAAAAGGCGATATTCCAGGTAACGCCCATCTCTATGCCGGTCAGGAGGCGTGCGCGGTCGGCGTGTGCATGCACCTCGACGACAAGGATTTTGTTTCAAGTACCCACCGTGGACACGGTCACTGCATTGCCAAGGGCTGCGATACCACCGCGATGATGCGCGAAATCTATGCGCGACAGGGTGGCCTTTGCGGCGGCAAGGGTGGATCCATGCATATCGCCGATTTCGACAAAGGCATGATCGGTGCGAACGGGATCGTCGGCGGGGGGCCACCGCTGATCTGTGGTGCCGCGCTGACGGCGAAGACGCTCAAGACCGGTGCGGTTGCCGTGGCCTTTATTGGCGACGGCGCGGCGAACCAGGGCACAACACAGGAATCGCTGAATTTGGCGGCGGTCTGGAAACTGCCGATGATTTTCGTTATCGAGGACAACGGCTGGGGCGAGGCGACGGCAAGCTCCTGGGCGGTCGCCGGGGACATTTCAAAACGGGCCGAAGGCTTTGGTATTCCATCGCGTCGTGCGGAAGGGGTCGATTTTTTTGCCGTCCACGAAGCGGCCGCCGAAGCGGTGGCGCGGGCGCGGGCGGGCGAGGGACCTACCGTCCTCCATCTTACGGTCGACCGGTTTTATGGCCATTTTGAGGGCGACGCCCAGAGTTATCGCGGGCCCGGAGAAATCGACGAGTTACGGCGCGACAAGGATCCGCTTGTCCGTTTTCGCAGCCGAATCACCGAGGCCGGTCTTCTTGAAGAGGGGCAACTCGACGCTATCGATGCCGAGGCGGCAGCACAGATTGACGAAGCCGTGAAAGATTCCCTCGCCGCGCCGCATGTGTCGCCCGATACACTGACGACCGACGTTTACCTTTCCTACTAGGGGCGCAGCCATGGCGATGAAATCGTACCGACAGGCAATTCTTGAGGCCATGTCTCAGGAAATGCGCCGCGATCCACGGGTCGTCGTGATCGGAGAAGATATTATCGGCGGCACCGGCGGGGCCGGGGAAGAGGAAGCGTGGGGCGGGCCCTTTGGCACAACCCGTGGCATGGTCGCCGAATTCGGCCGCGATCGCGTGCTTGATACACCGATCACCGAAAGTGCGTTCATCGGCGCCAGCGCCGGGGCGGCGCTTACAGGTTTGCGCCCGATCGCGGAGCTCATGTTTGCCGATTTTCTCGGCGTCTGCTTCGATCAGATTTATAACCAGACGGCGAAGTTCCGTTACATGTTCGGTGGCAAGGCGACGACGCCCCTGGTCATTCGTACACGGTATGGCGCCGGCATTCGCGCCGCCAGCCAGCACAGCCAAAGTCCGCACTCAATTTTTACGCATGTCCCGGGGCTTAAGGTCGTGATGCCGTCTTCGCCATACGACGCCAAGGGTTTGCTCATACAGGCGATCCGCGACGACGACCCCGTCGTCTTCTTCGAGCACAAGATGATGTACAACGTCGAGGAAGAAGTTCCCGACGAGGCCTACACAATACCCTTCGGTGAAGCGAACCTGACGCGTGAGGGCGACGACATTACCATCGTCGCGCTTGGGCGAATGGTCACGATGGCCAATGACGCGGCGGATCAGCTCGCGGACGAGGGGATTACCTGCACGGTTGTCGATCCGCGAACGACGTCGCCGCTCGACGAGGAAACGATTATCGAGTGCGTCGAGGAAACGGGCCGCCTGATCGTCGTCGATGAAGCCAATCCTCGGTGCAGTATGGCCACCGACATTTCGGCACTGGTGGCTGACAAGGCGTTTCATTCCCTGAAGGCGCCTATCCGCATGATTACCGCGCCTCACACGCCTGTGCCCTACGCACCCGAACTGGAAGACGCCTGGGTTCCCGATGCGGCGAAAATTGTCGCCGCGGCGCACGATATCATGGCTTCCAAAGCATGAGCGACGTTCACGCGATTACCATGCCCAAGTGGGGCATGGAAATGACCGAGGGCGCCGTCGTCAAGTGGCTGGTGCAGGAGGGTTCGGAGGTCAGCGCCAACGATGAGATCGTTGAAATCGAAACGACAAAGATAACCAACGTCTATGAATCTCCGGTGTCAGGCACTTTGCACCGCATCGTAATTGGCGAAGGCAAATCGGTGCCCGTCAAGACCCTGCTTGCGGTGGTCGCACCGGCGGACGTCTCCGACGACGAAATCGAAGCGTTCATCGGGAAATTCGCAACCGACAGCGTTCCTGATGATGACGAAGTTGCGGATGCACCGGTTTCACAGACTATTGAAACCAGGGCGGGAGGGCTGCACTACGTCCTGTCCGGTGAAGAGTCCGGGGCGCCGGTACTGCTGCTACACGGGTTTGGCGGCGATCTGAATTCCTGGATGTTCAATCAACCGGTGTTGTCGGGGCGGCACACCGTCTATGCCCTTGATCTGCCCGGACACGGCGCGTCGACCAAGGAAGTCGGCACAGGCGACCTTTCCACGCTGTCCGGTGCCGTTGGCGCGTTTATTGAGGCATTGGGTCTCGGCAAAGTCCATCTCGTCGGACACTCGCTGGGCGGCGGCTGCGCGCTATTGCTGGCGCTGGACCGTCCCGAGATTGTCGCTTCCCTAACGCTGATCTGCCCCCTCGGTTTGGGGGCGGAGATCAATATGAAATACATCTCCGGTTTCATTGAAGCCAGTCGGCGCAAGGAAATGAAAGTGGTACTGGAAGATTTGTTCATCGATCCGAAATCGGTTAGCCGCGACATGGTCAATGACGTTCTGAAATTCAAGCGCATTGACGGCGTCGAACAGGCCCTCACGACAATTGCGCAGGCGTCGTTTTCGGGCGGCGTTCAGTCGCTGTCGCTGCGCGACCGGCTGGCCGAGATTGAAGTGCCGGTGCAGGTGGTTTGGGGTGCCGACGACGCCATTCTGCCGGCCAGCCAAACGGCCGATCTGCCGAGCTCGATTCCGGTCCAGATCCTCGAAGGCGCAGGCCATATGGTGCACATGGAAAAGGCTGCGAGGGTCAACGCGCTCATTGGCGAATTACTGGCCGATACGGCTTAGGACTTGTCACCCGGGGAGGCGGGGCATGGCGGATCGATTTGATATTTCAGGAGGAGGCGTGCTTGTCACGGGCGCATCTTCCGGGCTTGGCGATTACTTCGCGCGTGTCCTGGCGGCATCGGGAGCATAAAGTAACCGCGGTTGCGCGGCGCATGGATCGGCTCGAAGTGCTGGTCGCCGACATCGTAGCCGGCGGCGTGGCGATTGCGGCCTACTGCGATGTGACCGGTCACGGTTCAATTCAGGCCGCGATCAAGATTGCCGCGGACACCCACGGGCCCATCGATATTCTGGTCAACAATGCCGGTAACACCTCGGCGGCCCCTGTCCTGGAACACGATATTTTTCAGTGGAACAAAGTCATTGAAACCAATCTCACTGGTTCGTGGGTTGTGGCGCAGGAAGTGGCGAAACTCATGGCCCCGCGGGGCCGTGGATCGATCATCAACATTGCCTCGGCATTTGCCATCCGAACCTATGCCAGGGTGTCGGGCTATGCTGGTTCGAAGGCGGCAATCATCCACTTGACCCGCAACATGGCGATCGAACTTGCTCCGATTCGGACGCGGGCTCGTATTATGACCGGCGAATTAATGGTTATCGATGGGGGGTGACGGTCGGCGCTATCGACTAATGAATTTCGAAACCCAAGGATCCGCGGAATGGAGACGTGGATCGTCTCGATTCTTTCGACGCAACTCAACACAGGGGGAGGCCCGGCAAACGTCCGGTAAAATGCGGAGGCAGAACCAGAAGATGCCCATGGGCGAAGCACGTGGATAGGCCGGTTCGACCGACCCCTCGACCGCCTGATCCGATTTCTTGTCCCGATGGGCGGTGCCGAGCGTGCTCCGGATACAAAGCGCTACACCACAATCACGCGACTCGACCGCATGCTCGACGGATTGCTCAGCACGTTCTCGTCGGGTCTCCTCGTTGCGATTACGTTGGCAGTTCTCTACGGCGTATTCACGCGCTACGTCCTGAGCCGGCCCCCATTATGGTCTGAGGAAGCGCCGATTGTCCTGTTCATTTGGATGGCATTTGCGGCGCTCGCTGCTTTTCCTGACAAATGACCGCAATGCACGTGGTGGCCTTTTGCCCGCACGCGGTTCTGCAACGGCAATTCGCTCAGGATGCCAAATAGACTTAAATCGATTTGCTGGCGCACCTCGAGGCGCAAGGCTTCCATCCTCTCACGAACCTTGCCGATTATGGCGTCGCATACGGTATCGTCACCGATCGAATGTTTCTTGCATTTGAAATGAGACCGCGCTCCGCCGTCACCGGCAAATTCATTGTTTAGGCCTTCGCCTTTTTTCGAGCGGCGGCCCACGCCTCACCGAGCTGCGATAGCGTTTCATCATCAAGCACCTTCTCGGCAAAGGCATAGAGGATATTTTCTTCATTCTGAAAATGCGCGCGCACGATGATCAGCGTCTGGCGAACCGCCTCAAGCGCCTCGTTGATGTCTCGTGCGTTTTCGATGCGCTGAAGCCCGCGCCTGATTCTCTCGTGCTCGGCTCGCATTTTGGCAAACAAAACGCTCGAGCCCTCAAGGGGTTCGAGCGCGGGAAAAAGCAATTTCTCCTCCAGTCTCGCATGAGATCTTATTTCGGCCGCCAGAGCCGCGGAGGCGCTTTCGATTTGGGCAACATCTCCCACGGTGCCCGCCATCTCTTCGATCGTATCGAAGAGAGCAAAGAACGCACCGTGCTCACCTATTAGGGCATCGGTTAGCTTCACGCCTTTTCTCCACGTTGCCCGAACCGGGCAAAAACTAGAACCACCGTCGGCGGATAACGCCGGGATCCCGCTATCCCGTCAGTGCAGGAGCTCCGGCAACTAGGATCTATGGTCGGTTCGCCGCGCCGGTCGCCCTTCACCGCGCCGCGCGCCCAAGACACGCCGCGTCCGCGATCGAAGCGCTGGTCCCGTCGTCTTGGGAAAAGTGTCCTATATCTGGCATCAAACCGATTGAACCCA
>CAZTAK010000010.1:58285-58533 GCA_964611585.1 uncultured Alphaproteobacteria bacterium
GTCACATACAGGGCGTAAGTGAATTCTTGTCCGGCAATATGAACACGCGAAGGCTATACTTTGTATCGTTCTAGACTGTTTGGTGTGGCAATACTGAGCATCCCATGATCTGATTATAGTCAGAACTTCCGACTGTGAAAGAGCCGCGGACAGTATAGCACTCGCAAACGACTGAGAAGTGACAATGGTTGATGGCCGCTATCTAGTTGACTACGCCTCCGACGCGGCATTTGCCGTCAACGAGGACA
>CAZTAK010000011.1:0-30181 GCA_964611585.1 uncultured Alphaproteobacteria bacterium
GAACGGCACCAAGATGTGGATCACCAACGGTCCCGACGCCGACGTGCTGGTGGTCTACGCCAAAACCGACGCGGACGCGGGCGCCCGCGGCATTAGCGCGTTCATTATCGAGCGCGGCATGAGCGGATTTTCGAGCGCGCAAAAGCTCGACAAACTCGGCATGCGCGGATCGAACACCGGCGAACTGGTGTTCGAGGATTGCGAGGTGCCGGCGGAAAATCTCCTGGGCGAAGAAGGCAGGGGTGTGCGCGTGCTGATGTCGGGCCTCGATTACGAACGCGCGGTCCTGGCGGGTGGCCCGGTCGGCATCATGCAGGCGTGCCTCGATCTCGTTTTGCCCTATGTTCACCAGCGCGAACAGTTCGGCAAACCGATTGGCGAGTTCCAGTTGATGCAGGCAAAGCTTGCCGACATGTATGCGGCGTTGAATGCATCGAAGGCTTTTGTCTATGCCGTGGCGCGGGCCTGCGACCGGGGCGAGGTGACGCGCAAAGACGCCGCAGCAGCGATTCTGTTCACATCGGAAAAGGCGACATGGATGGCGCTTGAGGCGATCCAGTGCCTCGGCGGCAGCGGTTACATCAACGACTATCCGGCCGGGCGATTATTGCGCGACGCCAAACTTTACGAGATCGGCGCCGGGACATCGGAAATCAGGCGCATGCTTATCGGCCGCGAGTTGTTCGAGGAAACGGGTTAGGCGGCTGCCCGGGGCACGTTGACGTCCCCTGTCCAACCCGGTTTCCGGTGCGTCGGCGCCGCTATCCCTGTCCAAGCCGGTTTCGGGTGCTGCCCGGGTCCGGTAGACTGGCCCGAACGGACCGGCGGCCGGTCCGCCCTATCACCGTTCAGGACAAGGATGCGTAGTCATGCCTATTTCACTGCAAGAAGACCCCATCGTAATCGTCGGCATGGCGCGCACGCCGATGGGCGGATTTCAGGGTGATCTCAGTCCGGTGACCGCGCCGGAACTGGGGGCGGCGGCGATCCGCGGCGCCCTCGACCGGGCCGGAGTCGCGGCCGAAGAGGTCGCCGAGGTCATCATGGGGTGCGTGCTGGCGGCCGGTATGCGCCAGGCGCCGGCGCGCCAGGCGGCGCACGGGGCGGGCATTCCGCGTCAGGTCGGGGCGACGACAATCAACAAGATGTGCGGCTCGGGCATGCGCGCGGCGATGTTCGCCCACGACCAGATCCTTGCCGGCAGCGCCGATGTAATGGTGGCGGGCGGGCTCGAAAGCATGTCGAACGCGCCCTACCTGCTCGACAAGGCGCGCGCGGGCTACCGCATGGGGAACGGGAAGCTTTACGATCATATGTTCATCGACGGTCTCGAGGATGCCTACGAGCCGGGCAAACTGATGGGCGAATTCGCCGAAGATACCGCCCAGCACTACCAGTTTACCCGTGAGGCGCAGGACGAGTTCGCCGTGACCTCGCTGACCCGCGCCAAGGCCGCCAACGAAAACGGCACCTTCAGCGATGAAATCGTTGCGGTAACGGTCAAGACCCGAAAGGGGGAGACGGTCGTCGACAAGGACGAACAGCCCTTCAAGGCCAATCTCGACAAGATCCCGCGCCTTCGTCCTGCTTTCCGCAAGGGCGGAACGGTCACGGCGGCCAATTCAAGTTCCATTTCTGACGGTGCGGCGGCGCTGGTGTTGATGCGCGAATCCGGGGCCGAAAAACGCGGCCTCGCGCCGCTGGCGCGAATTCTCGGCCACGCCACCCATGCCCAGGAACCTGCCTGGTTCACTACGGCACCTATCGGGGCCATCAATAAACTGTACGAACGTGTTGGCTGGACCCGCACCGACGTCGATTTGTTCGAAATCAACGAAGCGTTCGCCGTCGTCACCATGGCGGCGATGCGCGATATCGGTATCGATCATGACGCGGTCAACGTCTATGGCGGTGCCTGTGCGATGGGCCATCCGGTGGGCGCCTCGGGCGCGCGGATCATGGGTGCGTTGATTACCGCCTTGCGCGCCCATAACCTCAAGCGCGGAATTGCTTCGCTTTGCATCGGCGGCGGCGAAGCGACCGCGATTGCGCTCGAACGCGCGGCCTGACCCTTCGCCCACCACAGGAGGCTCCGGTCATGGCCGCGCCAATCGACTTCTATTTCGATCTCGCCTCGCCGTACGCCTATCTCGGCAGCCTTCAGATCGACGAATTGGCCGCGCGTCACGGGCGCACGGTGCGGTGGCGGCCGATCATGTTGGGGGCGATGTTCAAGGCGGTCGGCACCGGGCCGCTGATGCAATACCCCTTGAAGGGCGACTATTCGGCGCGGGATCTTGTGCGCTGCGCCCGGTTGCTGGACGTGCCGATCAAGATGCCGCCCGGCTTCCCCCATTTCACCTTGCCGGCCGCACGCGGCTTCTACTGGCTTGAACAGACCGGCGCGGCCGATACCGCCAAGGCACTGGCGCAGGCGTTCTATGCCGCCTATTTCGGCGAGGGCCGCGACGTTTCGGGAGCCGACGAGACGGCCATAATTGCAGCGGGTCTCGGCGTCGAACGCGAGGCGTTTCTCGCCGCCATTCAGGATCCGGACATCAAGGCGCGCCTTAAAGACGAAACCAACGCCGCCCTCGAGCGCGGCGTCTTCGGGGCGCCGTTCTTTTTTTCCGACGACGAGCCGTTCTGGGGCGCCGACCGCCTCGGTCACCTCGATCGTTGGCTCGAAACCGGCGGCTGGTAAGCCCGTCGCGCCGCATGACGGCCCTCGAATCGACCCTCGATCCCGGCAGCGCCGCCTACGCGGAAAACGCGGCGCACATGGAGTCGTTGGTTCGCGACCTACGCGAAAAGACCGCCGCCATCGAACAAGGGGGCAATGCCCGCGCCCGCGCGCGCCATCAGGACCGCGGCAAGCTGTTGCCACGCGAACGCTTGCGCCTGCTGCTCGATCCCGGGTCGCCGTTTCTCGAATTTTCGGCGTTTGCCGCCCATGGCATTTATGACGATGAGATTCCCAGCGCCGGGCTGATTACCGGCATCGGGCGCGTGCACCGCCGTGAGTGCGTCGTCATTGTCAACGATGCTACCGTCAAGGGCGGGACGTACTATCCGCTGACGGTCAAGAAACATCTCCGCGCCCAGGATATCGCCCGCCAGAATCGGCTGCCGTGCCTGTATCTCGTCGATTCGGGCGGTGCCAATCTGCCCAAACAGGACGAAGTTTTCCCCGACCGGCATCATTTCGGGCGCATCTTTTTCAATCAGGCACGCATGTCGGCGGAAGGAATTCCGCAGATCGCCCTGGTGATGGGATCGTGTACAGCGGGCGGGGCGTATGTGCCGGCGATGTCGGACGAGACCGTGATCGTCAAGGGCGAGGGGACCATCTTTTTGGCCGGCCCGCCGTTGGTGAAGGCGGCGACCGGCGAAATCGTCACCGCCGAAGAACTGGGCGGCGCCGACGTTCACACTCGGCAATCGGGGGTCGCCGACCATTTCGCCGAGGACGATCGTCATGCCTTGGCGATTGCGCGCCGCATTGTCGGGCATCTGTCGGAACCCGCCCAGCCGCCGCGCCGCGAGATTGTCAAGCCGCTCTACGACGGGCACGAGCTCTACGGCCTGGTGCCGCGCGACACCCGCACGCCCTACGACGTGCGTGAGGTCATTGCGCGCGTCGCCGACGGAAGCGAATTCGACGAGTTCAAGCGCCTCTACGGTCAGACCCTGGTCACCGGATTCGCGCGCCTGTTCGGGCGGCCGGTCGGCATCCTCGCCAACAACGGAATCCTGTTTTCGGAATCGGCGCTCAAGGGGACCCACTTTATCGAACTCTGCTGTCAGCGTCGTATCCCATTGATATTTCTGCAAAATATCACCGGATTCATGGTCGGCCAGAAGTACGAATCCGGCGGCATCGCCAAGGACGGCGCCAAGCTGGTGACGGCGGTCGCCTGTGCCGAGGTGCCCAAGCTGACGGTCGTGATCGGCGGGTCGTTCGGCGCCGGCAACTACGGCATGGCCGGACGTGCCTTCGATCCTCGCTTCCTGTGGATGTGGCCGAACGCGCGCATCTCGGTCATGGGCGGCGAGCAGGCCGCCAGTGTGCTGACCGAGGTCCGGCGCGACGCCGCCGAAGCCCGCGGCGAGGCGGTGGACGAGGCTGCGCTCGACGCCTTTGCGGCGGAGATTCACGGCCAGTACGAAACCCAGGGACACCCCTACTACGCCTCGGCGCGGCTATGGGACGACGGTATCATCGATCCGGCCGAAACGCGGATGGTGCTCGGCCTTTCGCTCGACGCCGCGCTGAATGCACCAATTCCAGAAACCCGGTTCGGTGTGTTCAGGATGTAATGTCAAAGGTCCGTCAATGGCACAGGAATCCGTCATCTATCAGCTCGATCTTCGGGGCGTCGCGACGGTCACACTCAACCGGCCGGACAAACGCAACGCCTTCGACGATGCGGTGATCGAGCGTCTGCACGGCGTAATCGACGATATCCGAGGCAGCGGCGACGTCCGCGTCGTTCTGCTAACCGGCCGGGGGAAGAGTTTTTGCGCCGGCGCCGATCTCGGCTGGATGAAGCGCATGGCGGCGTATTCCGCGGCGGAAAACACCGACGATGCGCGGCGCCTTTCGGACCTGCTGGCGGCCCTCAACGGACTTTCGATGCCGACGGTGGCGCTGGTGCAGGGGGCGGCGATGGGCGGAGGTGCCGGCCTGGTTGCCTGTTGCGATATCGCGATCGCGGTACGCTCGTGCAGGTTTGCCTTTTCCGAAGTTAATCTCGGGTTGATTCCAGCGATGATATCGCCCTATGTCCTCGATGCGATCGGGGCGCGGGCGGCGCAACGGTACTTCCTGACCGGCGAGGCGTTCGATGGCGACGACGCCCGGCGCATTGGCCTTGTCCACGAACTCGTCGCCAGCGACGAGGCGCTCGCGGCCCAGGGCGAGTTCGTCGTCGGCCAGATACTCGAGTCCGGACCCGAAGCCGCGGTCGAAGCGAAAAAACTGATTCGTGATGTGGCCCACGCCGTGGACGATGACGAATTGCGCAGCGATCTCGCCTGTCGCATTGCCGAGCGCCGCGCCTCGACCGAAGGCCAGGAAGGCATGGCGGCCTTTTTCGAACGCCGCAAACCGCGCTGGGCCGGCTGAGGCCGCCTTGTTCTCCAAGATCCTGATCGCCAATCGCGGCGAGATCGCGCGCCGGGTCATTCGCACCGCACGAAGGCTAGGGATCGCAACGGTGGCGGTTCATTCCGATATCGACCGTGGCGCGTTGTTCGTCGCCGAAGCCGATGAGGCCATCGCCATCGGCGGCAAGGCGGCGATTGAAAGCTATCTCGACAGCGCAAAGATTCTCGACGCCGCGCGTGCATGTGCCGCTGAGGCGGTTCATCCGGGCTATGGGTTTCTCGCCGAGGATTCTGATTTCGCCGAGGCCTGCGCCGGCGCGGGCCTGGTTTTCGTCGGCCCGCCGGTGGCGGCGATCCGCGCCATGGGCTCGAAGTCCGAGGCTCGTGCGCTGATGACGGGGGCGGGCGTTCCGGTGGTGCCGGGATTTGCCGATTCGGGCAGCGATGATGCGGCCCTCAACGATCGCGCCGCCGAGCTCGGCTGGCCGGTCTTGATCAAGCCCGTCCTGGGCGGCGGTGGCAAAGGAATGCGCCGGGTCGAGGGCGCCGGCGATTTTCAGGAATCGCTGGCGGCGGCGCGGCGCGAGGCGGTCGCCGCGTTCGGCAATGGTGAGGTTCTGGTCGAAAAATTCATCGACCGCCCCCGCCATGTCGAGGTGCAGGTGTTCGCCGATACGTACGGCAACGCGGTGCATCTGTTCGACCGCGATTGTTCGTTCCAGCGCCGTCACCAGAAGATCATCGAAGAGGCGCCCGCGCCGGGCCTCGGTGACGATCTGCGCGCGCGTATGGCAGAGGCGGCGCTGGCTGCGGTGCGTGCGGCCGGCTACGTCAATGCCGGCACGGTCGAGTTCATCGTTACGCGCGGGAAAGACGGCGCCGAGGCGTTCTATTTTCTCGAAATGAACACGCGCCTGCAGGTCGAGCACGCCGTCACCGAAATGATTTCCGGTCTCGATTTGGTGGAATGGCAATTGCGAATCGCGGCCGGGGAAGCCTTGCCGCTGGCGCAGCCGGATATAGAGTCGCGCGGCCACGCAATCGAGGCGCGGCTCTATGCCGAGACGCCGGAACAGGGGTTCTTGCCCTCGACCGGGCGGCTAAGGCGACTCCGGTTCCCCGAAGAATCCGACGACCTGCGAATCGATTCGGGCGTACGGGCGGGCGATTTGGTCAGCCCCCATTACGATCCGATGCTTGCCAAAATCATCGCCCACGCAGCGAGCCGGGACCAAGCCCTGGCGGTTCTGCGGCCCGCGCTGGCCGCGATTTCGGTCCGGGGCGTTCACACCAATTTGCTTTTTCTTGGCGCCCTGTGCCGCGATCGCCGGTTCATCGCTGCCGGGATCGATACCCATATGGTGGACCGCGAGGGCGAGACACTGATCCCCGGCCATGCGGCAGCGTCGGACCAAGCGATCGCACTTGCTGTCTTGTTCGAACATCTCGGGCGGGCAGCGCAACGTAGCGGTTCAGGACCTTGGGCGGCGAGTTCGGCCTGGCGCCTCAATGGTGCGCCTTCGTGGCACTGGCTCGCCGATGGCGGCGAGGCGGCCGCCGGTGTCGTGCTGGAGCGAAAGGGCGCCGGCTGGCGGGTCAAGATCGAGGACCGGGAACTGGTTGTCGAGGACGTGTCAGTCGTGGTTGGCGGGGTAATCGCCGCGACACTGGATGGATCGCCGGTGCAGGCAACCGTTCTTTCGGCCGGCGACCGGCGTGCGGTCCTCGGGGCCGGACTCCCGGCGCTGGTACGTTTTGCCGACCCCGTCGCCGTCAGCGCCGCTGCCGATTCGGCCGCCGGCACCGTCGTCGCGCCGATGCCGGGAACGATCATCAAACTGATCGCGCGGGAAGGCGAACATGTCCCTGGCGGGGCCGCGCTTGCAATCGTCGAGGCGATGAAGATGGAGCACACGGTCTGCGCCGCCGCCGCCGGCCGGGTCCGGGCCTTCCACTATGCCGAAGGCGAAACCGTCGAGGAGGGGGCGGTCCTGGTGGATTTCGAGGCCGACGAGGAAACACCGTAGCGCAAATCCCGAGTCGGCGGAATCCCCGGCGACGACGATTTGCGTACTATGTCAAAAGGATAGAGCTTCTCGCGTGAGCACATGCGAACAGGAAAAGCTCTATTCCGCGCCTCAGTACCGTGCCAACAGGTGACCGAAACCGTCGATGCGGTCGCTTATGCCGCAAGCGCGGAGCGCACGCCAGTACCACGCCGTGTTGATCGCAATCACCGGTTTTCCGAGCCATTCTTCGGCTTCGGCGGCCAGCGCTCCCATGATGAATCCGGTTCCTACCTGCACGATCGAATCCGGCCCGGTGCGATCGATATCCAAAATCGCCTCGCGCAGTTGATCGCGCGAGACATGGGCAATCCTGACCGGTGTGTCGATGTTGAAACTGTGCAGCTTGGTGATTTCGTACCCGGCCTGCGAAAAATACGTTCGCACCCGCTCGTCACCCAGCGGCTTGTGGGGCGTGATGAGCGCAAGGGACCGGGGATGCCGCTAAGTTTTTCCAGCGCCGCGAGAATCGCATTCGAATCCATCGATATATAGACGCCGAAGCGGTCTTTGAGACGCTTCAGCATCGCCTGGCTACCCTCCAGTCCGTCCCGGAACGCTTCCAGTGAAAGCGCGTTAATGACGTGATCCGGGCGGCGCGTCATCACTTGGGTGAGGGCATCGCCGATACCGGCGAGCATTCGTTCGATGGGGGCAACGAAATCGTCGTCGCTGCCGAGGCTTACTTTGGGCGTGGTGATCCGCAAAATAAACGCGGTGACCCCGGGGACCCGCATGGCGGCAACTTCCGGTTGCACCGCGGTGTTGGTGGAGGACGTGATGACACCGCGCTTGATCCGGTATCCGAGCGAGTCAGACAAGGTCTTGAGCCTTCGTCCATTGGTCCCCATGATGGCCGGCGCAATCGCAGCGATGGGTATGCGTCTGTTGCGTCTGAGTCTTGGGTCCTTCGAGATGCCGCTCCATATTCTCAAATTGAGCGTCGGCGTCGACAGCGTCGACCAGGTTGCGCGAATTCAGGCGCGCCGGCTTCGGGAATCGGATGAACCCGAACCGCGCCTGCGCCACTTCACCCGCCATCGGCCGCGGCGCG
This sequence comes from uncultured Alphaproteobacteria bacterium, assembly GCA_964611585.1. Taxonomy (GTDB): domain Bacteria; phylum Pseudomonadota; class Alphaproteobacteria; order SHVP01; family SHVP01; genus CAZTAK01. The sequence goes on from CAZTAK010000011.1 coordinate 8,230, forward strand.
CTGAGGAAATCGTGGCAGGCGGCTCGATCTATTGGGTTATCGGCGGCTTCGTTCAGGTACGTCAGCGCATTGTCGCCATCGAACGGGTCGAGGCGGCCGAGGGCAAGAAGTGCGCGTTCGTCCTGGATCCCGTTCTGGTGTTAACAGAATGGCAGCCGCGCCGGCCCCATCAGGGGTGGCGCTATCTCAAGGCCCAGGATGCACCGGCGGATGTGCGCCGTGGGACCACCCTGCTGGACTTGCCGGTCAAGCTTCAGAAGGAGTTGCGCGATCTCGGACTGCTCTAGCGCAAATTCCGAGCCGACGGAATCGTCGGCGACGACGATTTGCGTACTATGTCAAAGGGATAGAGCCTTTCGCGTGAGCGCATACGAACGGGAAAAGCGCTAGTCTCCACGCCTCACAAGTCGCGCAAGGCATTGAAATAAAAACTCTTTTCGCAACGGAGCGATGGGCCGTCGACCCAGCAACGATTTGATTTAAAACGACGTTTTCGACCAATGGGTTCATGACCTAGGGCGATTCCAGTTCGTCTGGAATCGCACGCGGCCGCAAGGCGGTCCGCCGCATGTGCGGCGTGCCCGCGCAGGGGTGGACCATTGGGTCCGCTGCCGTAAGCGACAAAAAAAGCTAGAGTGGTTCCGATCAAAACGGAACCGCTCTAGCGCCTCAGAACCGGAAGCCGAGAACAGAGCCCACGAACGACTGGTAACGCATGTCCGTCAGCGGGCTGTCGCCCGCGTCGCCCATCAACATCGTGATGCGCCCCCCGACCGTCAGAAAAAAGCCGTTCGCGAAATTATGAATGAAGTTCATGTACCCGGCGGCATCGGAGATTCCACCGCCCGCTGCAAAGGCCACACGGGTTGCGGTCGCCTGCGCCGTCGTAACACCAAAGAACTCATTGGCATAGCTGCCGTTGGTGATGTGGGTAACGCCGCCGACAATGAGATTGGTGCTTTCCGTCAGCCGACCGCCAATCGCGACATCGAGTGAGCCCACGATCCCGTTGTGGCCCCCGCTCAGGCCTCGGCGCAGATCGCCCTTGAAACGCCAGGACCCCGAAAAGCTCTCAAAAAAGACACCCAACTCGATCGACGGATCGATATCGGGCATGCTGATGAGTGTGGAGTTTTCAGATGAATTCCGTCCGAGATCATAGGTGAACCGGGGCCCGGCGCGCCAATTCCGTTTACGGTAGAAATTCAGCCCCATCCCGCGCTGCGTACTGAAAAAGTAGGCGCGGCGCCATTCAATGTCGATCAAAGGCAAAAGGACGAGTTTGAAATCGCCGCTGCCGGGATAGTCGGGGACAAAACCGATACCGCCGCCCGCAATCACGCGCCATTCGCCCTGGTCGCCGATGTCGACCGTCATATCCGTCGCGCCGCTCAGTTGCGACTCCAAACCCGCGCCGCCCACCTCCGCGGCAATCGCGGCCGGCGCCAGCAGCATCGAAAAAACGGCAATCAATCCCGGGTATTTCATGGCGGTCCCTGTCTTCGGCAGGTGGGTACACTAGCCGGTCGCCCGGCGCACGCCAAGCGATCGGACGACTCGTTTGCGCGGGATCCGCGGCGGTTCAGATACCCTTCACCAGCAGTGTCAGCACTCGGTCCGCAATCGCGAGCGCGGCGGTGAGGCCGGGTGATTCGATACCGAAAAGATTCACCAGGCCGGGCAGGCCGTGGTACGCCGGACCCTGAATGACGAAATCCCCCGGCGGATCGCCCTCGGCGACAATCTTGGGTCTGATCCCGGAATAACCGGGTTGGAGCGATCCGGGGTCCAGTGCGGGAAAATACCGGCGGACATCGGCGGCGAAATCGTCTGCCCGGGCGGCATCCACGGCATAGTCTTCGTGCTCCACCCACTCGACGTCGGGCCCGAACCGGGCCTGCCCGCCGAGGTCGAACGTCAGATGAATGCCGAGCCCGCCCGAATCCGGCAGCGGGTAAATCAGGTGCCGGAACGGGGCCGAGGCCGCGCAGGTGAAATAACTTCCCTTGGCAAGGAATTGCGCGGGAACGTAAGCGTGATCGAGGCCGGCGATGGCGCGCGCAATGGCCTGGGCGCCGAGCCCGCCGGCGTTCACCAGCATCCGGCAATCGAGTGCCATGTCGGCGTTGCCCGGCAAGCCGATGTGGACGCGATACCCCGCGTCCGTCGGTTCGGCATGAAGGAACCGCGCCCGCAACGCAATCCGGCCGCCGTGGTCCTCGATCTCGCCGCGAAAAGCCAGCATCAGGGCGTGCGAATCGACGATGCCTGTCGACGGCGACGATAGCGCGGCGACGGCGTGCAGCTCCGATTCGAGTGCCGCGGCGCCCTTGTTGTCCACCAGTTCAAGATCGCCGACGCCGCTGATCCGTCCCTGCTGCTCCAGCTCCGCCAGGCGGTTGGCCTCGGTATCGTTTGCCGCCACGATCAGTTTGCCGGTGCGCCGGTGGGGAATGCCGTGCCGCTCTGCGTATTCGTAAAGGGCGATCCGCCCCGCCACGCACATTTCGGCCTTTGTGGAGCCGGCCGGATAGTACAGTCCGGCATGAATGACCTCGCTGCTGCGCGCGGTGATGCCGGTTCCGATTGCGGCTTCGGATTCGAGAACGATGACCTCGTGCCCGGCTTGGGCGAGGGCGCGCGCGACGCCAAGACCGATGGCACCGGCGCCGACGACGATGGCATCGACGCGGTCGGTCATGGGCCCACGGTCCAGCCGCCGCGGGTTCGATCGCGTGCGGATTCATTGCCTCTCGGGGCAGCGGCCGGCATCACGAAACCTTGATTCCCTTTGAATTGCTCGCCCCTTCCGGACGACAGATGTAGAGCGAACGGCACAATTCCATCGAGGTCTGAAATGATTCAGCTCCCGTGGCGGGTCGCGCTCGCCGGTATCGGATTGGTTCTCTTCTCACTGTCCGCATCCGCCAATCCCTCAGTCTGGCGCTATGAATGGCCGAAAACGGACTTCGAAAAGACGGCTGTTGAATTTTCGGAAATCATGTCAGGCGGGCCGCCCAAGGACGGTATTCCGGCAATCGACAACCCCCAATTCCGGCCCGTAAGTGAAATTGAGGATCTCGCCGACACCGAACCGGTGATCGGTATCTCCATCAACGGTGAAACAAAAGCCTATCCGCTTCAGATCCTCATGTTCCACGAGATCGTCAACGATACGCTTGGCGGCGTACCCATTACCGTTACTTTTTGTCCGCTTTGCAACTCGACGATCGTTTTCGACCGGCGCGTCGGCGACCGGGTGCTCGATTTCGGCACCACCGGTAAATTGCGGTTTTCCGATCTCGTCATGTACGACCGTCAGACCGAGACCTGGTGGCAGCAGTTTCTGGGCGAGGCCATCGTCGGCGAACTCATGGGCGAACGCCTGAAAATGATACCGGCGCGGGTCGAGTCGTTTGCGAACTTCAAGGAACGCGCGCCTGAGGGTGAAGTACTGGTTCCGTCCCGGTTTGCGCGCGGATCGTATGGGCGAAACCCCTATGTCGGTTATGATTCTTCGCCCTCGCCATTCTTGTTCCGCGGGGCGCTGCCGGATTCGATTGCGCCGCTTGCACGCGTCGTCACACTTGACGTCGACGGCCGCAAAGAGGCGTGGGCGCTCGATCTTTTGCGTTCGCAGCGCCGCATCGAAGTCGAAGGCGGTCTCGTTATTACCTGGGAACCGGGCCAGAACTCGGCTCTCGATACGGGAACAATTTCGCGCGGTATCGATATCGGCAATGTCGTGGTCCGGCGCCAAACCGAAGACGGTGGTGAAGACGTGGTCTACGGCGTCGATTTTGCCTTCGCGTTCAACGCTTTTTTCCCGGACTCTCCGATCCACCAATAGGAAACTCGCGCGTTCGCACCAACAGGCAGCGCGGCGCGGACCGCCCGAGGTCTTCACGAACGGGGGGCTTCGCGACCCGTGGGCCCCCGTCCGCACCCGCAAGGTCGGCGCCCTCAAAATTGGCGCCGGCGAGTTTGGCCTTCTTGAGAATGGCATTACGAAGATCGGCGCCGCTGAGATTGGCGTCGATGATCCTGTCGGCATCGTTTTGCGATAGTCGTTTGAGTTCGTCTGCCATTCGCTGGTCTGCCTCGTCCCATTTTCGGCATCGGAGCGCCAGGCAAGCACTCCAGACCCTCTTGCCCAACTAGTCTGGCGCCCGAATATTCCGTGAATTTGCCCCAACTCAATTCTCAAACGAGGCGGCTAACAGTTTGTTACTCCAAACGGATTGTGAACGCAAAGCCTGACAAGGCAGGGTAACTTAGATTTACATTCGTCGGCGGCCTACCGGCAGCGGTCCGGTCGTCTATATTAGAAACTAGCGGGATATTTCTAATCATGGCGCAAAAAAGACCGAATCTGCCAGACAAGTCCGGATCTGCCGATGTGGACCGGTTTCTGCGCACGGTCGCGCAAACGCCGCCGCCGCAACCGGAGGGCCGCGGCCGGTTGATTTTTGCCCTCGACGCGACGGCAAGCCGTGGGCCGACCTGGGACCGGGCCTGCGAGATTCAGGGCCAGATGTTCATCGAAACCGGGGCCCTCGGCGGCCTCGAGGTTCAGATGGTTTATTACCGCGGATTCGGCGAATTTGAGGCCGCCCCGTGGGCTACCAGTGCGGAGGACCTGGTGCGCCGCATGACCGGAGTCTATTGCCTCGGCGGCCACACCCAGATCGGCAAAGTCCTGGCCCACGCCACCCGCGAGAACAAGCGAAAAAAGGTCAACGCCTTGGTCTTTGTCGGCGATTGTGTCGAGGAGGACGTGGACGATCTGTGCGCCATGGCGGGCGAACTTGGCCTGCGGGGGGTGCCAGCGTTCATTTTTCAGGAGGGCGACGAACCGACTGCGACCCAGGCGTTCAAGCAGATCGTCCGGCTGACCCACGGCGCCCACTGCCGCTTCGACCTGTCGAGCGCGAAGCAACTGCGTGATCTTCTGAGTGCGGTTGCGGTCTATGCCGCGGGCGGACGCAAGGCACTCGAGAACTATGGCCGCCGGGCCGGCAGCGAAGTCCGGCAACTGGCGAGCCAAATCAAGTAACCCTCCATGGCGTGGCTGATCCTCGGGATATGCATTCTGGCGGCGGTGTTGCTCGTGGGGCGCTGGTTTCTCAACGCCGATCCCAAAACCCTGGCAACGGTGGTGCGATGGACCGCGGGCCTTGTCGGCGGTTTGATTCTGGTATTCCTGATCATAAGCGGCCGGCTCGCCTGGGCGCTGCCGCTTTTGTTTCTGGCACCGATGCTGCTTCGCCGCCGTCGCCGAATGCTCGGCGGAATATTTCGCAGCGGTGGATTCGGGGCTGCGGCGCCTTCGGCCGGTCAGACCTCGGAGGTGGAAACCACTACCTTGCGAATGGTTCTCGACCACGATTCGGGAGAGATGAAGGGAACCGTATTGCGCGGCGCGTTTGCCGGGCGGACCCTCGACAGCCTGTCGCTTGAACAGGTGATCGCGCTGCTTCGCGATTGTGCGCAGAACGATGATCAATCGGTGTCGGTGCTGGAATCCTATCTCGACCGCATGCATGGCGAGGACTGGCGGGACAACTATGGCGGCGCCGAGGCAGGGGCAGCGGCGGGTGGCGCCCCGATGACGCGGGATGAGGCCTATGAAATCCTCGATCTCAAAGCGGGTGCCTCGCCCCAGGATATCCGCGAGGCGCACCACCGGCTGATGCTCAAGCTGCATCCGGACCAGGGCGGTTCCACCTATCTTGCGTCCAAGATCAACCAAGCCAAGGATCTGCTTTTGCGCGACGCCTGAGGCGGACTTGCCACGCTTTCGGCAGCGTGGCAAAAGGTGGTCGTGCCAGGCGCGTTGGGGCCGGGCGATTCCGATTCGCCGATCCGGATTTCATGACATCAAAGGTACGCAAAGCGGTTTTTCCCGTTGGCGGTCTGGGCGCGCGGTTTCTTCCCGCGACCAAGGCGATGCCCAAGGAAATGCTGCCCGTGGTGGACAAACCGCTGATTCAGTATGCCTTTGAGGAAGCGCGCGCCGCCGGTATCGAAGAATTCATTTTCGTGACCGGGCACGGCAAAAGCGCGATCGAAGACCATTTCGACCATTCGCAGGGGTTGGAACGGGTGCTGCGGGAACGCGGCCGCGATCGCGAAGCGGACGAAATGCGGTCATGGATTCCCGATCCCGGTCAGGTCGCCTACACCCGCCAACAAGAGCCGCTGGGGCTGGGCCACGCGGTGTGGTGCGCGCGCCACCTGATCGGCGACGAGCCGTTTGCCGTCTTGCTCGCCGACGATTTGGTGCAGGCAGCGACACCGTGCCTGAAGCAGATGATCACCGCCTACGCCGAAACCGGTGGCAACCTGGTGGCGGCGATGGAGGTGCCTCGCGAGGCGGTGTCGCGCTATGGCGTTGTCGATCCCGGGACCCGTTCCCGCTCCCTGATCTCGGTCACGGGATTGGTCGAGAAACCCGACCCCGACGCCGCCCCGTCCAACATCGCGGTAATCGGTCGTTATGTACTGGTACCCGAGGTTTTTGAGTTTCTTGACCGGCAAGAGCGCGGCGCCGGAGGCGAAATTCAGTTGACCGATGCGCTTGCCTGGATGATCGGCAAAGCACCCTTTCACGCCTATCTGTTCGAAGGCCGCCGGTTCGATTGCGGCGACAAGGCGGGATTTATTGCCGCCAATGTTGCCTACGCCCTGACGCGAGACGACCTTCGCGACAGGATACAGGCGACGTTGCGCGAGTTGGGGTCGTGAGAATCGTGTCGAAGCCGCGCGCGCCGGGTTCCGGGGATCTGAAAGGAATTCCATGCGTATAGCCATGATCGGAACCGGGTATGTGGGGCTGGTATCCGGGGTCTGTTTCTCGGAATTTGGGGTCGAGGTGTTCTGCGTCGACAAGGACGCCGACAAGATTGCGCGCCTCCAACGGGACGAGGTTCCGATCTATGAACCCGGTCTCGACGACCTGCTTCGTAGCAACGTCGCTGCCGGCCGGGTCCGGTTCACCACCGACCTCGGCCAGGCAGTCGATGGCGCTGATGCCGTCTTCATTGCCGTCGGTACCCCCAGCCGGCGCGGCGACGGCCATGCGGACCTCTCGTATGTATTCGCGGCCGCAGAGGAAATTGCCGACGCCCTGACCGGGTACGCGGTTGTCGTTACCAAATCGACGGTGCCCGTCGGTACCGGCCGCAAAGTCGCCGAGACGATCGTCGCGCGGCGGCCCGACGCTGAATTCGACATCGCCTCAAACCCTGAATTCCTGCGCGAGGGCTCGGCAATCGTAGATTTCATGAGGCCGGATCGGGTTGTGGTCGGCACCGACACCGACCGTGCCCGGCAGATCATGCGCTCGCTCTACCGGCCCCTGTTCCTGATCGAAACGCCCTTCCTGTTTACCAGTCTTGAAACCGCGGAACTCACCAAGTACGCGGCCAACACCTTCCTCGCCACCAAGATCACTTTCATCAACGAGATGGCGGACCTGTGCGAGAAACTGGGGGCGGACGTCCACGATGTCGCCCGCGGAATCGGTCTCGACGGCCGCATCGGACCCAAGTTCCTGCATGCCGGCCCCGGCTACGGTGGCAGTTGTTTTCCGAAGGATACATTGGCGCTGGTGCGCCTCGCCCAGGAAGCCGGCGCCCCGTCGCAGATCGTCGAATCGGTCACCGCCGTCAACGACGCGCGCAAGAAACAGATGGCCGAACGCATCGTCGCCGCGTGCGGCGGCGGCGTCGAAGGAAAAACCCTGGCGGTTCTGGGGGTCACGTTCAAGCCGAATACCGACGACATGCGCGACAGCCCGAGCCTCGACATCGTGCCTGCACTCCAGAAAGCCGGGGCGCGCGTGCGGGCATACGACCCCCAGGGCATGACGGAAGCGAAGCCATTACTGCCGGACGTTGATTGGTGCATCAGCGTCTACGAGGCCATCGAAGGGGCCGACGCGCTGGTGATCCTTACCGAGTGGAACGAGTTCCGGTCGCTCGATCTCGGCCGCGTGGCGCAGGCCTTGACGGCACCCATCGTAATCGATCTTCGCAACATCTACGAGCCGCAGGAAATGGCGGACCTCGGCTTCGACTACTATTGCATCGGCCGGCCGCACCAGGACCCCAAGCCGGCCCAATGACAGCCCGCACGGTGCATTCCGGCATTCTTCGCGCCTACGACATTCGCGGCATTTTCGGCGACACGCTGTTCACCGAAGATGCGCGCGCCATCGGCCGGGCGTTCGCCACGCGCATGGCGGCGGACGGGGCGCGTACCGTGTGCGTCGGCTGCGACGGCCGCCTCAGTACGCCGGAACTCGAAATCGCCTTGACCGAGGGGTTGCAGGCGTCCGGCGCCGACGTGATTCGCATCGGACGGGGCCCGACGCCGATGCTGAGTTTCGCCATCCACCATCTTGAGGCGGATGGCGGCGTCATGGTGACAGGATCGCACAACCCACCCGACCATAACGGCTTCAAGATGACGCTGAGCGGCAAGCCGGTGTTCGGCAACGAAATCCAGGTGCTGGGGCGGATCTGCGAATCAGGGGACTATGCCGCCGGTTCCGGCACCGTGCGGGAGGAGTCTGTGAGTGACGCCTACGTCGCCCGGCTGGTGCGGGATGCGGAAGTCCCGGACGGGCTGGTGGCGGCATGGGATACCGGCAACGGGTCGGCAGGCGAGGTTCTGGTCTCGATGACCGACGCCCTGGCGGGCCGTCATTTGCTGCTGAACGAACGGATCGACGGCACGTTTCCGGCCCACCATCCGGACCCGACAGTGGAAGCCAATCTCGATCAACTGCGTGGCGCCGTCGCCGGAAACGGGTGCGGCGTCGGCTTTGCCTTCGACGGCGATGGCGACCGCATCGGCATGATCGACGGCAAGGGGCGAATCTTGTGGGGCGACCAGATCGTCGCTTTGATTGCGCGCGACGTGCTGGCCGGCAGGCCCGGCGCGACGGTCATTGCCGACGTCAAGGCGAGCGACCTGCTGTTCGACGAGGTGGCGCGGCTTGGCGGCAGGCCGCTGATCTGGAACGTGGGGCACTCGCTGATCAAGGCGAAGATGGCGGAGACCGGGTCGCCGCTCGCCGGCGAAATGAGCGGGCATATATTTATTGCCGACGAATACTACGGCTTTGACGATGCGCTCTACGCTGCGGTGCGGATGCTGCGCGTTCTGGCCCGGACCGGCAAAACTCTTGACGCGCTCTACGATGAACTGCCGGTCATGGTGAACACACCGGAATTACGGTTCGAGTGCGCCGACGAGCGCAAGTTCGCCGTCATCGACGAAGTGCGCGCCCGTCTTCGCGACGACGGCGCCGACATCTTCGATCTCGACGGCGTGCGGGTCTCGACTCCGGGCGGCTGGTGGTTGTTACGCGCGTCCAACACGCAGGCGGCGCTGGTGGCGCGCTGCGAGGGGCGCGACCAGGCCTCGCTCGAGGCATTGAAATCGGAATTGGTGCGCCAGTTACGCGCCAGTGGCATCGAGCCGCCGGGCTTCTAGCGATTCCAGTTGGTACAGACGCCCAGGGCCGCGAGGCGGCCCGCTGCTTGTGCAGTGCCCTCGCGGGCGCGGACCTTCGGTCCGCTGCCGTGAGCGAAAAAAAGGCGAGAGTGGTTCCGGTCGAAACGAAACCGATCTAACGATTCAATCCCGGCATTTGGTCGCGATGATATTGGGACCGAGGGTCAGAATTGAACACCGTCAAAGCAAACCTTGTGGCGCGGCCGCGCCCCCGGCCCCAAGCCTCAGGCAACAAGCCCCGGGCCGAAGCGGCAGCGCGGGCCCTAAAGTCAGTCGGTCGGCGCGTCGCCTTGCGACACAGGCAGCGCAACGCAGTCGATTCGTTCTTGCGAAAGAACCCGGCAGGCGTCGCGGGCGCGGTCCTCGGTCAGGCCCACCAAGCGGGCCCGGTATAGCGTGCGGCCACCGGAAACGATTTCCGAAATCAGGCTATCGGTGCCGAACAGCAGGGCCGGCTGGATGCGGCCGGCGCGGGCGATTTCGAGCCACGCTGCCGCTTTGCGTTCGAAAGCGCCGACTTGAACGGCCCACAGGTTGCGCTCGAAAGTGTCTTCGGCCTGCTGCCGGGCGAGAGTCGCGAGCGCCAATCGATCGCGGGTTTCTTCCCCCGCCAGTCCCGCCAAGCGGGTAGGAATCACCGGGCGCGGCGCCGGAACCGGAGCGACCTTCGCCACCGCCGGGACTGCTGTGACCGGCCGCTGCGGTGTCGGAACCGGTACGATTTCCGCCACCACTGGTGCCGGGATTTCCGTCGCGGGCCGCCGCGGCGCCGGGGGGATTTCAGGCACGGCTTCGGCGACCGTGGGCGCGGGGCGGAGAGTGGGCGCAGGCTCGACGGCCGCTACTGCCACTGCCGTCCGGCCCGGCTTGGGTATCGGAATCAGGATCGCCAACGTCGAGGGCGGCGCGGCAAAGGCTTTGTCAAACAAATCCGTGAGATGGTGGTCGCGTGTTGCTGTCGAACGCCCGCCGAACACCACGCCCACCAGGCGACGGCCGTCGCGCTCGGCCGACGCAACCAGATTGAATCCCGAGGCCCGGATATAGCCGGTCTTGAGGCCGTCAGCGCCTTCGTACGTGTCGAGCAGGTTGTTGTGGTTTTCGAATGTGCGCCCCGCAAATGTGAACTCGCGGGTCGAGAAGAGGCCATAATAAGCGGGAAAATCACTCATCAGCGACAGCGCCAATGTTGCCATGTCACGCGCCGTGGTGCGTTGGCGCCGGTTGGGAAGTCCGCTGGCGTTGGTGAACCGGGTCTGGATCATGCCGAGTGCGGTCGCCCGCTGCGTCATCGATTGGGCAAACTTGACCTCGGTGCCGGCAATCGCCTCGGCGAGGACGGTGGCGGCATCGTTGGCGGATTTGGTGACGACCGCGAGCATTGCGTCGCGAACCGTGATCCGGGTCCCCTCCGCCAGCCCCAGTTTCGACGGCGTCTGACCGGCGGCGCGACGCGACACCGGCAGCGCCTGATCGATCTTGAGGGTCCCCGCCTCCAGCGCCTCGAAGGTGAGATAGAGCGTCATCATCTTTGTCAGCGAGGCCGGGTAGCGGCGGCTGTCGGCGCTGCGCGCGAACAGAACTTCACCGGTTCCGGCATCGACGACGATGGCTGAATAGCGTGCGGCGGCGGCCGGCGCGGGCAGCGAAAGTAGAACAAGAAGGCCAAAGGCGACGATCAAGAGGCCGGGTCGAATGCCCGCCGCCAGCCGTCGCGGCCGGAATCGGTGGACCCATAATTGGCGCCAAGGCTGCGCCCGGAGGCGGTCAGCTAGGTTTGTATCCGGTGCCATTCGGTCCCGACGTCAAAAAAGCCACCGTAATTCGCAAGTGATGCCGCTGGAATCTTAATAAAAACCGCGCCTTCTGTCTATCCGCTATAACCAAAGCTCGGGATTCGACAGTAATTCGCCAAAATATATTGATATTTCTTGCTTGGAAGGCGAGTTTTGCGATCAGCCGCACCATCGTTGTTGGTGCGCCGATATGTCGTCTGCGTCGGAACCGGCAGTCCGCTATACTTCGGCCATCGACCCCTATCTTGGCGGCATGATGCCTAAGATATTGATATTCATTGCGATATTGGTTTCTGCTTGTGCCTCGCCCGGGCCCACCGCGGACCCCTTGGCGCGGGTGGTCGGTTGGTTCGCCTATGTCGCGGGCGACGATCTTGCTGCCGCCTGCCGGCCGGGGACGCCGGTCCGGTACCGGGCGGTCTACAATGCGCGCTACACCAAACAGGTGCGTACCTACGATCTGGCGCAGGCGCGGCCCGGCGAATCCGCCGTCATGACGGTGCGAGCCTTCAAGGGCACCGTGAGACTTCTCGAAGCCGAGCGGCCCGAGGGGAGTTTTGTCGGCGTCACCCGGCAGCAGTTCCTGAATGCGGCGGATTTCGAGGCCGTGGGCGCGGCCCTGCAGCGCGAGGGCGCCTTCGCCTGGCCGGACCGGCGCCTGTTTCTCCATTCGAACACCTACTACTGGGTCGTCAGCGCCTGCCAGAACGGGCGCTTCAGCGTCGCCGCCCTCAAGGCGCCGCCCGAGGCCCTCAATGGCCTCGAATTCGCGCGGGTGCTGTTTCGGCTCGACAACACCGGAGCCGACATCGTCCCCGCCGTGATGACCGAAATCGACCGGTTGACGCGATTCGGCCAAATCTCGGAATCGCCGGTCCAGCAGACTTTCGTCACCTTCCAGTTGATCGCAGGACCGGGCGGGATCGAATAGTTGCCGGTTCACGGTGGCCAGTCGCAGAAAAATTGTGCAGTGCACAATTTTCTCTTGACTTCGTGCCGTGACGGGCAATATATTGGATGCTGCACTGCAATATATTAATCCCGCGATGCAATATTCGCGACCGCCGCACACCGAAGGAAACGCAAACAATGACTAAATCCACCAAGACCGGCGCTGCTGGCAAGGTTGAGGCCGAAGGGGTCAATGACAGCCTTCGTTCAGCCTTCCAAATCGACGTCAAGGCCTTCGACTCCGCCCTCAAGGAGGGCGCAGATGCCGCCGCCAAAGGGTTCGAGAAATTCACTGCCTCGTCCCGCGAAGGGATCGAGACCTCGGTCCAGCGCTACGACGATGCGGTCGCCGCCGGCCGGGCCAACCTCGATGCTTTTGCCGTCTCCGCCGAGGCGTTCGTCGAGGCGGTCGAGCAGATCAACAGCTTCATTATCGACTATACCCAAAAGACCGTGGTGGCCAGCATGGCGGCCACTGAAGGCGCGTTCGGCACCAAGGATCCCGCGGAAGCTGCCAAGATTCAACGCGAAACCTGGCAGGCCGGAATCGCCGGATTGGTCGAGGACTCGACCCGCCTGAGCGAGATTACCCTGGCCGCGGCCAATCGCTCTCTGGCGCCGCTCAATGACCGTGTTACCCAAATGGTCAAACAGGCGACGGGCGCGGCACGCTAAAGGAAACCGTCCACTTCCTCCCCCCCCCAGACGGTTTCTCAGGGCCTGGCGGCAACGCTGGGCCCTTTTTATTTGGTTTGGGCCGCGCGCCTGCGGTCGGCAGCGCGATAATCCAACCGTCCCTCCCCGAATTGTGATTGCAGTCGCGCCCCGCAGGGTCCATGTCTTGGCTACAGCCCTTGATCTCGTGAGGGTTTGGGGTTCGGGACTACAAGGTGAGGCCCTGATCCGGTATTAATAGCGGGGTAAGATAACGTGTGTAGCGTCGTTACGAGCGATGGGTGATCAAGACAACGGCTTTGACGGTGGCTCGCAGACCGGCATTGTCACCAAGACGACCCCAAGAACGAAGAAACCGCCCCTTTACAAGGTGCTGCTTCTGAACGATGACTTTACGCCGATGGAGTTTGTGGTCCATGTGGTCGAGCAGTTCTTCCATAAGAACCGCCAGGAAGCCACGACCATCATGCTCCATGTCCACCGCCGCGGCGTCGGAATTTGCGGTGTCTATACTTACGAGGTTGCAGAAACGAAGGTAAATCAGGTGGTGGATTTCGCCCGTCAGAACCAGCATCCCCTTCAGTGCACGATGGAAAAAGAATAGTGCCTGGCTTTTCCTCAGATCTTGAAAAATCGCTGCACCGGGCTTTGGCGCTGGCCAACGACCGTCGCCACGAATTTGCGACGTTGGAACATCTGCTGCTGGCGCTGGCCGACGATCCGGATGCGGCGTCGGTCCTGCGCGCCTGCTCGGTCGACATCGAAGAGTTGCGGCGAGTCCTTGTCGAGTACATCGATGAGGAAATGTCGAATCTGTCCTTCGATTCCCAGGACGACGCGAAACCGACCGCCGGGTTTCAGCGCGTCATTCAGCGTGCGCTGATTCACGTCCAGTCGTCGGGGCGCGAACAGGTTACCGGCGCCAATGTGCTGGTTGCGATTTTTTCGGAACGCGAGTCGCACGCCGCATATTTTCTGCAACAGCAGGACATGTCACGTCTCGACGCGGTCAGCTACATTTCGCACGGGATTGCCAAGGCAGCGGGCAAGTCTGAACAGCGCACAGTGGAAGGTGCCGACGAGGACGCCGACGAAGAATCGATGGTTCGTCAGGGCTCGGAGGCACTCGACGCATACTGCGTCAATCTCAACGAAAAGGCCGATGCCGGCAAGATCGACCCGCTGATCGGCCGCGAGCACGAGATCGAACGCACAATCCAGATTTTGTGCCGCCGCGCGAAGAACAATCCGCTTTTCGTGGGCGAACCGGGCGTCGGCAAGACCGCGATCGCGGAAGGGCTGGCGCGGCGCATCATCAATGGCGAGGTGCCTGAGGTGTTGCGTAAGGCGACGATCTTCGCGCTCGACATGGGGTCGCTCCTGGCGGGAACCCGTTACCGCGGCGATTTCGAGGAACGCGTCAAGGCAGTCATCGGCGAACTTGAAAACTATCCGGGCGCGATTCTTTTCATCGACGAGATTCACACCGTCATCGGCGCCGGCGCTACCAGCGGCGGTGCGATGGACGCCTCGAACCTGCTTAAACCGGCACTCGGCAGCGGCACAATCCGTTGCATGGGCTCGACCACCTACAAGGAATTCCGCAACTACTTCGAAAAGGACCGCGCCCTGTTGCGGCGGTTCCAGAAGATCGACATCAACGAGCCCACGATCGAGGACTCGGTCAAGATCCTGAAGGGACTCAAACCCTACTTCGAAGAATTCCACAAGGTCCGCTATACGGGCGAAGCGATTCGTATGGCGGTCGAGCTGGCGGCGCGCTACATCAACGACCGCAAGCTGCCCGACAAGGCGATCGACGTGATCGACGAGGTCGGCGCGGCGCAGATGCTGGTGTCCGAAAACCGCCGCCGCAAGACCATCGGTGTCAAGGACATCGAGGCCGTCGTTGCCCAGATCGCCCGCATTCCGCCCAAGTCGGTATCGAAATCGGACCTTGCCAACCTCAGAAACCTCGAAGCCGACCTAATGGCCGTCGTGTTCGGGCAGGAAAGGGCCATCGAGGCGCTGGCCAGCGCGATCAAGCTTGCCCGAGCGGGCTTGCGCGAACCGGAAAAGCCGATTGGCAACTATCTGTTTTCGGGCCCCACCGGCGTCGGCAAGACCGAGGTCGCGCGGCAATTGGCGTCTATCATGGGCGTGGAACTGATCCGGTTCGACATGTCCGAGTACATGGAACGCCACACCATTTCACGCCTCCTTGGGGCGCCCCCGGGCTATGTCGGGTTCGACCAGGGCGGGCTCTTGACCGACGCCATCGACCAGCATCCGCACGCGGTGCTGCTGTTGGACGAAATCGAAAAGGCCCACCCGGACCTGTTTAACGTGCTGTTGCAGGTCATGGACTACGGCAAGCTGACCGATCACAACGGCAAGCAGATCGACTTCCGCAACGTCGTCCTGATCATGACCACCAATGCCGGAGCCCAGGCCATGAGCCAGCAGGCAATCGGATTCGGCCGCGGACTCAAGGAAGACGAGGACGACGAGGCGATCAAGAAGATGTTCACGCCCGAATTCCGCAACCGGCTGGACGCGACGATTCACTTTGCGGGCCTCAGCATGGAGATTGTCCAGCGGGTGGTGGACAAGTTCGTGATCGAACTCGAAGTTCAGCTCGCCGACCGCAAGGTCGAAATCGAGCTCGCCGACGAGGCGCGCCTGTGGATCGCAGAACGTGGCTACGACAAGGTCTACGGCGCGCGACCGCTGACCCGGTTCATTCAGGAAAAGATCAAGAAACCGCTGGCCGAAGAACTCCTTTTCGGCAACCTCACGAAAGGCGGCATTGTCCGCGTCACCCTGGACGGCGACGAGCTTGCCTTCGAGTATATCGCGCCGCCACCGAAAAAGAGCCGGCGCGACAAGGACGGTTCCGGCGATCAGAGCGATCCTGAAGGCGGCCCCTCGGACGGATCCGGCAAGGTTCCCGAATTCGTCCATTAGAGTAATTTCCGAAGAGACTGAACCAGGCCGGTTCAATCTCTTCGAGTGAACCTGCGTACCTCGTCAAGAAATCAGGGCAGCTTTGGCCGTTCAGGAATCGCCAAAAGCGATCCCAATTCAAGCGGATACTGCTCTGCCGCGCGCGGCCGTCAAACCCAAAAATCCGATTCACGCCGGGGCGCGGTTAATCCGCAGCGGACAGGCTGGCGGGCTCACCTCCGGCCGCCGCCACAGGCGGGCGCCGGCGGCGGTGGCGAATTAAGAGCACGCCCAGCAGCACTACTGCGATCGGCGCCAGCGCAAAAATCCCGGCGACTCCCGAAACCGCCGCGACGACGGTCGAGACCGAGACGCCGCCGCCGAGACCGGCAATGTTGGCGATGAGACCGGCAATGGCGGCAGCGATGGCGAAGCCAAGCGAGCGCACGGTATGGATCGAGGAGGCCGTGATGCTCTCTTCCCCAGGCGTCGCAAGGAGTATTGTCCAACTCATCAGGTGCGCCATGGCAAAACCGACACCCATGCCCACTAGGACCGTTAAGGCGATGAGGACGCCGATGCTGGCGGAGCCGATACTCACGGCAATGCCGGCCAGACCGCAAACGGTCAGCGCCGGACCGCCGACCATGGCGATGCGCTCGGCGCGGCCCTTGAGATTGGCCGTAATGAAAGCCGTACTCGACCAACCGAGCGACAGCGTGGCACCGAGGTAGCCCGCGACCAGCGGCGACAACCCGTGAATGGCCTGGAAGGCGAGCGGCATGAAGAGGCCGAGCGAGATCGGCGCCATGGAGATCAGGAGTAGCGCCCAGTATGCCGTTCCCACAGGCCCAGCGAGCGAAAACGGACGCGAAGGGAAGACGTGGTTGTCCGCACGTCTGTCCAGGCGGATGGTCAACCAGATGAGACCGATCCCGCTCCCCAGGGCCAGTAGCCGCAGAAGCAGCGTTTCAACGTTTCCTGTGATGCCGATGGCGAGAACTCCGGCGCCGAGGAGGGCGACCCGCCAAATCGGAAACGTTGCCAAGCGCCGATCGTCGGCAGCGCGGACGTCCGGTATGACGCGCCAGGCTGTAATGGTGAACCAGAGTATCACCGGGACCGCAAACCAGAAGGCACCGCGCCACCAGCCGAGTTCGGCGAAGACGCCACCCACCAGGGGCCCGGCCAGCGCCGAGGCGGCCCACACGCCCGCGACCATCGCGAACATGCGTGCCCTCAGTTCTGGTGGGAATAAGTCGCCGATGAGGGCGATGTTCTGGGCCACGATCATACCCACGCCAAGACCCTGAACGAGTCGTCCCGCAAGAAGAACCGGCATGGTGGGGGCACTGCCGCTGATCAGGGTGCCGATGAGGAAAATGAGCGCTGCGGCGACATAGCCGCGGCGTGACCCGAAGATCAGCTTTACGGGCCCGCCGCTCGCCGCGCCGACGATCGACATGGTCAGGTAGAGCGTGACCACCCAGGTATAGAACTCGGACCCGCCGATGTCGGCCACCACCGAAGGCATCACGGTGGAGACGACAAACGCGTCCATGGCGTTCAGCGCCATGCCGAGCGCGAGCGCAATTGTGTAGACGCCGAGGCCTCCCCGGAACAGGTCCGCCCAGCGGGCCGGAGTTGTCATAACGAGCCTCGGTAGGATCAGGTGTCCGGCATTATGGGCGCTGCCAGGGGATGCTGCCAACCGCACGCAGGCATCGCACGCCTAAGTTTCTTTCTTAAACGGGGAATAGGAATCGAGGGCGTCGATGTCGCGTGTGACGGCGGCGCGTTCCTCTTCCAGGTATTGGGCCACTGCATTCCGGAATCCCTCGTCACGAATCCAGTGGGCGGAATAGGTGTGGACCGGCAGATACCCCCGGCTCAGTTTATGGGGTCCCTGGGCGCCGGCCTCGACCCGCTCGAGTCCCTGGTCGATGGCGTATTCGATGGCGCGGTAATAGCAGATTTCGAAGTGCAGAAACGGGTGGTCTTCGGCGCACCCCCAGTAGCGGCCGTACAGCGTGTCGCTGCCCCGGAAATTGAGCGCGCCGGCGATATAGCGCCCGGCCCGTTTGGCCAGCACCAGGACGATGCTGTCGGCCATAGTTTCGCTGACGATCGAAAAGAACTTCCGCGTCAGGTACGGCCGGCCCCATTTGCGGCTGCCGGTATCCATGTAGAACGCGAAAAAGGTATCCCAGTGCTGTTCGCGCAGATCGGCGCCCGACACGACCACGATATTGATACCCTCGGCATTGGCGTCGCGCCGCTCGCGCCGGACCGCCTTGCGTTTGCGCGACGACAACGCGCCGAGAAAGTCATCAAACGATCCGTAGCCGTCGTTCAGCCAGTGGAACTGTTCGCCCGTCCGCATCAGGAAACCGGCTTCGCCCAAGCGCTTCCATTCGCCCTCGCTGGGAAAATTGACATTGAGGGACGAAAGATCCAGCCGTTTCGCCACCTCGAGACCGCCGGCGATCAAATTCGATTCGATGAGTGCGCGGTCCTGGTCCGGCCGTACCAGAAGACGCGGCCCCGTCACCGGTGTAAACGGCACTGCGATCAGAAGTTTGGGATAGAATCTGCCGCCTGCTTGCTCGTAGGCGTGCGCCCAGTTGTGATCGAACACATATTCGCCCTGGGAATGGCCCTTGACGTACATCGGCGCGACGCCCACCGGCGCCCCCGCGTCGTCCTCGATCAGCAGGTGATAGGGCCCCCAACCGGTCTCGGCGGTGGCCGAACCGCTTATTTCCAGCGCGTCGAGGAATTCGTGCCGGACGAACGGGTTTTCGGATCCGGCACAAGCGTTCCATCCGGCGGCATTGATTGCCGCCATCGATCCGACGGCCTTGATGGTTACCGGTATCGGTTCGACGTCATCCACCGCGCGGCATCTCCGGCTGCGGTCGCGTTTTGCCCGTCATTCGATCTCAAAGACCGCGTCCACCTCGACCGACGCGCCCAGCGGCAGCGAACTGGCGCCGACGGCGAAGCGCGCGTGCCTTCCCGCATCACCAAACACTGCGACCATCAGGTCGGAGGCGCCGTTGACTACTTTGGGCTGCTCGTTGAACCCGGCGCCGCAGTTCACGAATCCGCCCAATTTGATGCAGCGGACCACGCGGTCGAGGTTGCCCTCGCACGCGGCCTGGAGCTGGGCAATCAGATTTACCGCACACAGCCGCGCCGAGTCCTGCGCATCCTCGAGGGACACATCCGCGCCGACCGTTCCCTGGTGATGCAGCGTGCCGTCGATCAGAGCCACTTGCCCGGACAGGAATACCAGGTTTCCGGTTCTGACCCAGGGCACATAATTGCCTTGCGGCGGCGGTGCCTTGGGCAGCGAGATTCCCAGTTCGTCGAGTTTGGCGTCGATGGTAGCGGGCATTCTTCCCCCTGACTGTTCGCGTGGGCGCCCCTCTGCGGGAGCGGCGAATATTAGCCCGGCGTCGCAGGGCCCCGCCAGCGCCGCGAATTCAGGTGCGGACAGTACTCGGGCGCGACAGGATGAACGCGGCAATCGGGGTGAGCAAAGCGGCAACGATCGCCGGCGTTATCCAGGAATTGGCCCCAAACAGCGCCAGAATAACGACGCTAGCCGCCATTGAGGATACAGCCATCACTTTTGCGCGCGTCGAAATGACCCGATGGGCGCGCCACGCGCGTACCGTCCGGCCAAACCGCGGGTGAGTCTCGATCCAGGTTTGGAACCGCGGCGAGGCGCTCGAAAAGGCCCACACCGCGATCAGCAGGAATATCGTAGTCGGCATCAGCGGGAGGAAGGCGCCGACAATGCCGAGCCCCACCATGGTCCAACCGATGCCGAGCAAGACGTATCGCGCCGCGCCTGATGGCCTGCCGGCCTTTGACCGGGGCGAACTCGGGCTCGCTTTTGGTCGCGCTCATTCGGGGGGACCCTATCGGATAGCTGTATATGGGCCGTAAAGACCCTGCGAGGGCCAGGGTTTGGCCGGTTCTGGGCCTTGGCCAGGGGCGGCCTTATATAACTGCTGTGCGCCCCCGCCGCCAGTCACGGGGCGATTGGACCCCGGCACCGGCCGGAACCTGCTGCGCGGAGCAAGAATGCTCGACAAAACAACCATAGGCATCGCCGAATGGCTGGTGTCTGAAGGCCTCCAGGGTCCCAGCGAGGCCGAGTTGCTGCGCGGGTTTTGCGAGCGTTTGGTCGCCGCCGGGGTGCCGCTGACCCGCGGCAACGTCGCCCAGCGCGTCGTCATTTCTTCGGCGTTCTACCAGTCCGCGGGGCAGTGCTCCGAGCGCATCGTTTCTCTCGGCCGCTATGCCCTGCGGGGCGTTCGCCAGCCGCAAGAATTGTACACCCTGCTGCCGAACGATCTCCTCGAAACTGCCACCGGTTAAGCCGTGACCGCCTCATCGGACGACCGGATCCCGGCCGATCTGGGTCTGGCGGCAGTGGCGGAATGGGCGCCGCACGAACGCTGCTGGATGGCGTGGCCGTGCCGCGAGTCCTTGTGGGGCAAGCGAACCGGCGCGGCGCGCTCGGCGATTGCCGAACTTGCGCGGACCATCGCCCGGTACGAGCCGGTCGTCGTTCTGGCGAACGAAGCCCACGTCGCCGATGCCTCGATCCGCTGCGGGCCCGGAGTCGAGGTGCTGCCGATTGCAATCGACGATTCGTGGCCCCGCGATACCGGGCCGGTCTTTCTCGCGGGCAAACGAGGACGCGCGGGTGCCGTCTTCCGCTTCAACGGCTGGGGCGGAATTCACATCCCCTACCAGGACGACGCGCAACTCGCCCAACGCATGCTGGAGCGCCTGTCTTTGGCCGCGTATTCGGTACCGCTCGTGCTCGAAGGCGGCGCGCTTGACGGCGATGGCGAAGGCACGATCTTGGTGACGGAGTCCTGCGCGCTTGACCCCAACCGTAATCCCGGTGCTTCACGCGAAATCGTCGAGGAGGGTCTGCGGCATTATCTGGGTGCCGGTGCGGTGATCTGGCTCGAGGGCGGATTGGAACACGACGAAACTGGCGGCCATGCAGACAACGTGGCGCGGTTCGTCGCCCCGGGGCGCGTCGCCGCCCTCGACCCGGGCGCTCCGGGCGAACCCAACCATGATCCGCTTGCCGCCAACCTCGCAATCTTGCTCACAACCAAGGACGCGCAGTTGCGCGGCCTCGAGATTGTTACGGTGCCCCAGCCCGCACCCCGGCGCCTTGACGGACGGCTCCTGTGTCAGTCCTATCTCAACTTCTGTATTGCCAATGGCGCCGTCATCGTGCCGGTCTTCGACGATGGCGCCGACGGCGAGGCGCTCCGAATCCTCGCCGCCTGTTTCCCGGGCCGGCGGGTGGAGCCGTTTGCGGCCGCCGATATTGTCTTTGGCGGCGGCGGCATCCATTGTGCGACCCTGAATGAACCTGCGAAGCTGGACGAAACTTAAATCATGCGCGCAGTCACAATCGCGATCACGCAGTTCGCCTGCGGTTCCGACGCCGCAGCGAATCTCGACCGGGCAGAGGGCCTGGTGCGCGGGGCCGCGGCGGCGGGCGCGAATATCGTGGTTCTTCAGGAACTGTTCGAGACCGTCTATTTCTGTCGCGAACCGGATGAGGACCATTTCCGTCTCGCCCGTCCTGCCGCGGGGCACCCGGTCGTCGCCCGCTTTGCCGCGCTCGCTAAGGAACTCGACATCGTGGTGCCGGTGCCGTTCTTCGAAAAAGGCGAGGACGGGGATTGCTTCAATTCCGTCGCCGTGATCGATGCCGGCGGCCGCGAACTCGGCATCTACCGCAAGACCCACATTCCCAACGGCGATGGATACCGCGAGAAATTCTATTTTCGCGCCGGGGCCGAAGCGCCACGCGCGTGGGACACCAAATTCGGACGCCTCGGCGTGGCGATCTGCTGGGATCAGTGGTTTCCGGAAGTGGCGCGCTTGATGATGCTGGCGGGTGCCGAATTGCTGATCTATCCGTCGGCGATCGGATCGGAACCAGCCGACCCCGGTTACGATTCAAAACCCGCCTGGCGCCATGCGATGCAGGGACATGCGGCCGCTAACGT
>CAZTAK010000011.1:30281-57196 GCA_964611585.1 uncultured Alphaproteobacteria bacterium
TACGGCGGCTCGTTCGTGTGCGATCCGCAAGGGACGATCGCCGCAGACGCGGGTGTGGGCGAAGGCTATTCCCTGGCGACGTTCGATCTCGACGCGATCGCGCGCCAGCGCGAAAACTAGCACGTGTTTCGCGGTCGCCGCCCCGCCCTCTACGGACTGCTGACGGCCGGCGGGCCGAAACCGCGGAACTAGTTCAGTTTTGAGTACGCGGGCTCGCGCGAAATCTTTTGGCGCCGTCCCTTATCGAGATACATCGCAGAGTCGGCGCGCCGCATGAGCGCCTTGGGGTCGGTGCCCGACACGTAGGGGGCGATCCCCAGGTTGGCCGAAATCGGAATCCTGATCCGCCCCTGCGACAGGTGGGTCTCGTTGAGTGCGGATTGCAGCTTGCGCGCCAGCCGGGTGCCCTGTGCGGCGGTGGTCTGCACGAACAGGATGGCGAACTCGTCGCCGCCAATGCGCGCGACCATGTCTCTCTGGCGCACATTCTGGATAATCGTCTGGGCAACGAGACGCAGCAATTCATCGCCGCATTCGTGGCCGAGATCGTCGTTTACCGGTTTGAAATTGTCGAGGTCGATATAGCCGAGCACGCCCGCCTCGTCATACCGTTCGGCGGCGGCCGTAATCCGGCGCAGCTGATCGACGAAACCGCGGCGGTTCATCAGGCCAGTCAGGGAATCGGTCAGTGCCAGCGATTCGAGACGCAGAATCTCCGCGTTCTTTTGCGTTATGGTTTGCTCCGCTTCGGCGATGCGGTTGAACGCACGGATCAAGGTCCGCAGCATGTGCGACTTGCCAGATTTGAGCTCTTCGGCGAGGTTCGGGGCCGCGTCGGCATAGGGCGAAGCGCCGGTAATCGCGGCGATCGGTGAAGGGGCCATCGGGAATTCCTGACTCTGACAAACGGGACCAGGTTCTGACTCGCAAGACGAATGCCAGAAATTAAATGTTTAATAACAATGAGTTATGAAGCGGCTTAGTGCCGAAAAGCGGCAAGAACTGCCGCCTTGGCGGCTCCGCCGGTCGCCACCCGCCGCCGCGCTGCCAGCGCAATCGGTGCTATAACACCGCCTCCGGTTTTCCCGAGCCAACCAAGTGATGCGAGCTTTCCTGATTTTTCTGGCGATCGCCCTGACCGCGCCTCTGGCGGCGGCGGCACAGTCCGGCGGCGCGTTGCAGCCGCACCTTGCGGTGTACGAACTGTCGTTGTCGGGAACGCGCGCCGGTAGCAACATCGTAGCTGCCAAGGGACGGCTGGTCATGGAGATCACGGATTCTTGCGACGGGTACGCCCAGGCGCAACGCATGTTGCTGCGACTCGTCGATAGCCAGGGTCAGGAAATACTATCCGATTCGAATTACACGACTTGGGAATCGCGGGACGGAACGCTGATCCGGTTCAACAGCAAGAACGAGATCAACGGCCAGATCCAGGACGCGTTTGCCGGGCGGGCGACGCTCGAAGGCGCCGGCCAGCCCGGGACCATCACCTTCTCAAAGCCCGACGTCGAAGATATTGACCTTGAGGCCGGGACGATCTTCCCGATCGAACACTACGTCCATCTGATCGAAGCGGCGCGGGCCGGCCAGGAGCGACTCTCGCGCCGCGTCTATGACGGCTCGGGCCCTGAGGGGATATTCGATACTCTCGCCGTCCTTTCGGCGCTGGAATCGGAAGACGGCGAGCATGAACTTCTGAACGGGTTGGAATCCTGGCGCGTACGCCTCGCTTTCTATGCCCCTGGCGACGAGGCGGTCTTGCCCGAGTACGAAGTCGGATTTCGGCTCTACCGCAACGGCGTCGCCAGTGAAGTGTCGCTCGACTATGGCGACTTCAGACTCGAAGCCGTCCTGTCGCGGCTTGAATTCACGGATTCCGGTTGCTAAGGGTGTTCTCGTCGGCAACCGGCCATAGGCGGGCCGCCCCGCGCACGCCGCTGGCATCGCCATGCGCCGCCGCGACCAACGGTGTTTCGCATTGATCGGAAAAGACATATGCCAGCCATTGGTGCGGGACGGTCTCGTAGAGCTGTTTTATGTTCGAAACGCCACCGCCGAGAACGATGATATCGGGATCGAGCACATTGATTACCGAGGCGAGCACACGGGCCATCCGGTTTTGATAGCGCGCCAGCGTCGCCAGGGCGTCGGCGCCGCCTGCCTCGGCGGCCGCGGCAATCGACGAGGCCTTGAGATCGAGCCCGGTGCCCTCGCGGTGGTCGCGTGCCATTCCGGGCCCCGACAGGAACGTCTCGACGCAGCCCCGCAGGCCGCAGTAACACGCCGGACCGGGCGTTTCGTCTGCCGCGGGCCAGGGTAGCGGGTTGTGGCCCCACTCGCCGGCGATGCCGTGGGCCCCGGTTACGACCGCTCCGTTGACCACGAGGCCGCCGCCGCACCCGGTGCCGACGATGACGCCAAAGACAACCC
The DNA here is from genome assembly GCA_964611585.1 of uncultured Alphaproteobacteria bacterium. GTDB lineage: Bacteria > Pseudomonadota > Alphaproteobacteria > SHVP01 > SHVP01 > CAZTAK01. The sequence goes on from CAZTAK010000011.1 coordinate 32,715, forward strand.
CGTATCCGCGAGCCGCGCCGTCCACGGCCTCGGACAGCACAAAGCAATTGGCGTCGTTGGCAAGCCTGACCGGGCGGCCGATCGCCTCCGCCAGGTCGCGGTCCAGCGGGCGACCAATGAGGCAGGTCGAATTTGCGTTCCTGACGAGTCCCGTCGCTCGCGACACCGTTCCCGGAATGGCGACTCCGACGGGGGCGGTGGCGCCGAGCCGGGCATCGGCCTCGGCCACCAACTCGGCCAGGGCCCGGACGGTCCCGTCGTAATCGCTTGCTGGTGTTGGAACCCGAGCCCGAAGGCGCTCGCCGCCGCCCGGGTCGAGGACGGTGCGTTGGATCTTCGTGCCGCCCAGATCGAGCCCAATTCGCAGGTTCCGGACGCTGATTGGCGCCGCTACGCTCACCCTTGGATAGTCCCGAGTCTGGAGCGTCCGCTACCGCAGTGCAATACTTCGTTAACCGCCGTTTGGCTAGGATAAGTCATTGGTCCTTGCCGGAATTCTTCTTTGGTATCGTTTCCTTGGCGAGACCCGCGCCAAGTGATAGGGGCACCGGTCATCCGAGTGATAGGGGTGCCGATCATCCGAGTTTCCATCGTGCCGGGTCGGTGCCGAGAACATCTACCATGACAACTACCTTGACAAAGAAAATACTGATCGTAGAAGACAACGAACTCAACATGAAACTGTTTCATGACCTGCTCGACGCGCACGGCTATGACACCGTTCAGACTCGCGACGGTAACGACGCCTATGACCTTGTTCTCGAACATCGGCCTGATCTGGTCGTTATGGACATGCAGCTTCCCGGCGTTTCCGGCCTCGAGGTTACGCGGCGGATCAAGGATGACGATACCTTGAAAGAGGTTCCGGTGATTGCCGTGACCGCGTTCGCCATGAAGGGCGACGAAAGCCGAATTCGCGAGGCCGGTTGTGAAGCCTACATCGCCAAACCAATCCGTATCGACGAGTTGATGGGCACAGTCCGGCAGTTTCTCGGTGAAGCCAATTAGCCCCGTTGCATCACCCCGATGGCCCTATCCTATAACGTCCGACCATGACCGCCCGTGTTCTCGTCGTTGATGACATCGAGCTTAACGTCAAGGTGCTCAAGGCCAAATTGACGGCGGAGTATTTCGACGTCAGTTCCGCCATGAGCGGCGAAGAGGCGCTGGAACTGATCGAGCGCCAACCACCCGACATCGTTCTGCTCGACGTGATGATGCCCGGCCTCGACGGCATAGAAGTCTGCCGGCGCATCCGGGCCAATCCGAATACCGCTCAGTTGCCGGTGGTGATGGTCACGGCCTTGAGCGAGCCGGTCGATCGGGTCCGGGGCCTTGAAGCCGGTGCCGACGATTTCCTGACCAAGCCGATCGACGATGTTGCGCTGCTGGTGCGTGTCCGCACGCTGGTGCGTCTTAAGACCATGGAAGACGAATGGCGCCTGCGCGAAGAAACCTCGAACCAGCTCGGTCTCACTTCCGATGAAACCAGGAACTACAGCAGCGACCTCAACGGCGCGCAGGTCTTGGTCATCGAGGATGATCCGAGAGATGCCCGGATCATCGAGGAGACGCTGTCAGATAGATGTTCGGTGCGGATCGAAGCCGACGGCGAACGGGCTGTCTCGCTCGCGCACCAGGAGGAATTCGATTTCGTTATCGTCAGCCTCATGCATCGGACCAGCGACGGCCTAAGACTGTGTTCGCAGCTTCGCACCACCGAAAACACCCGACAGATGTCGCTTCTTGCGCTCGTGCCCGAGGACGAAACCGAGTCACTAGTGAAAGCCTTCGAGATCGGCGTCAACGATTACCTGGTCAAACCCATCGACCGAAACGAACTTCACGCCAGGACCGAGACCCAGATCCGGCGCAAGTTCTATCAGGATCGCCTACGCGAAAACTATCAAGAACGCATCGTCATGGCGGTAACTGACACGCTAACCGGGCTGCACAACAGGCGTTACCTTCTGTCGCATCTCGAAAACCTGGTGCGGCGCGCCGCTGACGGCGGCAAGCCGGTTTCGGTTCTGATGATTGACATCGATCATTTCAAGCGCGTCAACGACACCTACGGCCACCAGATCGGGGATGAAGTGCTGATCGAGTCGGCGCGGCGGATGCGCCTCAACGTCCGTGGAGTCGATCTTGCGGTCCGCTATGGTGGTGAGGAATTCGTGGTGGTCATGCCCGACACCGAACTGTCAGTCGCGAACATCGTTGCCGAGCGACTGACGCAAAATTTCGCTGGCGAGCCGTTCAAAATCTCGGACAAAGTCGGCGAAATCACTGTTACGGTCAGCGCTGGCGTGGCGGTCACGCTGGGTGCCGGCGATACCGCGGAAAAGATACTGCACCGTGCGGACGAGGCGCTCTATTCGGCAAAACGGGAAGGGCGCAACCGGGTCGTGGCGATAGCCGGGTAAGGCGGCAGGGTCCCGGTCCCACGCAACAAAAAAGCCACCCTTCGGCGGCCGACACCCCATCCGGGTCCCCAAGCCGCTATTTGATCTTTGATTCCTTGAACTCGACGTGCTTGCGCGCGACCGGATCGTATTTTTTCAAGGAAAGTTTTTCGGTCTGGGTGCGCGGGTTCTTCTTGGTAACGTAATAGAACCCGGTTCCGGCGCTGGAGACCAGTTTGATTTTGACTGTTGCGGGTTTTGCCATGGCCGGGTGTCGATTTTCGAGGGTTGCTGCCGCGAGAGCGGGACCATAGCGTCCACGCCGCCCAAGTCAAGCTGGAAGCCCGGACCGCGTGGTCCCGAAAGCCCGCCGCAGTGCCGCCGCGATCCGATCCAGTGCCGCCTCCGCCCCGTCGAGAGCCCCGCCCATGGAGGTGAAATTATGGATCATGCCGTCGAAACAGGCGTATTCGACCGCCACACCGGCGGTCCGCAGCTTGGCGGCGTAGGCCTCGCCCTGGCCGCACAGGGGATCGTGCTCGCCGGTGACAATCAGGGTTGGCGGCAGACCGGCAAAGTCGGTGGCGAGCAAGGGTGAGGCGCGGAAATCGGCGGCCTCGGAATCGTTGTTGAGGTAGAGCCGCCGGAACCAGCGCGCGAGGCGGCCGATTTCAGTGGTGGGTGGCGGATCGATCATCTCGGCCAGCGGGCATACCATCGCCACCAGCGCAATCGGCGGTCCGCCCGCGTCGCGGGCGAGCATCGAGACCACCGAGGCCATTGTTCCGCCGCAGCTTTCACCGGCCAACGCCATCCGGCTGAGATCGCCGCCGAAGGTGTGCGCCTGCCCGGCGGTCCACTCCGCGGCCGCCCGGCAATCCTCGACCGGCGCCGGAAACTTGGCCTCCGGCGCGAGCCGGTAATCGATCGAAATGACGATGCACGGTGTCCGGTTGGTGAGGATGCGGCATTGGGCGTCCACCGATTCGAGGTCGTAAACGACATAGCCGCCGGAGTGAAAATACAGACAAACAGGCAGCAGCCCGGCGGCGTCCTCGCGCGGCCAATAGAAGCGGGCCGGTAGGGTGCCGACCGGACCCGGCACACTCCTGTTCTCGATCCGGCCCACCGGCTCCGGCTCGGCGGCCAGCTTCTCAAGGGCCGCATTCATTCGTGCGCGCAGGGCTTGCGGGGTCCCGGAACTGGCATCGAGCTGGGCCTCGGCGAGAATCGCAAGTGCCGATCCGGCAGGCGGGTCCAGTGTCACGTCAGGTCTTCAGGTGAACGAAACGACACGCTTGCCGCGGCGATGCAGGATCAACGGCAAGGCAGCGCCGCCGGATCCGTTTCGAAGCACCGTCATTGCCGCTCGCAGAACCAGTTTGGTGATGTAGGGGGCGGGCAGATCGACGGCCTGTTCGATGCCGAACCAATCGAGGTCCAGTAGTTCTCCGTTGCTGGTGAGCGTGCCGCTCAGATCGTCCGCCCGCGCCAGAAAAAACCGGGCGTGAAAGCGCCGGGGCGGGCCCGGCGGGGTGATTGCGTGGGCCACGTAGTCGAGCTCGTCCAGGGCCGGGGCAAGGCCGGCTCGGGCGAACGCCTCCCAGCCGCGCGGAGCGGTCCGGCGCCCGTCTGCGGGCCGGGCCAGCATCAGCCCCGTCTCCTCGAACGTTTCGCGGATCCCGGCCAGTGCGATGGCGCGGGCCCGGTGGGGCGTGCAATCACGGGTCAGCGCCTCGAGCACCTCGCCGCGCAGGTCTCCGGCCGGGCGCGCATAGCCGTCGCTGCGGTTGACGGCCCCGCCCGGAAACACAAACACATCGGGCATAAAGGTATGGCGCGGCGCCCGCCGGCCCATCAGGAATTCGGGCTGACTACGGGCGTTGCGGACCAAAAGAAGGCTGGCGGCATCCTTGGGGCGAAGGCCGGTTCGGTGTGGGGTGGGCATAGGCTCAGTTTAGCGTCTGGGGGCGGATGCCGCCATGCTCTGAAGCGCGTTGCCGCCCTCGAACTGTCAAACTGTTGGCAACCCCGGGGGCCTATACAATGAGGTGCAGGTTGTTTGGCTGACGCCCTTACGGCGCGACCAGGACGGGAGAAGACTTTGGTGCCAGGCGACTTCGGTGGCGACGACATCGATCCGATCATTGCCGAACTGCGGCAGAAATTTATCGATTCGGCCCTCGAAAGCTTCGCGGTCATCGAACGCGCCTTCGGCGAGGGCGCGGGTGATCCGCCGATGGAAGAAATCGCGCGCCAAGTTCACAGTCTCAAGGGCCTTGCCGCGACGTTCGGATTTCCGCTGATTTCGGTGATCGCCCATCGCCTGGAGGACTACCTTTCCGGGCTGTCGCACCCGAACGCGTCAGAAGCCCGCGATATTCTGGTTTTCGTCGATCGCATGCAGGATGTGCTCGATGAAAGTCCGGTTGACGACGACGCTTCGAAGCTGGCACGCGGGTTGCCGGTGCGCGAAGCCGGGCAAGTCGAGGAAGCGGCCGGACGCGAGGCGCTTTTGGTCATGCCGCGCGATACTGCGACCGCCATCGTCGAGCGTTATTTGCGGGTGCGCGGCTTTCGGGTGGTTACCGTGCCCTCAACCATCGATGACCTTCGGGTTGCCTAGCGGGCCCGGCCCGATCTGGTGATGGCAACCGCGGTCATGCCTGAACTCGACGGGATAGATTTCAGTTGCGCGCTGCGGGCCATGCCGGCGACGTCGTATATTCCGGTGGTGCTGGTGACCAGTTTCGATGAAGCAGATAAGAGGTTCGGTGATCTACCGGGCGACGTACCCGTCGTTCACAAGCGCGACGGCTTCGAACGCGAATTGACTGCCGCCCTGAAGACCCTCGATCTCGGCTGATCAACGCCTGCGTCGGTGCCCCTTGCCGCGGCCACGGCTGGGCTTCGTGTCGTCGCCGGGGCGCCCGCCGCCGACGAGTTCGAACCGCAACCGGCCGCTGATGGCGTCGGACTCGCGCAGCACTACCTCGATCGGGTCGCCGAGGTGGAAGGCTTCGCCGGTATCGCGCCCAACAAGGGCGTGGCGGCGTTCGTCGTGTTCGTAGTAGTCGCGGCCCAGCGAGCGCACCGGAATCAGGCCGTCGGCGCCGGTCTCGTCCAGGTTGACGAACAGCCCGAACCGCGACACCCCCGATATGCGTCCCGAAAACACCGCACCCTCGCGCCCGGCGAGGAAGGCCGCGGTGATTCGATCGACCGCCTCGCGTTCGGCTGCCATGGCGCGCCGCTCGGCCGCCGAAATTCGTTCGCCGATGTCGGCGAATTGCGCGCCCGCATCGTCGGGCAGACCGCCCGCACCCAACTTGCAGGCGCGGATCAGTCCGCGGTGCACGAGAATGTCCGCATAACGTCGGATTGGCGAGGTGAAGTGTGCGTAACGCGTCAGCGACAGGCCGAAGTGGCCTATGTTGTCGGGGGCGTAGCAGGCTTGCGCCTGGGCGCGAAGCACCACCAGGTGAATCAGATGTTCGTGCGGTGTGCCGCGGGCGCGGCGCAGAATCCGGTTGAACGCCGCCGGGCGTAGGACCTGCGCCTTGGCGAGATTGTAGTCCAGCGATTTGAGAAACTCGCGCAGGGCGGCCGCCTTTTCCTGGTCGGGCTCGTCGTGAATCCGGAACAGGCAGGGGATGCGCTTCGCTTCCAACGTTTCGGCCGCGCACACGTTGGCGGCAATCATCATGTCCTCGATCAGGCGGTGGCTTTGATAGTGCGGCTGGATATCGATACCGGCGACACTGCCGTCCTCGCCGAAGCGGATGCGGCGCTTCGGCAGATCGAGTTCGAGGGGGTCGCGCTTTTTCCGTGTCCGGTTCAGGGCCTCGTGCGCGGCGTAGAGCGGCGCAATGACATTGGCGGCGATTTCCAGCGTTACCGCGTCGGCCTGGCCGTCCGCAGCCGCCTGCACCTGTCGGTAGGTAAGATTTGCGGCCGAACGCATCAGCCCGCGCAGAAACTTGTGGCGGGTAACGGCCCCTTCGGCGTCGATCCACATGCGAACCGCAAGGCAGGCCCGGTCCTCGTCCGGTTTGAGAGAACAGGCCTCGGCCGACAGCGCCTCCGGCAGCATCGGCACCACTTCAGCCGGCAGATAGACCGAATTGCCGCGCCGCATCGCCTCGTGGTCGAGGGCGCTGCCCGGGCGCACGTAGTGCGCGACGTCGGCAATGGCGACGACAATCTCGTATCCGCCAGGGTTCGCCGGGTCGGGGCGGGCCCACACCGCATCGTCGTGATCGCGCGCATCCTCGGGGTCGATGGTGACCAGCGGCAGTCCGCGCAAATCCTCGCGCTTGCCAAGCGGGGGCACGCGCCCGGCCTCGGCTTCGGCAAGGGCGCCGGGCTCGAATACGGTCGGAATATCGTGGCTGTGGACCGCGATCAGGCTGAGGGACCGGGGCGAGCCGATCGCCCCCAGGCGTTCCTTGACCCGCACCCTTTGCATTCCGGCGCGCCGCTCGCCCACGGGCTCGGCCGCCACCAGTTCGCCCGGCTGGGCGCCGCCCGTATCGGCGCCCGAAACCGCATAATCGTGGCGCAGGCGCCGTTCCGTGGGCCGCACCCGCCCGGCTCCGTCCACCAGCTCGTAGACACCGATGATTTCACCCGGGCCGGTCTCGATCGCGCGCATGACCCGCGCTTCGTAGCTGCCGTCCGGCTGTTGTTTGAGGCGCGCAAGAACCCGATCGCCGACCCCGAGCGCGGGCAGGCGGGTGCGGCGGCGATCGGCGACGAGCATAATCCGGGGCGGCGGGGCATCCTCGTGCCAGCTCACCGGACGGCCCCACAGCTCGCCGTCGACGTCGATCTCGGACACCTCGATTGGAGCCACGTTTGGCAGGCCCGGACGCCCTTTTCCGGGTCGCCCGCCACCCCGCAATTCCCGCAGCAACGCGCGCAAACGCGCACGGTCGTCGCCGCGCACCCCGAAAGCGCGGGCCAGTTCGCGCACGGTCAACGTGGCAAGATTCTCGCCAGCAAAGTCGCGAATTTCCTGTTCGGTGGGGAGGGCGCCCCGCTTTGGCGGCCGCCGCGTCATCTGGCGCGCCTAACCGGCAGTGCCGGCCGCTTCGTCGGTCGCATCCGCGGTCTTTTTGGCCGTCTTCTTCTTGGGCGGTGTCTTCTTCCCGCCTTTGCCGCGGGCGGCCTTGGCGGCGATCAGGGTGAGCGCCGCCTCGAGCGTGATCTCGTTGGGGTCGTTGCCCGCCGGAATGGTTGCATTGATGCGGTCGTGTTTGACGTAGGCGCCGTAGCGCCCTTCCAGAATCTGCACCGGTTTGCCGTCGTCCGGGTGATCGCCCAGCGCGCGCAGAACCTTGGGGCCGCGGCGCTGTTTCGGTTCCGCCAGCAGCGCCACGGCGCGATTGAGGCCAACGTCAAGCACGCTTTCGTCGCCGCTGAGCGAACGGTATTCGCCGTCGTGGCGCACATAGGGACCGAAGCGGCCGATACCGGCGCTGATCTTCTTGCCGGTCTCGGGGTGTTTGCCGACCTCGCGCGGAAGGCTCAAGTAAGAAAGCGCCTGTTCGAGATCAATGTCGGCCGGTTCGATCCCTTTTGGAATCGAGGTCCGTTTCGGCTTCTTGTCGCCTTCGGCCTCGCCGAGCTGGAGATAGGGCCCGTAGGGGCCGCGCCGCAGGGAAATCATCTGATCCGAGTCCGGATGGGTTCCGATGTCGACCGGGCCTGCGTCGCCGTTGCCATCGGCGGCGCCCGCCAGCGCGCGCGTGAATTTGCATTCCGGATAATTGGAACATCCGACAAAGGCGCCGAATTTTCCGACCTTGAGGCTGAGGCGCCCATCATCGCAACTCGGGCACTTGCGCGGGTCGGCGCCCTCTTTATCGGCGTGGAAGACGTGTGCGGCCAGCAGATCGTTGAGCGCTTCGAGCACGTCGCGCACGCGCAGGCCCTCGATGTCCTTGGTCGTCGCCTCGAAAGTAGTCCAGAACCGGCGCAGCACCTCGGTCCAGCCGACTTTCCCTGCGGAAATCTCGTCGAGCTGGTCTTCGAGGTCGGCGGTGAAATCGTACTCAACGTACCGTTTGAAAAAGCTGACCAGAAACGCAGTCACCAGTTGGCCGCGGTCGTCGGCGAAGAAGCGTCCTTTTTCGAGAGTGACGTACTGGCGGTCCTGCAACACCGAGAGGATGCTGGCGTAGGTAGACGGCCGGCCGATGCCGAACTCTTCCAGCTTCTTGACCAGCGTCGCCTCGTTGTAACGCGGCGGGGGTTCGGTGAAATGCTGTTCCGGCGCAATCAACGACAGGGCGAGGGTTTCGTCCTTGGCCAGTTTGGGCAGCGTGCGTTCGCCGTTTTCGCTCTTGGCGGCATCGTCGCGGCCCTCCTGATAGAGCGTCAGGAAACCGTCGAACAGAATGACAGAGCCGGTCGCCCGGAAACGGCTGCGCCCGTCGGCGGCGTCGATTTCGATGCTGGCCTGCTCGATCCGCGCGCTTTGCATCTGGCTGGCGATGGTGCGCTTCCAGATCAGTTCGTAGAGGCGCGCCTGGTCGGCGTCGAGGAAACGCTCGACATCCTTGGGCCGGCGCAAGAGGTCGGTCGGTCGGATGGCCTCGTGGGCTTCCTGGGCGTTCTTGGTCTTGGTCTTGTAGATTAGGGGCTTGTCCGGGAGATAGCCGGACCCGTAGTCGGCGCCGATCACCTCGCGGCACCCGGCGACGGCCTCGTTGGCGATCTGCACGCCATCGGTGCGCATATAGGAAATGAGTCCAACCGTGTCGCCGCCGAGGTCGATCCCTTCGTACAGCCGCTGCGCCACCTGCATGGTGCGGCGTGCCGGAAAGCGGAGTTTGCGCGACGCTTCCTGTTGTAGCGTCGAGGTGTTGAACGGCGGGGCAGGGTGGCGCCGGGTTTCTTTGGCGCCGATGGAGGCGACGGAAAATCCCGGTGCCGCCTCGATCAACCCGCGCGCATTTGTAGCCGCCGCCTCGTCGCCGAGGGTGAACTTATCGAGTTTATTGCCGTCGAGCGCCGTCAGGCGCGCCTTTACCGGCTTGCCGTCCGAAGATTCAAAGGACGCCTCGATGGTCCAGTATTCCCGCGGATCGAAAGTGTCGATTTCGAGATCGCGTTCGCAGATCAAGCGCAGCGCGACCGACTGCACGCGCCCTGCCGAGCGCGTGCCCGGAAGTTTGCGCCACAGCACAGGCGAGAGCGTAAATCCGACCAGGTAGTCGAGCGCGCGGCGCGCCTGCTGCGCGTTGACCAGATCCATGTCGATGTCGCGCGGATGCGACAGCGCCTCCTGAACCGCGCTCTTGGTGATCTCGTAAAAGACGATTCGCTTGACCGAGACGCCCTCGATTGATTCGCGTTCCTTCAGGGCGGTCATGACGTGCCAGGAAATGGCCTCGCCCTCGCGGTCGGGATCGGTCGCGAGGTAGAGGTGGTCGGCACCTTTGCAAGCCTTGGCAATTGCGTTCAGATGCGTCAGGGCGCGATCGTTGGTGACGTAGGTCATGGCGAAGTCTTCGTCGGGCTGCACCGAGCCACTTTTCGAGGGTAGATCGCGCACATGGCCATAGCTCGCCAGCACGATGAAGTCGCTCCCGAGGTACTTGTTAATTGTCTTGGCTTTGGCTGGCGACTCGACGACAACGACGTCCATGGCCCCAATCTTCTGCGGTTGCGGGTTCCGGCGCGCCGCGGCAGCCGCGTTCTAGGGCTTGCCTCCGGCGTCGCTAGCGCCGAAAAATGGTCAAAACCTCGTCCCCTGTCAAATCGCTGCTTTGATCGGGGTCGTCAGGAGGAGTTCAAAACCGAGATTCAGCTACCCAGCAGCCGGTCGGCCGGGAACCGCGCGCTGCCTCACTTCGCAATAACTAACATCTTGAAATCAAAGGAAGAATTGGGGCCACACCAACGGGCCGGCGGGGCCATCAGGCAGTCGCAGGCGCCGGCACCTCAAACCAGGAACACCATGTTGCCGGGCTGGCGGCGCAGGCGACCGGCAATTTCCAGTTCGAGCAGGACCGTCGGGACAGCCGAGGCGCTGAGGCCGGTCTGGCGAATGATTTCATCGATCTCGACCGCGGTCGGTCCGAGTTTTTCCAAAACCATACCGCGGCCGCGCTCCACCTCCTCTTCAGTGGGCGGACGCATGGGCGGCGCCTCGAAATCGAAACCGGGCTCGCGCACCGGCGATTCAAGAATCGGACGCAGCCCCTGCATCACGTCGTCGGCGTTCTCACATAGCGTCGCGCCGGTTCGAATCAGGTTGTTGGTGCCGCGACAGCGCGGGTCGAGCGGCGATCCGGGAACCGCGAATACCTCGCGCCCCTGTTCGCCGGCAAGGCGCGCCGTGATCAATGAACCCGAGCGCAGCGCCGCTTCCACCACCACGACGCCCCGCGCCATGCCAGAGACGATCCGGTTGCGGCGCGGAAAGTGGCGCGCCTGTGGCATGGTTCCGAGCGGCATTTCTGAGACGATGACGCCGCGTTCCTCGATCTCGTGGAAAAGGGATTCGTTCTCCCGCGGATAAACCACTTCGATACCGCCCGCCATCACGGCCGCGGTGCCGCTTTCCAGTGCGCCGGTGTGAGCGGCGGCGTCAATGCCTCGGGCGAGACCCGAGACGATCAGGTAGCCCTCTTGCCCGAGCGCCGCCGCCAGCTCGCGCGCGAAGCGGACGCCATTCGCCGAGGCGTTGCGCGCGCCGACCATGGCAATCACGTTGCGTTCCAATAGGTGGTGGTGGCCGCGAACCGTCAGGACCGGCGGGGCGTCCGGGATTTGCGCCAGCGCCGCGGGGTAATCGGCCTCACCCCAGGCGACAAATTCTGCTCCGATTTCGCGGGCGGCGTCGAATTCGCGCCGGGCCTCGTCCGAGGGGAAAACACGCAGCACCCGTTTGCGCCCGCCGCGGCGCGACAGTTCGGGAATCGCCGCGATCGCATCTGCCGCAGATCCGAACCGGCGCAGCAGCTCGAAGAAAGTCACCGGGCCGATGTTTTCGCTGCGAATCAGGCGCAGCCAGTCAAGGCGTTCGGCATCGCTGAGGACCCGGGGCGGCGCGCTATCGGGCATCGCGTGACATCGACGGTGGCGGGGTCACTGCGGCGCCCCAAGTTCGCCGGACGGGGCGCTGCGCCCGATCCGGGGTTCGCGCGCCCGTAGCAGCCGTCCGATATTGGCGAGATGCCGCAACCAGATTGCCACCGCGACAAAAACGAAAAATTCCACCCGTTGCGGGTCCGACCAATATTCGTCGGCAATCGGGTTATTCGCCAGCACCAGAGCGGCCACCGCCGCGGCGAGAAATGCGGCCATGGCAGCCAGCGACGAAAACCGGAACACCGCCGCCACCACCAGCCAGACGACGCACGCCAAAATCCCAATCTCCCAATTCAGCGCCAGCAAAATGCCGAGGCCGGTGGCGACACCCTTGCCGCCCCACGCGATCAGCGGCGCCGACAGGAACAGAATGAGTGCAATAACGGTGACCGACCCCTTGCCGATCAGCAACAGACCGGCCAGCACGACAAGATAGGCAACAACCGCCAGCGCGCCTACGGCCGTGCGCTCCGAGCCGAGTCGCAGCCACAGCGGAAACATGTGCCCCAGCAGCGCGCCCGCGCCCGCGGCAACCGCAAAATCCTGGGTCAGGTAGATTCCAGCGAGCCACACGGGCGCGGCACCTTTGGCTGCATCCAGCACCAATGTCGTTGCGGCAAGACCCTTGTGCCCGGTGCGCAGCACGTTGGTTGCACCGATATTGCCGGACCCAATCTTACGGATGTCGCCAAGGCCCGCGAGGCGCGTCAGTACCACCCCGAAGGGCACCGCGCCCAACAGGAACGAGGCCAGAAACAGCGCCAGGAACGGCCAGGTGAAAGCTAGGCTTCCGAGGGGATCGGGCATCGTGGGGGCGCCGGGTTCGTGACAGTGCCGGTCAGGAGAGCCCGTGCTCGAATACGGTGTCGCCGCCGACCACGGTGCGCACAGCCCGGCCCTGAACCGGGCGCCCGTCGAAGGCGGAGTTCTTCGATTTGCTGTGCAGCTTCTCTGCGTCGATACGCCAGGCAATACCGGGATCGAACAGGGCCAGATCGGCGGGTGCGCCTTTCGCCAGCGTTCCACCCGTAATCCGCAACAGTCCGGCGGGTGCGGCGGTCAATTTCTCCAACACCTCAAGCAGGGCCATGTGGCCGTTGTGAAAGAGTTCGAGGGCGACCGGCAGCAATGTTTCCAACCCGACCGATCCGTAAGCCGCTTCGGCAAACGGGCGGCGCTTGCTTTCCTGGTCTTCGGGCGTATGGCTCGAACAGATCGCATCGATGGTGCCGTCCTTGAGGCCCTCGATCACTGCCAAGCGGTCGGACTCGGAGCGAAGCGGCGGGGAGAGTTTTGCAAAGGTTCGGTAATCCCCAACTTCGCGTTCGTTGAGCGCGAAGTGATGGGCGGCGACGGCGCAGGTGACGCCAAGTCCTTTGTCCTTGGCGCGCCGTATTGCTGCTATCGAGTCTGCAGTGGAAACCCCGGCCGCGTGATAGCGCCCGCCCACCAGCGCGACGAGCTGCATATCGCGCTCGACTACGATGGTTTCGGCCGCGCCGGGAATGCCGGCAAGCCCCAACCGCGTCGCCGTTTCGCCTTCGTTCATGCAGCCCCCTCCGGTGAGCCCCGGGTCCTGGGTATGGTGGCAGATCAGCAGATCGAATGTGGTGGCGTACGACAGCGCGCGTCGCAGCACGCCTGCGTCGGTGATCGTGTGCGGGCCGTCGCTGAAGGCGACCGCGCCCGCCTCGGCGAGCAACCCGAGCTCCGCCATGCGTTTACCCTTGAGGCCCTTGGTGATCGCCGCCATCGGCCGGACCCGGACGTGGCCTTCCTCGGCCGCCTGGCGCTCGATGAACTGAACCAGGGCGACGTCGTCAATAACGGGGTCGGTGTCGGGGGTCGTGACCAGAGCGGTGACCCCGCCGACGGCGGCGGCGAGCGTGCCGCTGGCGATGGTCTCCTTGTGATCGGCGCCCGGTTCGCCGAGCGAGGCCTGCAGATCGACCAGTCCCGGCGCAAGGCAGAGGCCGGTGCAATCGATCGTCTCCATGCCGTCGGGCGCACCTTCGGAGCAAAGCCCCGGGCCGGCGTCGGAAATCTTGCCGCCGATCACGATCAGATCGCCGGCTTCGTCGCGCCCCGACGCGGGATCGAGCAACCGCGCGTTGAGATATGCCGTCGCGCCGTTGTACCCGGTCATGCAGCCCGTCCTGCAGGCGCCGCCGGGGTCGAGGACTCGGCCGCAGATTGCGCTGGCGATTGGGTCAGTGCCTCAAGGCAGGCCATCCGCACCGCGACCCCCATCTCGACCTGTTCCCGGATCAAGCTGCGGTCGATGTCGTCGGCAACCTCTGAATCGATCTCGACGCCCCGGTTCATCGGGCCCGGGTGCATGATCAGCGCGTCGTCCTTTGCTGCCGCCAGTTTTTCACGGTCGAGGCCAAAATAACGGTAATACTCCCGCACCGACGGCACGTAGGCGCCTTTCATGCGCTCGGTCTGGAGGCGCAGCATCATTACGATATCGCAGTCCTTGAGGCCGGCTTTCATGTGATGGTGAACCTCGACGCCCAGGCGTTCGATTGCGGCAGGCAGCAGGGTCGGCGGGGCGACCACGCGCACGACCGCGCCCATGATCGCGAACAAGTGGATATTCGAACGCGCGACCCGGCTGTGCAGGATGTCGCCACAGATTGCAACCGTGAGGCCGGACAGTGTGCCGCGGCGGCGGCGCACCGTCAGGGCGTCCAGCAGGGCCTGGGTCGGATGGGCGTGGCTGCCGTCGCCCGCGTTGATGACCGAGCCGGTAACCTTTTGCGACAATAGATCGACGGCGCCCGAATCAGGATGGCGAACCACCAGAACATCGGGCTGCATCGCATTGAGCGTCATCGCCGTGTCGATCAGGGTCTCCCCCTTCTTGATCGACGAGCCCTCGACCGACATGTTGATGACGTCGGCGCCAAGGCGCTTTCCGGCCAACTCAAACGAGGTCCGTGTCCGGGTCGAGGTCTCGAAGAAAAGGTTGATCTGGGTACGGCCGCGCAGATTGGAGCGTTTCTTCTCCGGTTGCCGGTTGAGGGCAACGTAGTCCTCAGCGAGGTCGAGAAGGGCGGTGATGTTGCCGGATGAAAGGCCCTCAATGCCAAGCAAATGGCGGTGCGGGAAGCGAATCGTCCGCGGCGGGCTCATCAAAGCGGGACTATAGGCCCGGGCATGCGGGCAGGGCAAGCATTGCGCCATCGCCTCATATCAACACCCACAGCGCCAACGGCAGAGTAACAAGGCCGGCGACGATAGCGGCTGCGGCCAGGCCTCTGATAAGCGACGGTCCGCCCGGCTCGGGGGCCGCCATCGTGAACCGGGGCGACACTGCCGGCAGCGCCGCCAGCAGGATCACCGCCGCCGCGGCAACCCCGCCGAGGCCGAAGGCCGCGGCAACGCCCGCGGCAATCGCCGGAAGCACAAGAAGTTTCAGGGCCAGAACCGCAAGCACGTCGCGGCGGAACACCTCGATTGCGTTTTGGGCGGCGCCCAGATCGAGTTGCGCCCCGGTCGCCAGCACGCCAACCGGCAGGGCGGCCAAGGCCATCACCTGCAGGACGCCGGACAGCCCAGGAACGACCCCGGCGCCGGTGAGATTGAGGACTACTCCGGCCAAAGCGCCAAGGATGATCGGGTTGCGCGCCAGCATCCGAGCTGCGCCCGCGAACGCGCCCTCGCCGTCGCCGGATTCCGTATTGTCTTCGCGGCTGCGGACGAAGGCACCGAAGAGAATCACCGTCGGCAGGTAGATCATCGCGGCCGCGACGAACAGAGTCAGGCCCTCGACGCCGAACAGGGCGAACGCGACCATCGCGCCGAGCGGCACGTTGGCGCGCACCGACCCTTCGACCATCGGCATTGTGATATCGGCGCGGACAAAACTGCGCCGCCGCCACATCAGCGCCAGTGCCGCGCCAATCGTCAACGTGGCGATGATGGCGGCCACGAAACCGACGGTCGGCCACAGCCGGGGTGTAGGCGCGGTCGCCAGCGTGAACATAAACAGGACCGGCAGCAGAACGTAGTAGTTGAGTTTCTGGGCCCCGTCCCAGAATCCGGGTCCGGCGAGATCGCGGCTGGTGAGCGCAATTCCGAGCAGGATGACGACGTAGGCCGATAGCGTGGCGGCAAGGATCGGAGCCATGGTTCAGTCCCGCGTGGCTTCGTGCAGGCGGTCGAGGGCACCCTGAAGAATATAGGCTGCGGCCATCTTGTCGATAACCTCGCCGCGGCGTTTGCGCGAGACGTCGGCCTCCAGAAGGGTGCGCGTGACGGCCGCGGTCGATAGGCGCTCGTCCCAGAATCCGGTCGGCAGGTCGACCTTCTCGTCGATGTTCTTCGCGAACTGCCGCACCGACTGGCAGCGCGGCCCCTCGCTTCCATCCATGTTGATCGGCAGGCCGATGACCAGGCCGCCCACGTCGCGCTCGGCGATCACGGATTGGAGCCGCGCGAGGTCTTCACGGAAGCGCCGCCGCCGGATGGTTTTCAGCGGCGTTGCCACCGAAAGCCCGGCGTCCGAAAGCGCCAGACCGATGGTTTTGGCGCCGATATCGAGGCCAAGAAGGCGCGATCCGGGACGGATCTTCGCCCCCAAGTCTACGATCCCGGTGAGGTTGCCTCCCTCCATGGCCGGTGATAATGTCCGCCCGAATTTCACAGAAATCCTAGCCTAGGCGCGCGTTTCAGGCGCCCCGACCCAGTCCGGGCGAAAGGTGACATATGTCGCTGGATAAAGCCACCGTTGCGCGTATCGCCAAGCTCGCGCGGATCCGTGTGGCCGAGGACGAGCTCGACCCCCTGGCCCGAGAATTGTCCAACATCTTCGGCTGGATCGAGCAACTCGACGAAGTCGAAACCGAGGGCGTCGAGCCGATGACCAGCGCAGTCGAAAAGACGCTCGCCCGGCGCGAGGACGCGGTGACCGACGGCGATTGCCGCGACAAAGTGCTCGCCAACGCGCCGGTCACCACAGAAGGCTATTTCGTGGTGCCCAAGGTGATCGAATGACCGCTGACCTGACGGCACTTTCGCTTGTCGAGGCCCGCGACGCCCTCGGCAAGCGCGATGTGTCGGCACGTGAATTGGCGCAAGCGCACCTCGACGCAATCGAGAGTGCCGGAGCGCTCAACGCCTTCGTCACGGTTACACCCGAGGCCGCACTGAACCGGGCCGACGAATCCGACAGGCAGATTGCGGCCGGCGGCGGCGGTCTGCTGGAAGGAATTCCGCTCGGCATCAAGGATCTGTTTTGTACCGACGAAACGCTGACCACTGCCGGATCACACATTCTCGATGGCTTCAGGCCGGCGTACGAATCGACCGTAACCGCCAATCTGTGGCGCGCCGGCGCGGTGATGCTGGGCAAGACCAATCTCGATGAGTTCGCCATGGGTTCGTCGAACGAAACCTCGTACTACGGTCCGGCCATCAATCCGTGGCGGCGGCCCGGCGACAACCGCAATCTCGTGCCGGGCGGATCGTCCGGCGGATCGGCGGCGGCGGTCGCGGCGCGGCTGGCGACGGCCGCCATCGGAACCGACACCGGCGGCTCGATCCGGCAGCCCGCCGCTTTCACCGGCACTGTCGGGCTCAAGCCCACCTACGGGCGCTGTTCGCGCTGGGGCGTCGTCGCTTTTGCATCGTCGCTCGATCAGGCCGGGCCGATAACGCGCAACGTGCGCGATGCGGCGATCCTGTTGCGGGCGATGGCGAGTTACGATCCCAAGGATTCGACATCAGTCGATCTTCC
The DNA here is from genome assembly GCA_964611585.1 of uncultured Alphaproteobacteria bacterium. Classification (GTDB taxonomy): domain Bacteria; phylum Pseudomonadota; class Alphaproteobacteria; order SHVP01; family SHVP01; genus CAZTAK01. Next base: position 49,965 of record CAZTAK010000011.1, read on the forward strand.
GGTTCCCGACTACGAGGCTGCGCTCAAGGGCGATGCCAAGGGCCTGCGGATCGGTATTCCGGCCGAATACCGTGTCGAGGGTATTCCTGCCGACATCGATGCGCTGTGGCAGCAGGGGATCGAATGGCTGCGCGATGCGGGCGCCGAAATCGTCGAGGTCAACCTGCCGCACACGCGTTATGCGCTGCCGGCTTATTATATTGTCGCCCCGGCCGAAGCTTCGTCCAACCTCGCGCGCTATGACGGCGTCCGCTACGGATTGCGGGTGCCGGGGGAACGCCTGGAAGAGCTGTACGAAAACACCCGCGGGCAGGGCTTCGGAGCCGAGGTCCGGCGCCGGATCCTGATCGGAACCTATGTGCTTTCTGCCGGTTATTACGACGCCTATTACCTCAAGGCGCAAAAGGTCCGCACGCTGATAAAGCGCGAGTTCGAGCAGGTTTTCGAGACCGTTGACGCGCTCTTGACGCCGACCACGCCGACCGCCGCCTTCGGCATCGGCGAGCGCCTCGACGACCCCATTGCCATGTACCTCAACGACCTTCTTACGGTGCCTGCCAACATGGCCGGGCTGCCGGGCATTTCGGTGCCGGCGGGACTTTCCGAGGACTCGCTGCCGCTCGGCCTTCAGGTTCTGGGGCGCGCCTTCGGCGAAGAAACCGTCTTTCGCGTCGGCCACGTCATCGAGCAGGCGGCCCAATTCGCGGCGCGACCCGACCCGTGGTGGAGGACGCGCTAATGGGCACCGTGATCCAGGGCGGTACCGGCGAGTGGGAGATGGTGATCGGCCTCGAAGTCCACGCCCAGGTCATTTCCGAGGCCAAACTGTTCTCGGGCGCCGCCACCACCTTCGGCGCCGCGCCCAATACACAAGTCAGCCTTGTCGACGCGGCGATGCCTGGGATGCTGCCGGTCATCAACGGCAAGTGCGTGGAACAGGCGGTACGCACCGGTCTCGGCCTCAAGGCCGAGATCAATCTCAAATCCGTGTTCGACCGTAAGAATTACTTTTATGCCGATCTGCCGCAGGGCTATCAGATTTCGCAGTACCTGCAACCCATCGTCGGCAAGGGAACCCTGGTGCTCGATCTCGAAGAGGGCAAGACCCGCGAGGTCGGCATCACCCGGCTGCACCTGGAACAGGACGCAGGAAAAAGCCTGCACGACCAGCACCCGAACCAATCCTACGTCGATCTCAATCGCTCGGGCATCGCGCTGATGGAGATCGTGTCGGAACCGGACCTCCGTTCGGCGGAAGAGGCAGGCGCGTATTTGCGTAAGATGCGCACGATCGTGCGGTATCTCGGCACCTGCGACGGCAACATGGAAGAAGGATCGATGCGGGCCGACGTCAACGTGTCGGTGCGGCGCTCGGGCGAAGAGTACGGCACCCGCTGCGAAATCAAGAACGTCAACTCAATCCGCTTCGTCCAGCAGGCAATCGAGTACGAGGCGCGCCGTCAGGTCGATGTTCTTGAAGACGGCGGCACCATCAAGCAGGAAACCCGCCTGTTCGATTCGCGCCAGGGCAAAACCCGCCCGATGCGTTCCAAGGAAGAGGCGCACGATTACCGCTATTTTCCGGACCCGGATCTGTTGCCGCTGGAACTGACCCAGAGTGAAGTCGATGCGCTGGCGGCTGCCCTGCCGGAAATGCCCGACGAGAAGAAAAACCGCTTGATGGCGGATTATGGCCTTGGCCCCTATGAGGCCGGGATTCTGGTGGCGGAGCGCGAGCGCGCCGACTTCTTCGAGAGAGTAGCCCCAGGGCGTGACGCCAAACTCGCGGCCAACTGGGTGATTGGAGAATTATTCGGCGCCCTCAACAAGGCCGGGCATACGATTTCGGATTCGCCGGTTGATGCCGCCGCGCTCGGTGGACTGCTTGACCTGATTGCCGACGACACCATTTCCGGCCGTATCGCCAAAGAGGTGTTCGAGGCGATGTTCGAGACCGGCAAGACGCCCGCCGCGATCGTCGCGGAAAAAGGCTTGCGGCAGGTTACCGATTCGGGCGAAATCGAAGGGCTGGTGGATCGTGTGCTGGCCGAGAACGCCGACAAAGTGGCAGAGTACAAATCCGGCAAGGACAAACTGTTTGGGTTCTTCGTGGGCCAAGTGATGAAAGCCTCTCAGGGAAAGGCCAATCCCAAACTGGTCAACGAAATCCTGCGCGCCCGGCTTATCGGATAGGAGAGACGCCGCGTGTCCGACATTCCTCTCGATGCCGTCGGCGTCCAGCACGAACGTGCCGGGGCGCGGTTGCGTATCGTATCGCTGGTGCCCGGCATCACGGAATTATTGTTCGAACTCGACCTCGACCACCAGATCGCGGGCCGAACCCAGTATTGTGTGCATCCGGAGGGCAAGGCCGACAAGCTGCCGAGCATCGGCGGAACCAACAAGATCAACATGGACCGGTTGCGCGACCTGCGCCCGTCCCACGTCATCCTGAATATGGACGAGAACACCTAGGACCTGGCACGCGAGATCAAGACCTTCGCGCCGAACCTGATCGTCACTCATCAGATGATGCCTCGCGACAATCTCGAACTATTCCGGCTCTTGGGCGGTATCTTCCACCAGGAACAAAAGGGCGAACAACTGTGCACGGTGTTCGACAAAACGCTGCGCGAGGTATCGGCCGCCGCGCGCGAGTGGCCGGAACGGCGAGTGATCTATTTCATCGGAAAGGACCCGTGGACGACGGTCTCGCAAAACACCTACATCTCGCGGATGCTGGATCTGGTGCGCTGGCGCACGGTGGGCGACGACAAGCGGGTGCGCTATCCCAAACTCAAGATAACCAAATCGTTATTGTCGAAGACCGATATTCTGCTGTACAGCACCGAACCGTTCCAGTTCAACAAGGACGATGTGTTGGATTTTCAGGAGGAATATGATTGTGTCGGCAAACCCGCACATTTAATCGATGGGTAAATGGTATCGTGGTACGGTAGCCGGTCCATTAAGGGGCTGAGTTACTTGCAGAATTTCGTGCAGGAAAATCACTGATCCGGCGAGCGCACTATCAAAGGGGATTTGAATGATCGACGTTTACACTTGGCCCACGCCCAACGGGCACAAGGTTCACATCATGCTTGAGGAACTGAAACTCCCGTACACCGTGATTCCCGTCAACATCGGGCGCGGTGATCAATTCAAGCCCTCGTTCCTAAAGATCAGTCCCAACAACAAGATGCCGGCGATCATCGATCATCAGGGGCCGGGCCGCAAACCGATTTCGATTTTTGAATCGGGCGCTATCCTTCTGTACCTGGCGGAGAAACACGGCAAGTTTCTGCCCAAAAATACCCGCGGCCGTTACCAGGTGATCCAGTGGCTGATGTTCCAGATGGCTTCTGTCGGGCCGATGCTGGGCCAGGCGCACCATTTCCGGAACTACACGCCGCGCCGCATCCAGTACGGCTATGACCGCTACACCAACGAAGCGACCCGCATCTACGGCGTCATCGAACGCAAGCTCAGGAAAACGAAGTATCTTGCCAACGACAAATACTCGATTGCCGATATTGCGACGTTTCCGTGGCTGCGCTCGTACAAGAATCAGGGCCAGAACCTTGACGATTACCCGAAACTCAAACGCTGGTTCGAAGGAATCGAGGCGCGCCAGGCGGTGCAGCGCGGTCTACTGGTGCTTGCCGACCGACGCCGCAAGGGCAAAATGGATAACAAGACCCGCGAGATGCTGTTCGGCAAGTCCCAGTACAAAAAACGCCGCGTCGCGTAGATCCGGAGATCGTAATGATCCATCTATTTTCATGGCCCACTCCCAACGGCATCAAGATCCACATCATGCTCGAGGAAACCGGGCTGCCCTACCGCGTCACCGGCATCGACATTACCCGGGGCGATCAGTTCAAGCCCTCGTACCTGAAAATCGGTCCCAACAACAAGATGCCCGCGATCATCGACGAAAAAGGACCGGGCGGACGGCCGATGTCGGTGTTCGAATCGGGCGCGATTCTTATGTATCTCGCCGAAAAGACCGGCAAGTTCATGCCCAAGCGGACACGCGCGCGGATGGAGGTCATCGAATGGCTGATGTTCCAGATGGGCACCGTCGGGCCGATGCTGGGGCAAGTGAACTTCTTCCGCAAGTACTGCCCGGTCAAGGTGCCTTATGCGATCAAGCGCTACACCAACGAGGCGGGGCGCATCTACGGTGTCCTCGACCGGCGCCTGCGCAAGAACGAATACCTTGCCGGCAATTACTCGATTGCCGACATCGCGGTATGGCCGTGGATCATCCCTTACTTTCAGGGTGTCAAATTGGAAGACTACCGGCATCTGAACCGGTGGTTCCGCGAAATCGAGACCCGGCCGGCGGTGCAACGCGGTCTCTTGATTCTGGCGGACCGCCAAGCACCCGGCAAGGCAATCAATATGGACGACGCCGCCCGCGAAAAGCTCTACGGCAAAACCCAGCGGGACGCGGGCAAGCGCCGCGTCGCTGCCTGACACCGATGCCGCGCCGTCCGGGCAGGCATCCCGGCGAGGGGTGTTCGGGGCCCGTCAGGTCGATCGGCGGGTCCGCACGGCGATATAGTTCCCGGCCACGACCGCAGCCACGCCGGCCACAAAGAGCACAGTGATAGGCAGGCCCTCGGCAAATACCGAAATCACGATTGCCACCATCGGCGCCAGCAAAGTGAAGTAGGCGGCACGCGCCGGTCCTATCCGCCGCACGATCACGTAGTACAGGATGAAGGCAACGACGCCGGCGAGGAACGTCAAATACAGAAAGGCGACGACGTAGGGCGCGCTCCAGTCGAACACCAATTCGTTGCCAAAGAAGATCACGAATAATCCGTTGATCAGCGTTCCATACAACATCCCCCAGGTGTTGGCTTGTAATCCCGGGATTCGCCGCACGCTCAGCTTTGCCGTAACCACGGTGGCAAGTGAGACGACGTAGGCTGCCGCCAGAATGAAGGTTGCGCCCACCAGCGTGCTACCGTCGAGTTGGGCCGCGAATATCGAATTGCCGAAGATCAGCACCAGCCCGCCGACGCCGATGCCGCCGCCGATCAGAATGCTGCGGTTGATAGGGGTGCCGAGAAAAATGCGCGCGTTGACGGTCGCGAAGAACAGCGCCATCGTAAATGTAATGGCGGTAAGCCCGCTCGTCAGGTCCTCCTGGGCGCGGTAGATCAGAATGTAATTGAGCGAAAAGAATAACACGCCGTACAGGACGAACAGGCCGTGGTCGGAGCGCGAAAATCGCAATAGGGGCCGCCGCGCGGCCACGCACACCAACACCAGCGTCAGGGCCGCGACCGCATAGCGGTAGAAGATCGACTGCTCGATCGGGACGGTGCCGAGCTGAAACTCGATGGCGTAAAACGATCCACCCCAGATGACGACCAGGATCGCATAGATAACGACGTCCACGGGGCGCATCGGACGGTCCGAAGGATCGTCGCCGGCGGCGGTGGCGTTGCGGTGCGGGTCGGTCATGGGCGGTGCGGCAATTCGCATTGCCGTCGCGGTTCGGCGGGGATTTGGAAGGGGCGGAAGATAGCGCGGCCCCGGAGAGTAGCGGCATCGCGTCCCGGCTGGCCAGCGAAACCACGGTGTCTTTGCCGGCAGGGTGCGCCCCGCCGGTGCCGAAGTCATAGCCACCGCTCCCGGCATTTCGACCGGCGCGGTTGTGCCGGAGATCCATGCCGTTCGGCGCGACGTCATCGTTGAATCGAGCTTGTTGCGGCTCGAGCGACACACTGTCGCGGCCGATGATTCGCACCGTGTGTTTCCGGTTGCGCCCCCGACCGCGCCCCGGCGGTGCCGTGATCGAGATACAAGGACGAGAACGCGAACGGCGAAGCGCCAAGTGTTAGCACGGGGTTAACGCGATCCGGAAATCTTCATTTGCAATCAATAGTTTGTTAACGGTGTGCGGGCAAAGCTACGACCCTGAACCAAGCCCGCAACATCCCAATGGTGGGTCACCGCTTGGGGCCAGGATCGGAGGAGACGACGATGGGACGCTTGGACGTTTCGGCAGTCGATGCCATCAAGGCGGCGGGAGAGGGGGGCTGCCCCGACGCGGAATACGATATCGCCCTGATGTATGCGACCGGCCACGGCGCACCGCAGGACAACGTGCTGGCGCACATGTGGTTCAATTTGGCGGCACTGCATGGCAACCGCCGCGCCCGCGGCGAACGCCGCGAAATCGCCATCGAGATGAGCGCCTACGAGATTGCTGCCGCCCAGCGGCTGGCACGTGAGCGTCTTACCGCCGTACAGACCAGTGCGGACACATTACCTGCTAGACAATTCGCCTGGTCCTGAGGAATCGCCCCGGTCTCTCTTCCGGCTCGGGCCCGCCGGCCCCTGTTCCGGTCCATGTCAAGGCTGGATTCTTGTTGAATCCGAAGGCCAAGCCGAAACGCTTTAGCCCCGTCCCGCGCTTGTCGCACCTGTGAGGGGGCGCGAGCCTACGGTTTCGGATTCGGACCTGCCGCCGACCGTACGCCAAGCAAGACAGGGCGCCCGTCTGGGGCGAACCTTGTGAGTCTGCCGACCCCGCCTCAGGCGACCGGCTCGGTGGTCGTATCTTTGAACTGTTCCCAGTTCTCGCCGACTGCGACGACGCAACTGCGACCGTCCGGCGAGGTAATCAGAATCGTCCACGATCCTGATCTTGAAACGAGGATTTCCAGCATCTTGCCGTTGGCGGCAAGGCCCATAGCGACCGGGTTTTCGCGGTAGTCGGCGGCCAGTTGCGACAGAAACATCTGCCGTTCCGAGCATACCGGCGCGGCCGAGGCGGTGCCGGTGATTGCGGCGGCGAGACCTCCGCCAGCCACCAAAGTCATTACCACCCAATTCAACAGTTTCCTCATGGCCGTTCTCCTATTAGGCCGTGCGACGCGAGCCCTTTCGGACTCCAAAAGCCATGCATCGGTCATGCCAATTGTGGCGTGAGGGCCATTAAAACGGCGTTAATGTCTGCCGCTGCCGGGTGTTCGAACGGCGCCGGGACCGGCTGAAAAAATCGTTAATTGTCAGGGGATTAGAAGGGTCGCGATTGACAAGCGGCCAACCCCGTGGGTAGAACTCGGGCCGCTGGAGGGGTGGCCGAGTGGCTGAAGGCGGCGGTTTGCTAAACCGTTAAACGGAAACAACCGTTTCGGGGGTTCGAATCCCCCTCCCTCCGCCAGACCCCTGTTTTCTCACGTCCGAACGCCCACGTTATCTCATTC
>CAZTAK010000012.1:0-45241 GCA_964611585.1 uncultured Alphaproteobacteria bacterium
CAAGGGTGAAAGGGTGCGGTAAGAGCGCACCGCGCCGCCGGCAACGGCGGTGGCAGGGCAAACCCCACCGGGAGCAAGACCAAGTAGGGGCGGCGTGCGGGTTTTCCCGCAGGGTCCGTTTCCGGACCCGCCGCCCGGGTCGGTCGCACGAGGTGTCCGGCGACGGGCGCCCTAGATGAATGGTCATCCCCCTTGAAGGGGACAGAACCCGGCTTATAGGCCACCTGGTTTTTTCTTTTTGCTGACGACCTTACGGGCGGCGCGCAGGCCGCCGGTCGGCCGAACGCGCTCAACCGACCTCCAGTTCGGCCAGCTCATAGGTCGCCTGGTAGATGGGATAGGCGATCTTCACCGGGATGATATCGTCGCCGACACACCACAACTCTTCGTTGGCCGGGTGTGGATCGCCGAGCATAAAGGCGAAGTGGTCGGCATTAAAGGTGCCGGCGGGAACGGTGATTTCCTCTTCGCCGTAATATTCGGCAGTGAGATCGTGCGAGGACAGCATCGGCCCGGTCCCGCCATCCGGCGCCGGCGATGACATCAGGATGTTCCAGCTCTGGCGCTTCGGTCCGGATTTGTCGAATTGCGACAGGTGCCACATGTCGCAGATGATGGGATGGGCGCCGAACGAACGCGGACGCGCGGTCCGCTCGATTCGCTGGCGGATGCGGCCCTCGGCGGCGGTGAAACCTTCGCACTCGCCACCGGCTTCGTCGAACCGGAACCATGTCGAGCCGACGAACCGGTCGTGAATCGTGAGGCGCACGAAACAGTCCAGCGGCAACCAGTTCTCATCGACCGAGTAGGTGACGTCGCGCAGGACGTCATGATCGTCCATCTCGCACATGGCGCGAAACGTGCGCCCGCCATTTTTGTGCTTGGTGATGGTGAACCATTCGCGGCCGGTTTCCTCTCCTTCGCGCAAATATAATATTTTTCCGCGTGTGGTCGTATGGCGCATGGCGGCCTCTCTTTCTACTGCCGGCCAGCTTGGCCCGGCGTTCGGCGAATTACGTCGCAGCCCAATAAGCGTCGCCGTCTTTCGTCGGACGAGGCTTTGGCTTGCCTTTTGAGCCGTCCCCCTCTGGAATAGACTTGTGAGGCTTGGGCGGAGTGTTGAGCATTCACTCTAGCACTTCGTCTTCACTTGGCTCTTTGGGGGATTTAGGCATGGGCGACCAAGGCAAATCTTCGGATCAGGTCGTTGCTCCATTCAATGGCGTGTTTTCCCTTGACCATTTGGAAGAGGGAAAGGCGCTTCTCCATATCCCCCTTCCGGGATCTGGCCGTCCTTATTGGACGTATCGCTGTCCAGTGGGGATCGTTCGAGTGATACATGAATGAGATCATTCAAACCACCTTGGATGGGTTCAAGCGAGACGATCCAAAATGGAAGCGTCAGCCCTTTGTGAAGCGCAAGGAGCTGTACCGAGACTTGATGGTCGAGTACGCGACGCAATACTGCCCCCACGAAACCCCCGCCTTACGGCAGGTCGCGGCTGATTCTGGCGATCTTCATTGGAGGCGCAACACTGTGGTGCATGGCTCGGTCGCCATTCTTGGGGAGAAGGACGACAAGTCTCCCACAGGACACAGCCCCGTCTTCAAAGCGCGGGGATGGCACAAAGGTAAACCGACCGAGATCGATTTGGATGAGCCAACGCTCACTACACTCTGGCACGACATAGCGCACCTCGGCGGCGCGCTCATGACTGTGTATCTACAGATGGGCGGAGTCGCGTCGGGTCCAATCGTGATAATCGAAGATAGAGAGTTCTTACAAGGTCCCCGAGCCGGTAGTTTTCGGACTGTTCCCATTCCAAGTAAGCGTCCACTCCCGCCTGACTCATCTGAGGAGTAACTTCGGTTACTTCGGCGGCGCGGTCAGCCTCGGGTTGAGCGCGATCTGCGTTTGTCACCGATACAATCGCCCCCGTTTGGACTTTGCCGCTTACACAGGGGGGAACGGTTGCCACTCCGCAATCTCTTCCAGTGTTCGATGCGCGCCGCGGCACTTGGCCAAGAGTACCAGTAGCTCTTTCCCGCTCAGGCCGATCAATACGCGCTCGCCGCCTGGTGTGTGGACGCCGAGGCCAAGTTGCTTTCTTTCGTGATCGGCCACGACTTCAATGACCGCCGCTTCGTACGTCTTGTCAGGATCAAAAGGATGCTGGTGGTTTTCCATAACCGTTTCTCCAAAAACCCGTATGCCCCTCTATTGTAAGGGGTTTTGGCAGGCCGCGTATCCCCGCCGGGACGGGCGGCTCTCAGTTACCGGCTCTTCCGTTGGACAGCACACTATCGCGGCAGGCGTTTTCTAAGCGGCTGCGGGCGGCGCGCCCGTCCTTGAAAACCGGATCGTCGAGGTCGGGCAGGGAAGAAGGGCCAAACCCGGCAAGGGGGGATATTATTGCGGGTCCTCCTCCAGACCGCCGTCGATCACGCCCTGAAACCATGCGGGAACGTCGGGCTGTTCGTCCTTCTCCAGATGCTGGAGCAACAGCAACAGGGGGTGGTGTTTCGGCAAATCTCTTTGGTCTTCGGGGATGCTCTCAAACGCTCGGCGGTAGGCGTCGCGCGCGGTTTCAATTCTCAAGACGCCGCGCTGGTCGAGTTCGCGGATCAGGATTATGAGGAGCGCAAGCGTGGCGCCGATTTGCTCTGTCGTTTCCCGTTCGCTCATGTCCATGACATCAATTCCCCAGTACGCACGCGAAACCCGTGTGCTCACTCAAAAGCCGTGGCCCACTCGAAAACCGTGTGCCTGTCGGAGTATCGGGCTTTTGTATGTCAAGTGTATGAACGTCCGGCGTTTCTTCGCGCTAAGAACAAATATAGAACTTCGACAATTCCGGGCAAGTTCCGATCCCGGTTTTTGTCCGGGTGGGGTTGAATTCACACTAGGAACATAGACGGAACACATTTCCGCCCAGATTGGGGCGTAGAAACCGCCCCGATTCGATTTGGTAGCGGCGGGCAGGCCGTCGCTGCTGCCAATTCGGGACTTCAGTTCCGGGCGATAACACTTTGGTAAACCCCAAAAATTACTTGAACTCCATTGACGCCCATAAAATGTCATGATAACCCATATCGTCCCATAGCGCCTCAGCTAGCGATTCGGCGTGTCCGTTCCGCTGGCGACCGACAGCGGACCTTGGCAGGGGGGCCGGGACAGAGGACCGGAGCAAGGCCGAGGAGGCGGCATGGCGCTGTTCACGTCCACATACGTCAACAAGGTGGACCGCAAGGGGCGGGTCTCGGTCCCGGCGCCGTTTCGTATGGCGCTGGCCGGGCAGTCGTTTGCCGGCATCGTCGTGTTTCCGTCGTTCGTCCACGCCGCCCTCGATGGCGCCGGGATCGACCTGCTGGAGAACCTCGCCCGCAGCGTCGACCGGTTCGATCCCTTTACCGACGAACACGACGCCTTCGCCACCACCATCTTCGGCGATTCCCATCAACTGCCGTTCGATGCCGAGGGGCGCGTGGTCTTGCCCGAGAATCTGATCGCCCATGCCGGCATCACCGAGCACGCGGCATTTCTCGGCCGCGGCGGCACCTTTCAGGTATGGGAACCGGAAGCGCTTTCCGCCTACAAGGCCGAGGCCCTGAAACGCGCGCGCGCCGAACGCGCCGCCCTCAGGCGCCATCCCGGCGCGGAGACCGGCGCATGAACCTCGCGCCCGGCCCCGCCGAGCCCGGCCACATTCCGGTGATGCTGAACCCTGTTCTCGATGCGATTGCGCCTGCCGACGGCGACGTGCTGATCGACGGCACTTTCGGCGGCGGCGGTTACGCCCGCGCCTTTCTCGACCATGCCGATTGCCGTGTGCTCGGCATTGACCGCGACCCGGTGGCGGTGGCGCGCGGCCGCCAGTTGGAGTCCGAATACCCGGGACGCTTTGACGTGGTCCAGGGGCGCTATTCGGAAATGGAAGAGGCGATGCGCCTGCACGAAATCCGCACCGTCAACGGCGTCGTCTTCGATCTCGGGCTGTCGTCGTTTCAGATCGACGACCCGATGCGCGGATTTTCCTTTCAGGGCGACGGCCCGCTCGACATGCGCATGGAAGGCGAAGGCATGACCGCCGCCGAGTTCGTCAACTCGGCGGACGAGCACGTCATCGCCGATACCATCTGGCGCTACGGTGAAGACCGGCGCTCGCGCGCCATTGCCCGCGCCATCATCGCCGCGCGCGAAGAAAGCCCGATCGAAAGCACCCGGGTGCTGGCCGATATTGTCGCCCGCGCCGTCGGCGGCGGCGCCAAGGGCCGCATTCATCCCGCGACGCGCACGTTTCAGGCGTTGCGCATCCACATCAACGAAGAACTCGGGCCGGACGGCGAACTCGCGCGCGGTCTCAGGGCGGCGGAACGGGTGCTGGCGCCCGAGGGGCGTCTGGCGGTGGTGTCCTTTCATTCCCTCGAAGACCGTACGGTCAAACAGTTTCTTACCCAGCGCTCGGGCCGCAGTGCCGGCGAAAGCCGCCACCTCCCGCCCGCCGCGCCGCCACCGGCGCCCACTTTCCGCCCGTTGTTTCGGGGTGTACGCAAACCGGAAGCGGGCGAAATCTCCGCCAACCCACGGGCGCGCTCGGCCCGGCTGCGGGCGGCGGTGCGAACCACGGCCCCGAACTGGCCGGTGGACGCTGCCCCATGATCCGCCCGGTCACCATCACCGCGCTGGTTCTGACCGCGGTCTTGTCTTACGGGCTCTACGAGCTCAAGGACGAGGTACGCGGGCGCGAAGCAGAGCTGCGGGCGCTCAAGGACGCCGTCGCCGAAGAAAAGGAATCGCTTCGCGTGCTGGCGGCGGAGTGGAGTTATCTCAATCGGCCCGATCGCCTCGCTGCGATGGCGGGGCGCTATCTTGAGCTCGTGCCCCTCAAGGCCGGACAGGTGCAGGGGCTCGACGCAATTCCGTTGCGCGATCCCGAGTCAACGCCGCTCGCCGGATTGCCCGCGGTTGGCCCTGAATCGGCGGTGGGCGAAGGGGCCACGCGCTTCGTTGGCGGCGTTGCGGTGCCGGTGCACAAACCCCGCCCGCCGTCGCCCGGGGCCCGGCAATGACGGCTGAATCCCAGGTCTATGCGCGCGGCGAAGACCGCCAGGTCCGCCTCGACGGTGCCGCCAAGGAAGCGCTCACCCGCACCCACGCGCGCCTCACCGCGGTCGCCGGCATCTTCGCGCTTGGCTTTCTTGTTCTGGCCGGGCGGGTGGTGCAACTGACCCTGGTGCACGATCTGGTTCGCCCCGCGGCGCCGGTGCTCGCGAGCGAATCGCCGCGGCCCGATATCGTCGACCGCAACGGCGTTCTTCTAGCGACGACCCTGCACGCGGTTTCGCTGTTCGCCGACTCCCGCGCCGTGCCCGATCCGCGCGCCACGGCGTTGGAGCTGGCCGCCATCCTTCCGGAGCTTGACCCGGTGGTGACCGAGGCGCGCCTGGCCTCGGGCCAGTCCTTCGTCTGGATCCGGCGCAAGCTGACGCCGCGCCAGCAGGACGCGGTCAACCGCCTTGGCATCCCCGGACTCAATTTTCAGTCCGAACCGCGGCGGCTCTATCCGCAGGGGAGAGAAGCCGCGCACGTTCTTGGCTATGCCGGGATCGACAACGAGGGCCTCGCCGGCATCGAGAAATCGATCGACGGCGGGGCACCGGTCAAGCGGCGCGACTCAGGCGTCGCGACAGTCGGCCTTTCGATCGACATCCGCATCCAGCACGCGGTGCGCGAAGAGCTTGCGCGCTCGGTTGGAGAATTCAGCGCCATCGGGGCGGCCGCCGTTGTGCTCGACGTGAAGACCGGTGAAACCCTCGCCCTGGTTTCACTGCCCGACTTCGACCCCAACGACCTGTCCGATTCGCTGCCCGACCAGCGCTTCAACCGGGCTGCGCTCGGCGTCTATGAAATGGGTTCGACGTTCAAGGCGTTCACGCTCGCCAATGCGCTCGAACTCGGCACCGTCGATCTCGATTCAGGTTACGACGCCAGCGAGCCGCTGCACGTCGCCCGATTCCTGATCCGCGACGATCATGCTCAGAACCGCTGGCTGTCGGTGCCGGAAATCTTCATCTATTCGTCCAATATCGGCGCCGCCAAAATGGCTCTCGACATCGGCACCGAGCGCCAGCGCGATTTTCTCGGCCGGCTCGGTCTGTTGCAGCGCGCCGAAATCGAGATTCCCGAAATCGGGATGCCGCTGGTTCCCGAACCGTGGCGCGAAATCAACACCATGACGATTGCTTTCGGCCACGGGCTTGCGGTGTCGCCGGTGCAACTGGCGGTCGGATTTTCGAGCCTGGTCAACGGCGGCGTCGCCGTGGTTCCAACCCTGTTCAAGCGCATCCCCGGCGAGGCGGTGCCGGGCGTACGCGTAATTTCCGAATCCGTCTCGCAGGACATGCGGCGCCTGCTGCACCGGGCCGTCGAAGAGGGCACCGGAAAACAGGCGGCGGCGCCCGGTTACCTGGTCGGCGGAAAGACCGGCACCGCGGAAAAGGCGAATGCCGGCGGATACAACGGCCGCGCCCTAATTTCGTCGTTCGTCGGAATTTTTCCCATCACCGATCCGCAATTCGTCGTTCTGGTCATGCTCGACGAACCCAAGGGCAACGAATCGACGTTCAACTACGCCGCTGCCGGGTGGAACGCGGCGCCCACCGTCGGCCGCATCATCGCGCGCATTGGACCGATGCTGGGGGTTGCCCCGGTCGACGAGGCCGACCGCAGCATGCTGGCTGCCGCGTGGAAACCGTGAAGGAGGCGGCATTGAAACTGTCGACACTGGTCGACCATCTGCCGGAAGCGCGCGCGCCCGAGGTTCTGGGCTTGTCCGCCGACAGCCGCGGAATCGAGCCGGGTTTCCTGTTCGCGGCGCTGCCCGGAACCGAAACCGACGGCACCAACTATATCGACGACGCCATCGGCCAGGGTGCAGTCGCGGTTCTGGCGGCCACCGGCACCCAGCTTCGCCACCCCGGCGTGGCTCTGATTACGGACGACAATCCGCGTCGCCGGTACGCCGAACTTGCGGCCCGCTTCTACCCCCGCGTGCCCGAAGTCCTGGCCGCCGTCACCGGTACCAACGGCAAGACTTCAGTGGCGTGGTTCACGCGGCAGATCTGGCAACACCTGGACGTTCCGGCGGCGAGTCTGGGCACCCTCGGGCTGCACGGTCCCGAAATCGAGCTGACCGCGTCGCTGACGACGCCGGAACCGGTGTTGCTGCACCGGCTGTTGAGCGAGATTTCGGAACTCGGCATCGGTCATGTTGCGATGGAAGCCTCGAGCCATGGCCTCGATCAGTTCCGCCTTGACGGGCTCCGGTTCAAGGCAGCCGCTTTCACCAATCTCAGCCACGATCATCTCGATTACCACGGCACCGAGACCGATTATCTTGCGGCCAAGCGGCGCCTGTTCGCGGACCTGCTGCTGCCCGGCGGCACCGCGGTCCTGAACGCGGACGAGCCCCAATCGGCGTCGCTTGCCGATCTGTGCCGGGCGCGCGGCGCGGACGTCGTGAGTTTCGGCGTATCGCCGGGCGCCGATCTGCGGATCGCGAACTGGAGTGCGGACGAATCCGGCCAGACCTTCGATCTTGCCGCGTCCGGCATGACGGAAAACATTCACCTCGATTTGTTCGGCGCATTCCAGGCGATGAACGCCGTTTGTGCCCTCGCCCTCGTGGTGGCGTGCGGCGCCGAGACCGTCACCGCGGCGGCGGCCTTGCCGGGCCTTGCCGGCGCGCCCGGGCGCATGGAACGCGTTGCCCGGACCCCGGACGGCGGCGGCATCTTCGTCGATTACGCCCACACGCCCGCCGCCTTGCATGCGGCCCTCGAGGCGGCGCGCGACCATACCGCCGGACAGCTTAGTGTCGTGTTCGGGTGTGGCGGCGACCGCGACCGCGAAAAACGGGCGCCCATGGGGCGCATCGCCGCCGAGCTCGCCGACCATGTCATCGTCACCGACGACAACCCGCGCACCGAAGACGCGGCCGAAATCCGCGCGGAAATATTGTCGGCGAGTCCCGGCGCCTCGGAATTGGCCGACCGCGCCGAAGCGATCCACCGCGCCGCCACCGATCTCGATGCGGGCGATTCGCTACTGATCGCCGGCAAGGGCCACGAGAGCGGACAGATCGTTAACGCCGAGGTGCGGCCCTTCGACGACTGCACCGTGGCACGCGAGGCCGCCGCCAATCTGGCCGGGGACTGGTCGTGACCGGCGCCGCCCCCTTGTGGACCGGAACCGAGGCGGGCGCGGCATTGGGCGCCGATGGACCCACCGGCTGGACGGCGACCGGCGTCTCCATCGACAGCCGGACCTTGGCGCCGGGTGACCTGTTCGTTGCAATTCAAGGCCCCAACGCCGACGGTCACGATTTCATCGGCGAGGCGTTTGGTGCGGGTGCGGCGGCGGTTTTGGCCGCTGACGATTGGGCCGGCACTGCCCCGGGCGCCGTGGTCCGGGTGCCCGATACCCTTGAAGGACTCGTCGCCCTCGGCCGGGCGGCGCGGGCACGCATGACCGGCAAGGTCGCCGCGGTCACCGGCAGTGTCGGCAAGACGGGCGTCAAGTCGGCGCTGGCGGCGGCGCTCGGGCGCTACCGCGCGACCCATTCGAGTGCCGCGAGCCACAACAACCTTTGGGGCGTCCCGCTCAGTCTTGCGCGGATGGGGGTCGAGTCGCGGTACGGCGTATTCGAAATCGGCATGAACCACGCCGAAGAAATCCGGCCGCTTACGGGGCAGGTTCGGCCCCACCTCGCCATCGTCACGACGGTCGAACCCGTGCATCTCGAATTTTTTGATTCGGTTGCCGCCATCGCCGACGCCAAGGCGGAAATCTTCGACGGGTTTGAGCCTGGCGGCATTGCCGTGCTCAACCGCGACAACGCCCATTTCGACCGGTTGGCGGAGCGCGCGCGCGCGGCCGGCGCCGAGCGAATCATTGCCTTCGGTGAATCCGACCGGGCCGACGCCCGACTCATCAAGGCCGTCCCTCAGGCCGATTGCAGTTGCGTCTCGGCCGATATTTGCGGTCAGGCCATGACGTTCAAGATCGGAATTCCCGGCCGCCACTGGGTGCAAAACAGTCTCGCCGTTCTGGCGGCCGTGCAGGCACTTGGCGGCGACCTGGGACTGGCGGGACTTGCCCTGGCCCAACTCGAACCGCCGCCGGGCCGGGGCCGCCGATTCCATCTGCATTTTGGCCATGGGGCGGTGGAACTGATCGACGAAAGTTACAACGCCAACCCGGCGTCGATGGGTTCGGCGATTGCCGCCCTCGGCGATACGCCGGTTCCGAGACGCGGGCGCCGCATCGCCATCCTGGGCGACATGCGCGAGCTTGGCCCTGACTCGCCGGCCTTCCACGCGGCGCTGGCGGAACCGCTCGCCACGGCAAAAATTGATCTGGTGATGACGGTCGGGCCCGACATGGCGCATCTCCACGAGGCGTTGCCGGGTGCGCTCCGCGGCGCCCACGCGGAAACCGCTGACGCGCTGGCGCCGCGGGCGGCAGCGGCGGTGCGCGCAGGCGATGCGGTCATGGTCAAAGGATCGCTCGCAAGCGGAATGGCGGCGGTTGTTTCCGCGCTGCGGGCGCTCGGCGGGCCCGATCAGGATCAACCCGCGCGCCGGGCCAACGGGCGGAAAGGTTAGGGGCGGGGCGATGTTATTCAATTTCCTCAGTCCGCTCGGCGATGACTTCGTTCTGTTCAATCTGTTCCGGTTTCTCACCTTCCGGACCGGCGGCGCGGTCATGACGGCGCTGTTCATCAGCTTCGTTCTCGGCCCGCCCCTGATTCGCTGGCTCAAATCGAAGCAGCGCAACGGCCAACCGATTCGCGACGACGGCCCGTCCGGCCATCTGGTCAACAAGGTTGGAACCCCGACCATGGGCGGGTTCCTGATCCTGTTCAGTTTCGGCGCCGCGACGCTGCTATGGGCGGATCTGACCAATCAATATGTATGGGCTGCGCTTCTCGTGACGCTCGGATTTGGCACCGTCGGATTTGTCGACGATTACCTGAAGGTGACGCGCGAGAACCACCGCGGCATTTCCGCGCGCGCGAAGATCGGCATCGAAATTGCCATCGCCGCGCTTGCCGCGGTGTGGATCATGTCGATCGCCGGTGAGCCGATAGGATCGGGATTGGCGTTGCCCTTCTTCAAAGGCGTGCTCATCAACCTGGGCTGGGTGATGGTGCCGTTCGCCATTGTCGTCATGGTTGGCGCCTCCAATTCCGTCAACCTGACCGACGGCCTCGACGGCCTTGCGATTGTGCCGGTGATGATCGCGGCGAGTTCCTATGCGTTGATTGCCTACCTGGTCGGTAACGCCGTGTTTTCGGGATACCTGCAAATCCACCTCGTTCCCGGGGCCGGCGAACTGGCGGTGTTCAGCGGCGCGTTGGTGGGCGCGGGGCTCGGGTTCCTGTGGTTCAACGCGCCGCCAGCAATGGTGTTCATGGGCGATACCGGAAGCCTGTCGGTGGGAGGCGCGCTGGGCGTCGTCGCCGTGGTCACCAAGCACGAACTGGTGCTGGTCATCATCGGCGGCCTATTCGTCCTCGAAACCGCATCGGTCATCGTGCAAGTGGCGTCGTTCAAGCTGACCGGCCGGCGGGTATTCCGCATGGCGCCGCTGCATCACCATTACGAAGAAAAAGGCTGGCCCGAATCGACCATCGTCATCAGGTTCTGGATTATCGCCGTGGTTCTGGCGCTGGTCGGCCTGGCCACCTTGAAGCTGAGGTGAAGCGGTGATCGCGGCACGGTCGTTCGCAGGAAAACGCCTTGGCGTCTTCGGACTCGGTCGCTCGGGACTGTCGGCGGTGCGCGCGCTGGCGGCGGGCGGAGCCGAAGTCGTGGCCTGGGACGATGACGCCGCCAAACGGGCCGCCGCCGCTGCCGAAGGCATTCCTGTCGGCAACCTGTATTCTCGTGACCTGCGGGGGTTTCACGCCCTCGTTCTCAGCCCCGGCGTTCCCCTGACCCACCCGGAGGCGCACGATCTTGTGCACCGGGCGGCGGAAGCCAATTGCCCCGTATTTGGCGACGTCGAGATTTTTTCCTGCGAATCGCCGCAGGCGCAGGTCGTCGGAATCACCGGTACCAACGGAAAATCGACCACAACCGCGTTGTTGACTCACGCGCTTCGGGAATGCGGATTCGAAGCCGAATGCGGCGCCAATCTCGGGACGCCGGTGCTCGATTTGCCGGTGCTCGGCCGCGGCGGCGCTTACGTTCTCGAACTGTCTTCGTTTCAGATCGAACTCACGCCTTCGCTCGCCTGCGACGTCGCCGTTCTCTTGAACATTACGCCCGACCACCTCGACCGCCACGGCACGATGGCGCGCTATGCAAACCTGAAAAGGCGCCTCTTCGAGGGCCAGTTTCGGAACGGCGGGGCGGTGTTATGCCTCGACGATCCCCACTGCGCCGCGATTTATGACCGCCTGCGCCAGTCCGGGCGCGAAAACCTGATCGCGGTGACGATCGGCAAGCAGGTGCAGGACGGGATCTCGGTCGAAGCGGCAATCCTGTACGACCACACCGGTCCGTGCGAACGCACCGTCGATCTCTCCGATGTGGCCGCACTCAGGGGCGAGCACAACTGGCAGAACGCGGCCTGCGCCTACGGCGCCGGTTTGATGCTGGGGGCCGACCCGGCCGTTCTCGGTGCTGCGATTCAAACCTTTCCCGGGCTCGCGCACCGGATGGAACTCGCCGACGAAATCGACGGCGTTCTGTTCGTCAACGACTCCAAAGCAACCAACGCCGCTGCCGCCGCGCGGGCGCTAGCCGCCTTCGATTCGATTTATTGGATCGCGGGCGGGCAAGCCAAAAACGGCGGTATCGACGACCTCAAACCTCTGTTCGGCCACGTACGCCATGCCTTTCTGATCGGAGAATCGGGACCGCGTTTTGCCCGGACATTGGGACTGGCGCTGCCCCACACCGTAACGCGCGATCTCGAGTCGGCGCTCGCGTTGGCCCACGCAAAAGCTGCCGCCGAGTCCCGGGGCGATGCTGTCGTCCTGCTTTCACCGGCCTGCGCCTCGTTCGACCAGTGGCGCGATTTCGAAGAGCGTGGCGACGCCTTCCGCGATCTGGTGCGCCGCCTTCCCGGTCATCACCGCGACCCGCGCAGCCGCGAGGGCGGGCCATGATCGAACTGGCGCGCACCGATACCTCGACCGTCGGCCGCTGGTGGTGGACCGTGGACCGCTGGCTGCTGGTCGCGATTCTCCTGCTGCCGGCGATTGGTGCGATTCTGGTGATGGCGGCGAGTCCGGCGGTCGCCGACCGGCTGGGTCTGGATTCGTTTCACTTCGTGCGCCGCCAGTTGCTGGTGCTGGGGCCGGCGCTTGCGGTCATTGTTGCAGCCTCGATGTTGTCGCCGTTGTGGGTGCGCCGCGGTGCGGTGCTGTTGTTCGCGGCGGCGATGGTAATGCTGCTTTTGACCCTTGCCATCGGGCCCGAGATCAAAGGGGCGCAGCGCTGGCTGCCGCTTGGCGGGTTGATGGTGCAACCGTCCGAGTTCGTCAAGCCTGCCCTTGCCGTTGTTGCGGCCTGGATGCTGGCGGAGCAGGCGCGCAACACCGGTTTTCAGGGAACCGCCATTTCGGCGGCGCTGATGGTTCTGGTGGCGGGCATGTTGCTGCTGCAACCGGACGTCGGCATGGCCGGTCTGGTGATCTTGGTGTGGTTCATTCAGGCCTTTATTGCCGGGATGCGGATGCGCTGGGTGGCGGGACTTGCGGGTGCGGGTGCGGCCGCCGCGATCGGCGCCTATGCCGCGTTTCCCCATGTCGCAAGCCGCATCGACCGGTTTCTCGATCCCGCCTCGGGCGACAGCTATCAGGTCGATACCGCGCTCAACGCCTTCGGCAACGGTGGCCTGTTCGGTGCCGGACCCGGCGAGGGCGTGATCAAGAACATTCTGCCCGACGCCCATGCCGATTTCATCTTTGCCGTTGCGGGTGAGGAATTCGGCATGTTCGTAACCGTCGCTGTCGTTTCGATATTCGCCTTCGTCGTCCTGCGCGGGCTGACGCGGCTGGCGCGCGAACGCGACATGTTCATGCTGCTGGCGGCGGCAGGATTGCTGGTGCAATTCGGAATGCAGGCGGCGATCAACATGGGCGTCAACATGCGCCTGCTGCCGGCCAAAGGCATGACGTTGCCGTTCCTGTCCTATGGCGGCTCGTCGCTGCTGGCGCTGGCGCTGGCGATGGGGGTGGTTCTGGCGCTGACGTGCAGCCGGGCGGGTGGTAACACCTCGCCCTCGAATGCGCTTCGCGCCAAGCGCGCCGCGCACAATCCGGCGCCGGGCGCAACAGATCTTCGAACGGCGGCGCGGCCATGAACGCAAGCGCCCCCGTAATCCTTGCTGCCGGCGGCACCGGCGGACACCTCTTTCCGGCCGAGGCGGTGGCCGATGAACTTTTGACGCGCGGCCACGTGCTGGCGCTGGTCACCGACCGGCGCGGCGCAGGATTCGGCGGCGCTCTTGCCCGCATCGATCGTCATACCATCCGCGCCGGAAGCCCGTCGGGCGACCTGCATCAGATGGTCGGCGTGCTCATGAATATCGCAGCGGGGACTCTTCAGGCGCGTTCCCTCCTCAAACGTCTGCGGCCCAAGGCCGTGGTCGGTTTCGGCGGCTATCCCTCCCTGCCAACCCTGATAGCCGCCCCGCGCCTGAAGGTTCCCGCTGCGGTACACGAACAGAACGCCTTGCTGGGGCGGGTCAACCGGTACGCCTCGGCGCGGGTTGCGGCGATTGCGCTGTCGTTCGAGGCGACCGCCGGGATTTCTTCGGCCCAGCGCCACAAGGTCGTCGTGACCGGCAATCCCGTGCGCGGGGCGATCGCGGCGGCGCGCGGCATTGCCTATCAGCGGCCCGGACCCAGCGGCGACATCCGATTGCTGGTGACGGGCGGCAGCCAGGGCGCGA
Source organism: uncultured Alphaproteobacteria bacterium (assembly GCA_964611585.1). GTDB lineage: Bacteria > Pseudomonadota > Alphaproteobacteria > SHVP01 > SHVP01 > CAZTAK01. Next base: position 13,970 of record CAZTAK010000012.1, read on the forward strand.
CGGTTTTTTCCGAAGTCGTGCCCGAAGCCCTGAAGCGGCTCGGTCCGGATTTGCACGCCCGGTTACGGATTACCCAGCAATGCCGTCCTGAAGACGCCGAGCGGGTCGCGGCGTTCTACCGGGACGAAGGCATCGGGGCCAATATCGCGCCATTCTTCGACGATCTGGCGGAACGGCTCGCCGCGGCGCATCTGGTTATTTGCCGCGCCGGCGCCTCGACCGTTGCCGAACTTGTGACCGCCGGGCGGCCCGCGATCCTGGTGCCGTATCCGTTTGCGCGCGACGACCATCAGACTCTCAACGCCGCCATCCTCGCCGACGCCGGCGCCGCCTGGTCGATGGCGCAACCCGATTTCACGCCCGGCGCGCTGGTTTCGCGTCTCGGACAATTGCTGGCGGAACCGGAAACCTTGGCGGACGCGGCCGCACGCGCGCTGCGTCTGGGCCGGCCAGACGCCGCGGCGCGGTTGGTCGATCTTGTCGAGCGCTTGGCGCGCGGCGCCCCCGTTGCACTGGAACGGGCGTCATGAGCCGGCTGCCGCTTGATATCGGCGTGCTGCATCTTGTCGGCATCGGCGGCATCGGCATGAGCGGTATTGCCGAAGTGCTGCACACGCTGGGCCATCCCGTCCAAGGCAGCGACATTGCCGAAAATGCCAACGTCCAGCGCTTGCGCGGCATGGGCATTCCGGTGGCAATCGGCCACAGCGGCGATAACCTGGGCGAGGCGCGGGCGTTGGTGGTGTCGTCCGCGGTCGGTTCCGACAACCCGGAAGTGGTCGCAGCGCGCGAGCGTCATATTCCGGTGGTGCGCCGCGCCGAAATGCTGGCCGAATTGATGCGCTTCAAGACGTCGATCGCGGTCGGCGGTACTCACGGCAAAACCACGACCACATCGTTGATCGCGGCGGTGCTGGATGGCGCCGGGATGGACCCCACCGTCATCAACGGCGGAATCATCAACGCCTACGGCACCAACGCGCGCCTTGGCGCGGGCGACTGGATGGTCGTCGAGGCCGACGAATCCGACGGCACCTTTGCGCACCTGCCTTCAACGATTGCGGTGGTGACCAATATCGATGCCGAGCATCTCGTTTTCTACGGCGATTTCGATGCCGAGCGCGTAGCCTTCCAGGCCTTTGTCGAGAACATCCCGTTCTACGGGGTGGCGGTGATGTGCGCCGATCACGACGAAGTCCAGGCGCTGTGCGCGCGCATCCACGACCGCCGCATCGTCACCTATGGATTCAGCCCGCAGGCCGACGTCCGCGCCGACAACCTGCGCGCGGCGGCCACGGGCTCGGTGTTCGACCTCGTGATCGAGGACCGGCACACGGGCGAAATGCGTGTGCTGCGGGAGCTGACGCTGGCGATGCCGGGCCGGCACAATGTGCAGAACGCGCTCGCCGCTGTCGCAATCGCCCGCGAACTCGATATTCCGCAGACCACGGTGGCCGAGGCGCTGGCCCGCTTCGAAGGGGTCCGGCGACGCTTCACGACTACCGGCGTCGCTGGCGGCATCACGGTGATCGACGACTACGCCCACCATCCCGTCGAAATCGCGGCAGTGCTATCGACCGCACGCGAAATCACCCGGGGCCGGGTCATTGCGGTGATGCAGCCGCACCGCTATTCGCGGGTTTCGCACCTGTTCGAAGAATTCTGTGCCTGCTTCCGCGACGCGGATTCGGTTCTGATATCGGACATCTATACGGCGGGCGAGGACCCGATCGCGGGCGCCGATGCACCGGCGCTGGTCGAGGGACTAAAGCGCTTCGGTCATCGCGATGCGGCACACCTCGAGGACCCCGACACGCTTGCCGAGCAGGTTGCGGACCGCGCCCGCGCGGGCGACGTGGTGATCTGCCTCGGCGCCGGCTCCGTCACTGGCTGGGCGCAGGCGCTGCCCAGTGCCCTTGCCGCTCTGGTGCCCCCGGCGGGCTTCCGCGAGGTGGGCAAATGATGACCACAGCCGGAGCCCAGTTACGACGCCGCTTGCCGCCGGTGCGCGGGCGTTACGCCGAGGATTCGTCACTCGCGCGATTCACCTGGTTCCGTGTCGGCGGTCCGGCCGATGTCGTGTTCCGTCCCGCCGACGAGGACGATCTCGTCGAGTTTCTCAAGCGCCGGCCGCAGGATGTGCCGGTCACGGTGATCGGCCTTGGCGCCAACCTGCTGGTGCGTGACGGCGGCATCGAGGGCGTGGTGGTACGCCTCGGGCGGCCCTTCGCCGCCATCGAAATCAAGGGCGAGGACGTGATCGCGGGCGGCGGCGCGGTCGGTGCCAAACTGGCGCGGGTCTGTGCCGAAGCCGGTGTCGGCGGACTCGAGTTCCTGAGCGGGATTCCCGGAACCCTCGGCGGCGCCGTGTTCATGAATGCTGGTGCCTACGGGCGCGAGATCGCGGATCTCGCGGTTTCGGTCCGCATTGTCGGCGGCAGTGGAAAGGTCCGGACCGTCGATGCCGCAGACATGGGCTTTTCATACCGGCACACGGGTCTTGAAGCCGGATCGATCATTCTGTCGGCGCATCTGCGCGGTGAGCGCGAGGCGCGTGCCGTGATTCGCGCGCGCCTCGACGAGATTGCAACCACGCGCGAAGCGAGTCAGCCGGTGCGCATGCGTACCGGCGGCAGCACCTTCGTCAACCCGCCTGGTTCGGAAAAAGCCTGGCAACTGATCGAGCGCGCCGGATGCCGCGGGCTTCAGCACGGCAGCGCGATGGTGTCGGAAAAACATTGCAACTTCCTGATCAACACCGGCGACGCCACCGCCGCCGATCTTGAAAACCTTGGCGAAGAGGTGATACGGCGCGTCTCTGCCGCAACGGGCGTGCAGCTCGAATGGGAAGTGCGGCGTATAGGGCGTTTGGTCAACGGTGGCCACGAGACCCGGAAGGGGAGCGTGGCATGACCCGGCACGTTGCGGTTCTCATGGGGGGCTGGTCGGTCGAGCGTGAAGTCTCGCTTGTCACCGGCGAAGCGGTTGCCACGACCCTGCGCGAACAGGATTTTCAGGTTACGACGGTCGACGTCGAGCGCGACCTCGGCAGCGCGCTCGAAGGACTCGGCCCCGACGTCGCCTTCAACGCGTTGCACGGACGCTTCGGCGAAGACGGGACGGTCCAGGGTCTGCTCGAGATTCTCGGTATTCCCTACACCCACTCCGGCGTTCGCGCCTCGGCGCTTGCGATGCACAAACCGACCGCGCGGTATCTGTTCCAAGCGGCCGGCCTTCCTTGTGCCGAGGGTGGCGTCTATGCCCGCGACACGGTGATCGAGGGCTGCGCGATGGAGCCGCCCTACGTCATCAAACCTCTCAACGAAGGGTCGAGCGTCGGCGTGACCCTGGTGTTCGAGGGCGAAAAAAATCCGGCCGGGGACGCCCCGGCGTGGCGCTATGGCGCGGAGGTGCTGGTCGAACGCTACATCCCTGGCCGCGAGATTCAAGTCGCGGTGATGGACGGACGCGGGCTCGGTGCCATCGAAATCCGCCCCAAGGGCCGGTTCTACGACTACGACACGAAATACGTCGAGGGTCTGGCGGATCACATCATGCCGGCCGAACTGCCTGCGGCCGACTACGCCGAAGCGTTGCGGATTTCCGCCGCCGCCCACAAGGCGCTCGGTTGCCGCGGCGTCACCCGCGCCGATCTCCGCTACGACGACACCGGCGCGGCGGCTGCGTTCTATCTGCTTGAAATCAATACCCAGCCCGGGATGACGCCACTTTCGCTGGTGCCCGAAATTGCCGCCACCAACGGCATCCCCTTCAACGATCTGGTGCGCTGGATGATCGAAGACGCGAGTTGCGAGCGATGATGCGCCTTGGTCTTCCCAAGTCATCCGCACCCCGCACGGCCCGGCCGAAGCCGCGGCCCAAGGCGCAGAGCCGCCGCGCCTGGCGCCTTCGCCGCCGCGCCGCCCGTCGCGCCGCGATTGTATCGCTGGCCCTCGGTGTGGTGGCCGCTACCGGCTGGGTCCTGGCGAGCGGTCTTCCGGCGCGTGCCGTCGAGGCCGCGGTCACCGCCTCCGACGGCCTCATGGTCGCTGCCGGACTGACGGTCCACAATGTCGAATTGTCCGGTCGCCGCGAGGCGGCCCAGGCCGACATTGTCGCCGCCCTGGGCTTGAGTGCCGACACGCCGATTTTGCACGTCGATCTGGCGAAGGCGCGGGCGCGTCTCGAATCGCTGGGATGGGTCGGCGCGGCCCATGTTACGCGGCGGCTTCCCTCGACAATTGCGGTGCGGCTGGCTGAACGCGAGCCCTTTGCGCTGTGGCAGCGCGGTGGCCGGATCGCAGTGATCGACCGCGACGGCGAAATCATCACGCGCGACGGCCTCACGCGCTTTACGGACCTGCCGCTGGTGGTCGGTGAAGGGGCGGCTGCGGCCGCGGCCGCGTTGATCGACCTGATCCGCACCGCGCCCGATATGTCCGGGCACGTCGAAGCCGCGATTCGCGTCGGCGACCGGCGCTGGACGCTCCGACTCGATAGCGGAACCGACATCTATTTGCCGGAGTTTGGCGAAGCCGATGCGTGGCGGCGACTGGTCGCCCTCGAACGCGAAGACCAGATTCTGTCGCGCGACATCACCATCATCGATTTGCGCGCAGGCGACCGCGCCGTGATCCGCCTGCCGCCCGAAATCGCCGCGCGTCTGCGCGATCCCGGCGAACGAACCTGACTGGAGGAGCCCAGGGCTGACAATGAAACATTTGGGGGAACTATGGCGGTAGGCCGCAGCCAGACGCTGGCCGCACTCGACGTCGGCACCACCAAGGTGTGCTGCTTTATTGGGCGCGCGGATTCGAATGGTTCGCTCCGCGTGATCGGTATCGGCCACCAGTTGTCGCGTGGCCTCAAGGCCGGTGCAGTGGTGGACATGGAGGCGACGGAAGAATCAATCCGCGCCGCCGTCGATTCAGCCGAACGGATGGCCGGCGAGACCGTGCGCGAGGTGCACGTCAGCCTTGCCGGCGGGCGGCCGCATTCGCATACGGTCGGCGTCGAAGTCGCCTTGGATGGTCACGAGATCGGCGACGCCGATCTGCGCCGGGTGCTCCTACAGGGGGGCGTCGATGACCTACCCGGCGATCGTGTGGTGATGCATTCGCTGCCGGTCGGATTCACCATCGACGGGGCGGGCGGGGTGCGCGACCCGCGCGGCATGTATGGATTCCGCCTCGGCGTCAATATCCACATTGTTACCGTCAACGGCGGCCGGCGGCGCAACCTTCAACTCTGCATCGAGCGCGGCCACCTCGAAGTCGCGTCGATGGCGGTCGCCCCTTATGCATCCGGTCTGGCGACACTGGTTGAGGACGAATTGCGCCTCGGTGCGACGGTCATCGACATGGGTGGCGGCACCACCACCATTGCCGTGTTCCAGGATGGCGAATTGGTGTTCTCGGACGCCATATCGATCGGCGGCGTCCACGTCACAAATGATCTCGCGCATGGCTTGGGCACCTCGGCGGTTCATGCCGAACGCCTGAAGACTCTCTACGGCAATGTCCTGCCCAGTCCGACCGACGAGCGCGACATGATCGAAGTGCCGATGATCGGCGAACCCGAGACCGAACCCACCCAACAGGTGCCACGCTCGGCACTGGTCGGCATCATTCGGCCCCGCATCGAGGAGACATTGGAATTTGTGCGCGGGCGCCTCGATGCCGCGAGTGCGGGCATACGTGCCGGCCGCCGGGTCGTTCTCACCGGCGGCGCCAGCCAACTTGCCGGCGTGCACGAACTTGCGGCGCGGGTCCTCGACAAGCAGATCCGCCTCGGTCGGCCGCTTCGCATCGACGGTCTGGCCGAGGCCACCGGCGGACCCTCGTTCTCGGCCTGCGCCGGACTGCTGCGGCTGGCGCTCCGCGAGCCGCCGCCGGCGGTAAGGGATCTGGGCGAACTCACCGCCGGGGGGGTGCGGCTCGGCCGCATTGGCCGCTGGCTGAAAGCGAATTTCTAACGACCGCGGAAAAATCGCGGCATCGAAAGGGACGGGAAGAACCGGAATGGGTGTGACACAGACGTTAATGGGTAAATCTGGAGGGACTTATGACAATTAATCTGGGAGTACCGGCGATGACCGAACTCAAGCCGCGGATCTCCGTGGTGGGTGTCGGCGGGGCCGGCGGCAATGCCGTCAACAACATGATCACCGCCAGCCTCGACGGTGTCGAATTCGTGGTAGCCAACACCGACGCCCAGGCGCTCAGCCAGTCGCTGACCGAGTGCCGCATCCAAATGGGCATTAATGTGACCCAGGGACTGGGGGCGGGCTCGAATCCTGCCGTCGGGTGCCAGGCAGCCGAGGAATCGATGTCCGAAATCCTCGACGCGATTGCCGGGACCCACATGGTATTCATCACCGCCGGAATGGGCGGCGGCACCGGTACCGGTGCGGCCCCGGTGATTGCCCGTGCCGCGCGCGAAGCCGGGATTCTGACCGTGGGCGTTGCCACCAAGCCGTTCCAGTTCGAGGGCGGTCACCGCATGGCGATTGCCGAAGCGGGAATCGAGGAGTTCGAGGCTCACGTCGATACCCTGATCATCATCCCCAACCAAAATTTGTTCCGGGTGGCCAATGAAAAAACCACCTTCGCCGAGGCCTTCAAGATGGCGGACGACGTACTCTATTCCGGGGTGCGCGGAGTCACCGATCTGATGGTGATGCCGGGGCTGATCAACCTCGATTTCGCCGACGTGCGCACGGTGATGATGGAAATGGGAAAGGCGATGATGGGCACCGGCGAGGCCGAGGGCGAAAAGCGCGCCCTTGAAGCCGCCGAAGCCGCGATCTCGAGCCCGTTGCTGGACGAAGTGTCGATGAAGGGCGCGCGCAGCGTTCTGATCAACATCACCGGCGGTCCCGACATGACGCTGTATGAAGTCGATGAGGTTGCGAACCGGATCCGCGAAGAAATCGATTCCAACGCCAACATCATCTTCGGATCGATCTTCGATGAATCGATCGAGGGGCGGATGCGGGTCTCGGTGGTGGCGACCGGTATCGATGCCGAGCAGCGCATCGTTTCCCCTCATGTCCACACCCTCTATCCGGAACCTGGCCGGGTCGCGGATCTGGCCGATGCGCCGCCCATCGAGATGGCTCAGCCCGCGTTTGCGCTCGGGTCACAGGCTGCCCCGCCGGTTTCGCCCATCGTCGCCGGTGGTGGCGGCGCCGCTTCGGCCGCTCTCCGCGCCGACCCGGTAATGGCCGAGCCCGCGCTTGCCGAACCGGTCCAGGCGCAAACCGGTCTTGCCACGCCGGCGGCTGAAACAAGACCGGCGGAGGCGCCGTTTATCGCGCCGCGGCCGGCTCAGCCCGCTGCCCGGCGCGCTCCGCTCGGCTCACCCGAACCCTTCGCCGAGGCCGCGCTCGCCAATGCCCGGCACGAACCGGCGGCCAAGCCCAGCTGCGGACCCAGCCTTCTCGACCGGGTGCGCGGCCGCAACCGCCCGGGCAAGACGCCGGTTGTACCTACGGTATCGACCCGGACGGCCGCACCGGCTGCGGCGGAGGAAACGGCACCGCGGGTCTCGGCTGCGGTTGAAACGACGGCGCCACCGGCGCCGGAATCGGCGGACGAACCGCATTCCGGTGCGGCGCTCTCCAAATCGCCGGCCGCACCTGAGGCCGCATCCCGCCCCGCGGCAGCGGCTCCGGCCAAAGCGGCGGACGCAACGGCGGACGCAACGGCGGTTAGTGAGCGGCTTGCCCCCGAGCCGGAGGAGGATCTGCTGGAGATTCCCGCCTTCCTTCGCCGCCAGGCGAATTAACCGAGCCCGCGTCGGCAGCACCCGCCGTCCCTCCACGGTGGGTGCTGCCGCGCGGGCGCCCTGGCGCAAGTAATAACAAGTAATAATATGTAACAAAGAGTGACTTGAGCGGCCTCCCGCGCCGGGTTAAAAGCAGGACTAGGAATCATGCTGGAAGTCATTGGTTTTTCTGGTTTTTCGGGCGGTCATTCAGACCCTCGGTCAGACCCCCAGCCAGACCCCCGGAGTGACCGCAGGGGCGGCGCCCAGGGGGCGCGGGCATACACCGCACGGCCCGCCGCGACGGCGGACATCTAGATACACACAGCCAAGGTACAGATCGTTGACAACTTCATACCAACACACGCTACGCCATTCGATCAGTTGCACCGGTGTCGGGTTGCACAGTGGCGCGCGGGTCTCGATGACGATCAATCCGGCGCCGGCCAATACCGGCATTACATTTGTCCGCGAAGATTTGCCGCGCGGCGAGGGGACGGTCGCCGCGCGATACCAGAACGTCGTCGATACCGATTACAACACCTCGATCGGCAACAAGGGTGGCGCCCGCATTGCGACAGTCGAACATCTGTTGGCGGCGTTGTCCGGGTGCGGGATCGACAATGCTGTCGTCGAAATCGACGGGCCCGAAGTGCCGGCAATGGACGGCAGCGCCGGGCCGTTCGTATTCCTGATCGAATGCGCCGGCGTCGAGAGCCAGGACGCATTGCGCTGCGTGATCCGTATTCTGAAGACGGTTGAAGTCAGGAAAGGCGGTCGCAGTGCCCGATTGTCGCCGGCCGACACCTTCACCATCGGATTCGAAATTGGCTACGACAACCCGGTAATCGGGACCCAGGCCTACCAGGTGAAACCGCTGAACGGTGCCTTCAAGACCGAACTGTGCCAGGCCCGCACCTACGGATTCGCACATGAGGTCGAGGCGATGCGCGCGCAGGGACTCGCACGCGGCGGCTCGCTCGATAACGCGGTTGTGATTTCAGACGACCGCGTGCTCAATGCCGAGGGACTTCGGTTCGCGGACGAGTTTGTGCGCCACAAGATTCTCGACGCCATGGGCGATCTCTATCTTGCGGGCGGACCGATGCTCGGCCGCTACGACGGAATCAGGGCCGGACACGCCTTCAATCATGCTCTATTGAGCGCCCTGTTTGCCGACAAAGGCGCATGGCGTCTCGAGACCGCCGAAGCGCCCGCGCCCGAATTCGAACACCGTTGGGAAGGGGCGCCCGCGGTCGCAACCGCCTGAACGCCTGGAAACTTCACTTTCGGCGTGCGTGCCCCGCGTTCGGCCCCCTGCCAAGTTCGCGAATCAGCCCAACGAGAGCGGACCGGACTGCCCGGTTTTCGATTTTGTCAAATCCGCGGACCAATTCGACCGTCGACCGGGCTTTGCCGCCATGTTCGGCATTGCGCACCGGTTGCGCCTTGGCCGCGCCTTCGAAGAAGAAACCGATATCGACGCCGAGGCGACCGGCGACTTCGAACAATCGTCCCGCGCTGACCCGGTTGGCACCGGTCTCGTATTTCTGGACCTGCTGGTACGAAATCGTGAGCGTGTGGGCGAGTTGTTCCTGGGTTAATCCCAGTAGGTTGCGGCGTTTTCGTATTTGCCGGCCCACATAATCGTCAACCTTCTTAGCCATTTCCGACATTAGGACATCCTTCGAGAAACATGAATTGGGATCGGATTGCCCCCCAAGGCGCACCTAGTATGGCCCGCAAGGCCTTTAGAAATCGTGACCGCCACAACAAATCGTGAAAAAAACGTCGTATCCGATCACGCGCTGCTTTCGCCTGCGGCCCCCCAAGTCCTGCGGCCCCCCAAGTCAGTGCTATACTGTCATTAGAACGGTGAACTGGCCCCCGGCCTTGTCCCATGTATCTAACGGGTATAAAATTGTTACTTATAGCGACGATTCAAGGTTCTAATAGCGGATGGTGCTCGCGGTTTTCGATCATTTTTGTTCTCATACTCGCCCTCGGTGCATGCAGTGCCGATGACCCGGCCTACGTCGAACGGCCGGTAGAGGAACTCTACAACGCGGGTATGGACGCGATGCTGGCGGGAAGCTACGCCGACGCCGCGCGTAACTTCGACGAGGTCGAACGCCAGCATCCGTACTCGGTCTGGGCGACGCGGGCACAGTTGATGGTCGCCTTCACCTACTACCAGAACAACAGGTACGACGACGCCATTCTAGCTGCGGACCGGTTCATCCAGTTGCACCCCGGCTTCGACGGCGTGGCGTACGCATACTACCTCATTGCCATCAGCTATTACGAGCAGATCGTCGACATCGGACGCGACCAGCGCTTGACCGAACTTGCGCTAACAAGCCTCGAAGATATCGTGCGGCGCTTTCCCGACAGCGAGTACGCCACCGACGCCCGGCTCAAGATCGATCTCGCGCGCGACCATCTCGCCGGCAAGGAAATGAGCATCGGTCGGTACTATCTGCGGCGCGGGCAGTATCTCGCCGCGATTAACCGTTTCCGCACGGTGATCGATGAATACCAGACCACCACCCATGTGCCCGAGGCCCTGCACCGGCTGACCGAGGCCTACCTCGCACTTGGCGTCAACAACGAGGCGCAAACCGCGGCCGCCGTCCTGGGCTACAATTATCCCGGCAGCGAGTGGTATCAGGATTCCTACGCCTTACTGGTGGGCGAGGACCTGCGTCCCGAAGTGGACCAGGAGTCCTTCATTGCGCGTTTGTGGAATTCGATCTTTTAGAATTTCGCCGTGCTGCTGGCACTCTCCATCCGTGACTTTGTCCTGATCGACAAGATCGATCTTTCGTTTCAGCCCGGGCTCGGCGTCATGACCGGCGAGACCGGCGCCGGCAAATCCATTCTGCTTGATGCCCTGGGCCTTGCGCTGGGCGAGCGCGGCGATACCGGGCTGATCCGCCATGGCCGCGACCGGGCGGTGGTCAGCGCCGAATTCGCTATCACGGGGTACGCGGGCGTTGCTGCCGTTCTAGCGGACCATGGATTCGACCCGGGGGAGACTCTGGTCCTGCGGCGCGTCCTGTCGCGCGACGGGCCCAGCCGTGCCTTCCTCGATGATCAGCCCGCGGGCGTTGCCCTGCTGCGGCGGGTGGGCGAATCGCTCGCCGAAATCCAGGACCAGCACGAAACTCACGGGCTGCTTGCGGTCGCCAATCACCGGGCGCTGATCGACACCTATGGCGGGCTCGACTCCTCCAGACTGGCGGCGGTTGCCGACGCCTACGATACCCGTGAGACGGCCCGTCAGCGCCTTGCCGACGCCCGCGACACGGCAGACCGGGCCCGCGCCGAAGAAGACTATCTGCGCCACGTCCTCGACGAGTTGGAAGCGCTTGCACCCGAAACGGGCGAGGAGGATACGCTCGCTGAAGCCCGCGAGTTGCTGCGCCATGGCGAACAGGTGGCCGAAGCGGTCGCCGAGGCGCTGTCGGCGCTGAACGCCGATGAGGGAGTCGAGGCGCGTCTGCGGCTTGCCGAGCGCCATTTAGTGCGCGCCGCCCGTCACGGCGGCGGTGTCCTCGGCGCTGCCTTGGAGCAAGTCGAGCGCGCCCACATTGAAACGGCTGAAGCGGTGGATGCAGTGGCGACGGTGTTGGGGGTGCTCGAAGCCGACCCGCGCCGGCTCGATGAAATCGAGGAACGCCTGTTCGGACTGCGGGCGTTGGCGCGAAAGCACAGTTGCGGCGTCGACGATCTTCCCGGTGTCTGGCGGCGTACCGCCAAGGCGGTCGCGCACATCGATAATTCGGAGCGCGAACTGGAGGCCCTTGCGGCGGCCGCCGATGAGGCCGCACGCGCGTACGACAAATTGGCCTCGGCCCTGTCGCAGGCCCGGATCAAGGCTGCGGTCCGGCTCGACAAAACCGTCGCCAAGGAACTCGCGCCGCTCCGCCTCGGCAAGGCGGAATTCCGCACCGGCATTGCGTCCGATTCCGCCACGGGCGGGCGCGCCGGGATCGATTCGGTACGCTTCGAAGCCACTACCAACCCGGGCCAGCCGTTTGCGCCGCTCCACCGCATCGCCTCGGGTGGCGAGCTGACGCGGTTCATGCTGGCGCTGAAGGTGGTGCTGGCGGGCGGTGAAGGGCGCACGCTGGTGTTCGACGAGGCCGATGCCGGGGTCGGCGGCGCGACCGCAGATGCCGTCGGCAAACGCCTCGCTCAGCTTGCCACCTCGGCGCAGGTGCTGGCGGTCACCCATTCGCCTCAGGTGGCGGCGCGGGCCGCATACCACTTCCGAATCTTCAAGGCCCAAGGATCGAACGGCGCCGAGGAAATCGCGATTTCGGTCGAAGAATTGTCGCCGGCGGAACGGCGGGAGGAAATCGCTCGCATGCTGGCAGGCGCAGAAATCACCGACGAGGCGCGCGCCGCCGCTGAACGTCTGATGGCGCACGGTGGGTCGGCCGTCGAGGCGCGGTCATGAATGGCGGCATCGGCAAAACGAGCGCCATCGATGCGCTGACCCCCAAACAGGCCGCCGCCGAACTGGCCCGGCTGGCGGCCGAAATCGCCAGTCACGATGTGCACTATTACGACAAGACCGCGCCTGAGATTTCCGACGCCGAATACGATGAACTGCGCCGCCGCAACGACGCCATCGAGGCCCGCTTCCCCGACCTGATCCGCGACGACAGCCCAACCCGGCGCATCGGTGCCGCGCCCGCATCGGGATTCGCAAAAGTGCGTCACAGCGTTCCCATGCTCTCGCTCGGCAACGCCTTCGACGAAGGCGACGTCAGCGACTTTGTCGCGCGCGTGCGGCGGTTCCTGCGGCTCGGCGCAGACGACGAGCTCGCGGTTCTGGCTGAACCCAAGATCGACGGCCTGTCGGCGACCTTGCGCTACGAATCGGGCGTGTTCGTGCTGGGGGCGACCCGGGGCGACGGGTCCGAGGGCGAAGACGTCACTGAAAACTTGCGGACTCTGAAGGACGTGCCGGCGAAACTGGGCGAGCGCAAGGTTCCCGCCGTCCTCGAAGTGCGCGGCGAGGTCTTTATGCGCCGCGACGAATTCATCGTCTTCAACGAATCGCAGGCGGCGGCGGACAAACCGGTGTACGCCAATCCGCGAAATTCGGCAGCCGGAAGCTTGCGCCAGATCGATCCGTCGGTGACGGCCGGACGGCCGCTGCATTTTCTTGCCTACGGCTGGGGTGAGGTGTCCGAACCCCTCGGCGAGACTCAAGACGAGGCGCTCACACGTTTGGGCGGACTCGGATTCAAGATTAACGATCGCGCGCGGCTCTGTTTCAGCGTTGCCGAAATCCTCGCCTATCACGGCGAGATTTTCGCCGCCCGGCCGGAGATTCCTTTCGATATCGACGGCGTGGTCTACAAGATCGACCGCCTCGACTGGCAGGACCGCCTTGGCACCGTCACCCGCAGCCCGCGCTGGGCGCTGGCCCACAAGTTTCCGGCGGAACAGGCCCAGACGGTGCTCCACAAGATCGAAATCCAGGTCGGGCGCACCGGGGCGCTGACGCCGGTGGCGCGGCTCGAACCGGTTACTGTCGGCGGCGTCGTCGTCACCAACGCGACCCTCCACAACGAAGACGAAATCGCCCGCAAGGATATTCGCCCCGGCGATACGGTCGTGGTGCAGCGTGCCGGCGACGTCATCCCGCAGGTGGTCGAAGTGATCAAGGAGCCGAGCAAAGAACGCTCTCCGCCTTATGAGTTTCCCACCGTTTGTCCGGCCTGCGGCAGCCACGCGGTCCGCGAGACGCTCGATTCCGGTGAACTCGGAAAAGTCCGCCGTTGTACCGGCGGCCTGATTTGCCAGGTTCAATTGGTGGAACGGCTGCGGCATTTCGTGGCGCGCGACGCCTTCGACATCGAGGGCCTGGGCGAAAAACAGATCGCCGCCTTCTTGAATGACAAGCGCATTGCCAAACCGGGCGATCTGTTTCGCCTCGAACGCAAAGACGCGGCTGCGGCCCGCCCGCTGGCCGAGGAAGAAGGTTGGGGCGAGCAATCGGTGCGCAAACTGTTTGCCGCGATCCGGGCGCGGAGCACCATCGGCCTCGACAAATTTATTTTTGCCCTCGGCATCCGCCACATCGGCCAGGCCAACGCGCGACTGCTGGCGCGCAGCTATGGATCGCTCGACGCCTTTTTGGTTGCGATGAGGGCCGCCGCCGATCCGGAAGAAGAGGCCCGCGCGCGCCTGCTGGATATTGACGGGATCGGGCCCAAACTCGTGAGCGCGCTGGTCGAGTTCTTCGCTGAACCGCACAACCGCGAAGTCGTGGACGATTTGAATTCCGTGGTCACGGTTACCGGCATGGAAGCCGTGGCCGCGCAATCGCCGGTCAGCGGCAAGACCGTGATCTTCACCGGCACCCTCGAAACCATGAGCCGCAGCGAGGCCAAGGCGCAGGCCGAGGCGCTCGGGGCCAAGGTGGCGGGAACGGTTTCGCCGCGCACCGACTATGTGGTGGCGGGCCTTGGCCCCGGGTCGAAACTCAAGAGGGCGCAGGAGCTGGGCGTGGAAGTTCTCTCGGAAGAGGACTGGCGCGCTATGATCGGACGATGAAGACAATCATCGAACCGTTCCGCATCAAGGTGGTCGAGCCGATCCACCTCACCACCCGGTCCGAGCGCGAAGCCGCGATCCGCGCCGCGCACTACAACCTGTTCGCGCTGCGCGCCGAGGATGTGCTGATCGATCTTCTCACCGATTCCGGCACCTCGGCGATGAGCGCGGCGCAATGGTCGGCGATGATGCGGGGCGACGAAAGCTATGCCGGCGCGGCCTCGTTCACCCGCTTCGAGGCGGCGGTCCAGAACTTGATGCCATTCGTGTACGTCATCCCGACCCATCAGGGCCGCGCCGCCGAGGCGATCCTGTTTTCGATCGTCGGTGGCGAGGGGAAGATCGTTCCCAACAACACGCATTTCGATACGACGCGCGGCAACGTCGAGGCGACCGGCGCCGAGGCGCTGGATCTGGTGATCCCGGAAGGGCGCGATCCGATGGCCGATCACCCCTTCAAGGGCAACATGGATGTGGCGGCGCTGAACGCGCTGCTGGCGGAACAAGGCGCGTGTGTGCCTCTGGTGATGGTGACGATTACCAACAACGCGGGCGGCGGCCAGCCGGTGTCGATGGAAAACCTGCGCGCGGTGCGCGAATTGTGCACCCGACACGGCAAGCCACTGTTTTTCGATGCCTGCCGGTTCGCCGAAAACGCCTGGTTCATCAAGACCCGCGAACCCGGCTACGCGGACAAAACGGTTAAGGAGATCGTGCGCGAGATGTTTGCCCTCGCCGACGGCATGACCATGAGCGCCAAGAAAGATGCATTGGTCAACATCGGCGGCTGGCTCGCCCTCAACGACGGCGACTGGGCGATGGCGGCGCGCAACCGGCTAATCCTGACCGAGGGGTTCCCCACCTACGGCGGCCTGGCCGGGCGCGATCTCGAGGCCATGGCGCAGGGCCTGGCCGAAGTAATCGACGAGGATTACCTGCACTACCGGGTCCGTACCAGCGCGTACATCGGCGAGGCGTTGACGGCGATGGGCGTGCCGGTGGTGCGCCCCGTCGGCGGGCACGCGGTGTTCGTCGATGCGGGCGCGATGCTGTCGCACATCGGCGCGCTGTCCTATCCGGGACAGGCCTTGTCGGTGGCGTTGTACGAAGCGGGCGGGGTGCGTTCTGTCGAAATCGGCTCGGTCATGTTCGGCCGCCAGGCCGACGGCAGCGAACAACCGGCGGCGATGGAACTGGTTCGGCTGGCGCTGCCGCGCCGGGTCTATACCCAGAGCCACGCCGACTACGTCATCGAGTGTTTTGCCGAAGTCAACGCCGACAAGGATCACCTGCCCGGATACCGCATCGCCTGGGAGCCGCCGAGCTTGCGCCACTTTACGGCGAGGTTCGAACCGCTCGGGTAGGGCACTTTCCGGCCGGATTGAATCGATTCGATGGCGGCAAACAGGGTTTTCGGGGCGGCGCGCCGTAAAGCGCGATGCCGGCGCATCGGGCGAGCGCCGCAACGCGCCCGAGGAGCCTGTTGGCCCCACCGAAGGCCGAGATTCGTTGCGCCGTGGCGTTGTTGCGTCCCTTGTCCGACGCCAGGCATCGCATTGCGGACCGCGCCGCGCCCCGGCACAACGTATCTCCGGTCAAAGGGTTCAACCTGGCCGGAACGTGCTCAAAAGGCCCGCGCCCGGGATCAACCGCGCCGGAAGTCGGGGTCGACTTTGGCGTCCATGGCCTCGCGCATCTGCAACATCGCTGCCGGTGGGGCTTCCATGTAATGGAAGATGCGCCAGCCCTCGGGCTTCTTCCGCAGCAGCACGGTGACGCGCACGTCGCCCGCCATCAGCGTGCCGCCAAACAGGCCGCCGGGCGCGAGTTCCGCATTCCAGTGCATTTGATAAAATACCCGCGCAAGACCGGGGCCGATTTCGCGAATCATCGTGTCCTCGCGCCGGTGCCCGCTCCGCGCGATCATGCTCTGCGTGCCCTGAAAATAGGCGCGAATCGCGTCCCAGCCGCGCATTACCGGCGCCTCTTCGGCAACATAGAGCGGGTTCGGCTCGTCCGAATCCCACAACGTCAACAGGCCCACGAAGTCGTGTCGCTCCCAATAGGCATCGAGCTCGGCGAGGACCGCTGCGACTTCGTTTTCGGTCGTCATGGCGCGCCCTCAAGCGGCGCCGTGGCGTCGGTGAGCCAGTCCGCGGTATCCGAATCGAGATGCGGCGCCAGCGTTTCGCGGACCCGGGCGTGATAGGTATCGACCCAGGCGCGCTCGGCCGCGTCCAGCAAGGCGGCGTCGATCAGGTGCCGGTCGATGGGAGCGAGCGTCAGGGTCTCGAATTCCAGCAGATCTTTTTCGGCGCCTTTGGGTGCGGGCGCGGCGCGCACCGCCAGCAGGTTCTCGATGCGGATGCCGTAAGCCCCCTCTTTGTAGTAGCCCGGCTCGTTCGACACGATCATGCCGGATTTGAGCGCCTGACGGTTGGGAATTTTGGAAATTCGCTGTGGCCCTTCGTGAACGTTGAGATAGCTGCCGACGCCATGACCGCTGCCGTGATCGTAATCGAGTCCGGCTTGCCACAGCGCCTGGCGCGCCAGCATGTCGAGCTGCGCGCCGCTGGTGCCTTCCGGAAAGCGCGCCGTCGCAAGGGCAATGTGACCCTTGAGAACCAAAGTGAACCGGGTGCGTTCCTCAGGCCCCGGTTCACCCACCGCAATTGTGCGGGTGACGTCCGTGGTGCCGTCGAGATACTGGCCGCCCGAATCGAGCAGGAACAGTTCACCCGCTTTCAGGGTCCGGTTGGTCGCCTCGGAGACACGGTAATGAACGATGGCGCCATTGGGGCCGGCGCCGGTGATGGCGGGAAAGCTCAGGCCCGTGCAAAGGCGGCCTGCGCGGCGCAATTCATCCGACCGCGCCGAGACATCGAGTTCCGTAATCGTGCCCTTGGGGGACTCGCGGCCGAGCCAGCACAGCAGGCGCGTGAGCGTGGCTCCGTCGCGGACGTGGGCGGTGCGGATTCCCTCGAGTTCGGTGTTGTTCTTGCACGCTTTTGACAATTGGCACGGATCAACGCCTCGCACGACGGTGGCGCCGGCGCTCTCCAGGCGGTCGTACACGTACGCGGGCGCTGTGCCGGGATCGGCCAGTACATGCGCTTCGTCCCCGCCCAGTGCGTCGAGGGCAGCGGGGAAGTCCGCGCGCGGCCGGACCGTTACCTCGTTGCCGAGATGGGCGCGCACCGCCGCATCGGCTTTTTCAGGGTCGACGAACAGATCCGCGGTCGCGTCATTGCGCAGGATCGCAAAACCGAGCGTCACCGGGGAATAGACGAGGTCCGCGCCGCGCACGTTGAACAGCCAGGCAATCGAATCGGCAAGTGTGATGACCGCCGCGGCGTGTTCTTCGCTGGCAAGAGCGGCGGCGAGGCGGCGGCGTTTCTCTGCTGACGATTCGCCCGCGTATTTCAGGTCGTGAACGACAATCGGCGCATCGGGCGGGGCCGGGCGGTCGGACCAGGCAGCGTCGATGGGATTGGCCTTGCACGCGATCAGTTCGCCGCCCGCCTCATCGGCAGCCTTCTGAAACCGCTCGATCGACTGCGGCGTTTGCAGCCATGGATCGTATCCCAGCCGTTCGCCGCCGAGGTGCTTGGCGATCCAGCGCGCGGGCGGCTCGTCGCTGAGGTGGCGCGGCTCGAAAAGCGCCGTATCCGTTTCCTTGCGCACCTGAAGAGTATAACGGCCGTCGACGAAGAGGGCGGCGCGCTCGTGCAGCACCACGGCGAGGCCCGCCGACCCGGTGAATCCGGTCAGCCAGGTCAGGCGACGGGAGCACGCCGGGACTTCTTCGCCCTGGTGCTCGTCCTGCAACGGCACGATCAGGCCGTCCAGGCCGCGGGCCGCAAGCTCGCCCCGGAGGGCCGCGAGGCGCTCGGCGTGGGGGGCCTTCAGGGTGGATTCGGGTCGTTCGTCCATGGTCCGGATGTATCACGGGGGCCGTGCCGAGGTCATGCGCTTTGTGCAATGCTGCACTGCAATGCGATGCAACAATTATTGATCCTAAGTCATTGATAATCGTATGTTGCGGTGCAATATAATAGTCAACCGGGCTGACCCGGAATTCTTGACGCGGCGGACCGCAACTGAACCTGTCCGCCTCTGACACCACGGAAGACAAGCTATGAATAAACCAATCGATTACTCTGAATATCCAGGATTTGGTGTTCCCACGGCTGACGTTGCGGCCTACCTCGCCGCCGCCGATCGCCGTCGGGCCGAAGCCGTTCGGCGCGCCCTGGTAGGCGCGGCCCGTGCCCTTCGCAATGCAGCAAAATCGGTCCTCGGCCGGTTTGAGGCGCGGCAGGCCCGACGCGAGGCGCTGGATAGCCTGCTGTCGATGGGTGAACGCGAACTTCGTGACATCGGGCTGACCCGCTCGACGGTCTTGGACCAGTTCAAAAGCACCGAGGCGCCTGGGCCCGCGGCCAATCAGAACACGTCGCAACACGCAGCCTGAGCGCGCCGGACGCGCCCCGTTGCTTGGGCGCCCGGTTCCAGACGAAAGGCCCGCCCGTGCGGGCCTTTTGCTCGCCAGCGCCCCCGATTCGAGGACGGGAATCCAAATCTTTACGGGTGGTGGTTCCCGTCACATCCAATAGAGCCCGGCGGTGTTGAAATCGGCGCCCCGGCACACGAAGTATTAGTCAAATGCTTTGCAAATCCCTTAGGGGGATCAACCCATGACCTGCCTTGCCAGTGAGGTTTTTCAAGACCGGCCGCAGGAACTCCTCAGCCACCGGATCGAGGACATCGCTTCAGGCCCGCATGATTCGCGTGCCAACCTGGGCGAACGGCTGGTTTGCCTTTCGGTGCGGATCTTGGCGTCGCCGCTAATCGCCTATACCAGCTGGCGGTCGCGCAAACAGCTGCACACCTATTTCGATGCGGTCGATCTTCACACCTTGTCGGACATCGGCCTGTTGCGAAACCACGTCCGCGCGGTCGCCGATCCCGGCGATAATGCCGACCGCCGCCACGCGGCCTAACCGGTCCGACGGACAAGCACCAGCGTCCGCCAGCCGTTGACGTCAATCCGGTGCGCAAGGTGAAAACCCTGCGCCCGGTAGGCGTTGACGACGCCACAAGCTTCCTGCACCACGAATCCCGATAGCACCAGGCGCCCGTCGTGACGGACGCGCGCCCGCAAGGCGGACGCCATCAGGATCAGTGGCTTGGCGAGAATATTCGCGGTAACCAGATAGTAGGGCGCGTTTTCTTCAATATTGCGCCGGGACGGCGAACGCGCCTGCGTCACGCGCACGAGTTGAGCCAGCCGGTTGCGCCGCGCGTTGTTACGCGCTGCTTCGACCGCATCAGAATCGATGTCGGCAGCCAGCACCGGACAGCGCCACAGCTGCGCCGCCGCCAGCGCCAGGATCCCGGTCCCGCAGCCGAAATCAAGCGCGCTTCGGACTTCCATTTCACGCCTGAGCCGTTCGAGCGCCGCGAGGCATCCCTTGGTGGATTCGTGGCGCCCGGTGCCGAAGGCGAGGCCGGCATCGATACATAGGGCATAGGTGCTGGAGGGCGGCGGCGCCGCTGCCTCGTGGCTGCCGTGGATCCAGAATCGGCCCAGCCGCAGCGGCGGTTGCTGACCGAGCGACTGGGCGATCCAGTCGTCGCCGGGCACCCTTTCGACGGTCAGGTCCGATGCGTCCGGTTCCAGGAAGCGGGCAAGGTTCTGAATACGCGCGGCAGCGGGCTCGGCCGAAACCAGAATCTCGACCTGCGGCGCCGACGGCACAGCAGCCTCGAACCGCGACGACGCCAGCAGGGTTTCAGCGAAGGTGTCCGCGAGGGCGGTTTCGGTCCGCTCGGAAGCGGCCGCCGGCACAGTGACCGTCAAACGCCACATCTCCGGCGCCGTTGCATCTTTGCGGGTCCCGGTCACGCGAGTTTGACGAAGGAATCGATCACCTTCTTGGTGCCCGCCTTGTCGAAAGCGATCCGGAGACGGTTGCCGTCGATCGCCTCGACCCGCCCATAGCCGAACTTCTGGTGAAAGATGCGGTCGCCCTCGCTGAAGTGCCGGCTGGGGTCGGCGGAAAAATCGACATGCTCGGCACGCGCCTCGATCACCTGGCCATCGCGATTGACGGCGCGGTATTCGCGCAGGCGTTTGCGCCCCGGTGAGTCCCAGCCACGCGGTTCGAAATCGGCGGCGGCGTCGGCGAAGCCGGTTCCGGCGCCCGACGCGGTTCCGTCGGCGATCTCGACGTGTTGGGGCGGCAGTTCGTCCACAAACCGTGACGGCAGATTGTTCTGCCAGTCGGCAAAGGTGCGCCGGTTGGCGGCAAACGAGATATGCACCTGCCTGCGTGCCCGGGTGATGCCGACGTGGGCAAGCCGGCGTTCCTCTTCCAGGGCGGTCGTTCCGCCCTCGTCGAGCGAACGCTGGTTCGGGAACAGGGTCTCTTCCCACCCCGGCAGGAACACCACGTCGAATTCCAGCCCCTTGGCGGCGTGCAGCGTCATGATGTTGACCATCTCGCCGCCGGGGGCGCTGTCGTGGTCCATCACCAGGCTGATGTGATCGAGGAAGGCCGGCAAGGTCTCGTACTCGGTGAGCGATTGCACCAGCTCGCGCAGGTTGTCGAGCCGCCCGGGCGCGGAAATGGATTTGTCGCGCTGCCACATTTCGGTATAGCCGGATTCGTCGAGGACCGTTTCGAGCAGATCCGGCAACTCGGCGGTTGCGGCGCGCTCGCGCCACCGGGCGAAGGACTCCAGCAGATTGCCGAGCGCCCGCCGTGCGGCGCCGCGCAGCTCGTCGGTGGCGATCAGTTCCTGGGCGGCGCGCACCAGCGACACCTGGGCGGCGCGGGCGTGGGCGTGCAAGGCCTGGATCGTCACTTCGCCGAGGCCGCGTTTGGGCGCGTTGACGATGCGCTCGAAGGCGATGCCGTCGTCGGGCTGGGCGATCACCTTGAGGTAGGCGACTGCGTCGCGAATCTCGCGGCGCTCGTAGAACCTCATGCCGCCGATCACGCGGTAGGGCATACCGACGGTCAGAAAGCGGTCCTCGAATTCGCGGGTCTGGAACCCGGCCCGCACCAGCACTGCGATCTCGTTGAGGCTGAGACCCTCGCGTTGCAGAGATTCCATGTGATCGGCGATGACGCGGGCTTCTTCTTCACCGTCCCACATGTGGCGCACGGTAACCTTGTCGCCCTCGCGGTCCTCGGTCCACAGGGTCTTGCCCATGCGGTCTTCGTTGCGCGCGATCAGGTGCGAGGCGACGGCGAGGATGTGCGGCGTCGAACGGTAGTTGCGTTCGAGGCGAATCACCTGGGCGCCGGGAAAATCCTTCTCGAAACGCAGAATATTTCCGACCTCGGCCCCGCGCCAACCGTAGATCGACTGGTCGTCGTCGCCGACGCAGCAGATGTTGCGTCCGCCCTGGGCCAACAGCCGCAGCCACAGGTACTGCGCGACGTTGGTGTCCTGATACTCATCGACCAGGATGTAACGGAACTTTTCGCGGTATTCGTCGAGCACATCGGGGTGTTTGGTGAAAAGCGTCAGGCAGTGCAGCAGCAAATCGCCGAAGTCGGCCGCGTTCTGCAAGCGAAGCCGTTCCTGATAATCGTGGTAGAGCGCCACCGCGCGTCCCATCGCGAATTCGCCGCCGTCCTCGGCCGGGACCTGATCCGGCGTCCAGCCGCGGTCCTTCCAGCGCGAGATGATCGACGCCAGCACCCGCGCCGGCCAGCGTTTCTCGTCGAGGTTGGCGGCCACCATGACCTGTTTGAGCACGCGGACCTGATCGTCGGTGTCGATGATGGTGAAGTTGCCCGTCAGCTTCACCAGTTCGGCGTGGCGGCGCAGAATGCGTACGCCGATGGAATGGAAGGTGCCGAGCCACACCCCCTCGACCGCGCGTCCGACCAGGCCCTCGACGCGCTCGCGCATTTCGCGGGCAGCCTTGTTGGTGAAGGTTACGGCGAGGATTTCCCACGGCCGCGCCAGTCCCAGATTCTGGATATGGGCGAGGCGGGTGACCAGAACCCGGGTCTTGCCGGTACCCGCGCCCGCCAGCACCAGCACCGCGCCTTCGGTGGCGGTGACCGCCGCGCGTTGGGCTTCGTTGAGGGGATCGAGGTAGTCAGCCGGGCGCGCTCCTGCGGCCCGGGAGCGTGCGGCAATGCCGCCGCCCGTGGCTGCCGCCGGTACGGGCGCGTCGTCGAAGGGGATATCGTCGAGATCGAAGGGGTCTGGCATCGTTGAGAACATATATAGTACATCGGCGCCCCGCGCCCACAGGATTTTGTGGGCCTTGGACCGTGCCCCTCACCTTTCGACAGGCTCAGGGTGAGGTTCCTTGGATTGCGGCGCCCGCTATTCCTCATGCTGAGCCTGTCGAAGCGTGAGGATGGATACGCAGTCCCGAATCGCCCTCATCCTTCGACATGCTCGGGATGAGGTGATGAACAATCCCGCACGTCCCGTCACGCCCCGGGCGGCAGTTCCACGGTCGGGTGGATTTCGAGCATCGCGCCGGGCAGGAACAGCCCCGCCACTTGCACCGCCGTGGCGGCCGGAAGGGCCGCGCCGGCGCGTTCGTAGCAGGCCCGCCGCACAGGCCCGGCGGCGCCGAGCGCCGCGAGATCGGTGGCGAAGCTGATCTCGCTGACCACGTCTTTCAGGGAGGCGCCGGCGTGGGCCAGCGCGTGCTCCATGCGCGCGTAGATGCGCGCCACCTGGGCCTCCATATCGCCCGCACCGACGAGTTCGAAGTTCTCGTCCGCCGACAACAGTCCCGACATGTAGAGCGTGTTGCCGGCGCGCACGAAGCGGCTGATGCCGATTTCATTTTCAAGTTTTTCGTCGACGTGAATGATTTGCTCGTGGCGGGCCATGATTGCCTCCGTGCCGGTGGAAACCCAGCATGGCCGACGGGCGCGCCTGCGGCAATTGTCTTGGCAAATCGCGGTCGATGCGTCTATCGAACGCGCCGCCGGGCCTCTACCGGCGCCCGTGGCGGCGGCGCTCGTCGTGCTCCTCTTCGCGCGCCTGCATCAAGGCGCGGTTGTAGGCCACCAGCGCCGCCTTGTGATGGACGATGCCAAGTATCCGCATCGAGGCGCCGTCATCCACCACCGGCAGCGATTCCTCGCCACTGCCGTCCATCCCCTTGAGGGTCTTTTCGAGGTCGTCGCCGGCGTGGAGCACGGTCGGGTGGAGCCGCGCGATGTCGCGCGCGTTGATGAGGTGATCGAGCGTCGGGTCGAACGCGACCGCCTTGATATCGGCGAAGGTGATGGTGCCGATCAGCTCCCCGGCGGCGCCGACGACGAAAAAATCACCGTAGGCCGAGGATTCGAGGATCGAGCGGATGTGCGCGATCGGCGCGTTTTCGGGGATGGTGTCGTATTCCTGGGTCATCAGGTCGCCGACGCGGCGTGTCTTCAAGAGATGTTCGATCCGCCCCGAGCGCAGATTGAGGCCGCGGCGTTCGAGCTGCCAATGGAAGAACGACTTGCCGAACGCCTGCTGCGTGACCAGGCTCGAAACCGCCACCGCGACCATTGCCGCGATCGTCACCGACACGTCACCGGTCAGCTCGAAGGCGATCAGGATGGTTGAGATCGGCGCACCGATCACCGGGGCCGCCACCGCCCCCATGCCGATCATCGCGTAAAATCCGGGCTCGATGGCCGCCCCCGGGAACAGGGCGGCGATAGCAACGCCCAGCGCGCCGCCGGCCATGGCGCCGACGAACAGGGAGGGCGAGAAAACGCCGCCACCGAAGCGACCGCCCAGGCTGACACCGGTCGCGACCGTCTTGGCGATCACCAGCGCGATCAAGAGCCCGATTCCGAAACCGCCCTTGAGTGCGGTATCGGTCGCTTCGTAGCCGACGCCCAGAACCTGCGGGAAGACAATCGCGATCGCTCCGACGATCAGCCCGGCCACGGCCGGTCGCAGCCACACCGGCGCACGGCTCTTGTCGAAGGCGTCGCTGGCGGCGGCAATGGTGCGCACGAACAGGACCGCAACGCCCGCGCAGATCAGGCCGAGAGCGAAAAAGGCGGCATACTCGGGCACCGCCACGAGACCGTAATCCGGCACCGTAAAAGCCGGGAAGTCGCCATAGCGCAACCGCGAAATCACCGTGCCCGCGACCGCGGCGATGACTATGGGGGCGAATGCGTGCAGCGCGTAATGCCCGATCACCACTTCGAGGGCAAAGAAAACGCCGGCGATGGGCGCGTTGAACGAGGCGGCAACGCCGGCCGCCACGCCGCATCCCAACAGCGTTAGCGCGAGGGACGGATTGAGGTGCATCCGCCGCGCGACGTAGGACGCAATCGCGCCGCCAAGATGCACCATCGGGCCTTCGCGACCGGCCGACGCGCCGGCGCCGAGCGAAACGGCATTCACCAGGACGGCCTTGAGGCCGAGGTTGAGCGACAGCTGCCCGCCGTGAAGCGCGCCCGCTTCGATTACGTCGGCCACCCCCTGCGGCCGCCGCCCGGGCATGAACAGGTAAATGAACCCGCCGACAGCCAGGCCGCCGGCCACCGGCACCAGCAGCACCTGCCACCACGGCAGGGCGCTGACGCGGCTGAACACGTCCTCGGTAGAAAAGCCGTAACCGAGCTGTTGCACCGCGCCCAGCAGTTCGCGGAACCCGATGGCCGCGGCGGCAACCCCGACGCCGATCACCACCGCAAGGATCGTCAGTATGACCTGGTCGTTGCGGGTAAAGCGGCGCCAGCGCAGGGTCAGTAAGGCAAGACCGGTGGCGCGCTTTTTCATCGGCTCAGATTTTCGCGATCCCAGCGACCGGGCACGAACAATACGCTCTCGAACGATCCGTTAGTTGCACGTCCCTTCCGAACCTTCCTTGCAGATCGTGATCCCATCCACCCAGCGCACACCCGAGAGGTCGGCGTTGAGCAAGTCTGCACCGTCGACGCGGGCGCCGCTCAGGTCGGCCCCCCGCAGGTTGGCGCGGAAGAACCGCGCGCGGCGCAAATCGGCATTCTTGAACGAGGCGCCGGCCAGGTTCGCCTTGGTGAAATCAACCTCTGTCAGGGTCGCGCCGTCGAACACCGCTCCGGTGAGGTCGGCGGTAATAAATCGGGCGCGGTGGGCGCTGATCCGGGCGAGGTTGGCGCCGGGAAGTTTGGCGCGGATGAAGCGGGCATCGCGCAGCGCCGCGCCTTCCAGGTTGACGCCCTCGAAGGTGCGCTCGGAGAAGTCGCAGCGTTTCCAGTCGACGCCGGGCCGGGGCGGATCGATGCAGTCCGCCGCTGCCGGGGCGGGCAGGGCCGCAAGTCCGGAAAAGGCTGCGAGGGCCAACATGCCCGCCAGACGGAACCAGGAGGAAACCACGCCAGAATGGGTCATTTCTCTTTGTATTGCAGGGGCGGGAGCGTTTGTCCACCGCCGTGCCCGCAGCCTATCGTCACCCCCCCGTGAGGGCAGGTCTGAAATCAGTCGCGGCGGATGCCCATTGCCCGACCCGCCAGCTCCGGGCGCGGCAGGGTGCGGTGCGCCGCCATCATATCGGCCATAATAGCGGTCTTATCGTGCGGCATCGCGGCCGAGCGGCGGGTGGCCAGATCGACATGGATGGTCAGCCATTCGTGCGTCGCGGCCAGGTAACCCTCGCGGGTCTGATACATGGCGCTAAAGAAATGCTGGCGCTTGGCGTCGTAATCCAGAAGTTGAAACGTAAACCGCAGCGGGTCGCCGAACGTAACCTCGCGCAGATAGTTGAGATGGCTTTCGAGCGTCATGGTCGAACAATCGGTTTGTTTGCGGTAGTCGGTGCCGATGCCGATGTGGTCGTAGAGCCTATCCAGCGCCTGATCGAACGCCAGCAGGTAATACGCCACGTTCATGTGGCCGTTGTGGTCGATCCATTCCCGGCGCACGGTCTCGCCGCTGTCGATTACGGTGGGAGCCTCAAATTTCATGGCCGGGACTATAGGGACGGGCGTGCAGCCTGCCTAGGTGCGGCACGCTTGATGATGCCCGCTGGCGGTCCTAGAGTGAACGCGGGACCCGCAGCGCAGTTTTTTTCATGTTTCACGCCGCACAAAATGAAGACGCCTTGGCTTCGGCCGTCGCCGGAAATCGGGAATTGCGGGGTGAGCGGCTGGTCGCCTCGGCGGGCCTGCGCCGCCGAGGCTATCTGCAATATTGGGTTGGCGTGAGCGGGAGAACCGGAACCGGCCATGCCCCATCCCGCCGGCCCGTTTCGTCTCACCGATTGCAACGAGCCGGTCGCGCGTGTTTTATTGACATTGATGCCGGGCCGATCCGGGAACAGATGCGGCCGGAGCAAAAGGAACGACGGGCGGTTCCGGCACGCCGACCGGGTTCCAGAGCATTGCCAGGAGTGGGGAGATAATAATGACAACGAAGTTCAAGGTTGCGGCGGCCCATGCCTCGTCGGTCTTTCTCGATCGGGCCGGATCAGTCGAAAAGGCTTGCGGACTGATCGAGCAGGCGGGGCAGCAAGATGTGAAAGTGCTGGTCTTTCCGGAATCCTTCGTGCCGGGCTTTCCCTACTGGATCAACCTCTATCCGCCGACCCACCAACTGGCCATGCACGCCCGCTTTGCCGAGCAGTCGGTGGAGGCGCCGGGGCCGCATCTGCAAGCCGTTCAGGACGCTGCAAAGGCGGCCGGCGTGATCGTCGTGTTGGGCATCAGCGAACGCGATGGCGGTACGCTTTACAACACGCAGGTTTTCATTGATGAAACCGGCCGCTATCTCGGCAAGCACCGCAAACTTCAGGTGACTTTCGCCGAACGGACGATCTGGGGTCAGGGCGACGGCTCGACCCTCACGGTGTTCGACACCGCGCATGGCAAGATCGGCGGACTGATCTGTTACGAGCACATGATGAATATGGCGCGGCAAGCGCTGATCATGCAGGGCCTTCAGATCCACTGCGCGGCGTGGCCGACATTCGCGTCACAAAAAGGCCTCAGTGGCGTTTTCGATAACTGCGTCGACAGCCTATCGCGGGCGCACGCCTTGTCCGGCCAGTGCTTTGTGATCGTCGCGGAGAATCCGGTGACTCAGGAATATATCGACGTCATCGAGGGCGGCCTGGGCCCGCAGGCTGATCTGGAGGCGGGCGGTGGAAGTTCCGCCATCTACGGTCCCGCGGGTCTGCCCATCGCCGGACCGCATGTCGGGCTGGAGGAAAAGCTCGTGGTGGCCGAGATCGACTTCGGGGACATCGCGTTTAGCAAGGTCCTCGTTGACAGTGCCGGTCACTATGCGCGCCCGGAGGTGCTGAAACTTGTTGTTGACGCGCGGCCGATGACCGGATTCACGCGCCTGACCGAAGAGTAGACCGAATCGCCGCCGCCGCAGGAATAGACGCGCGGTAGAAGTTCGAACCGCGTGTTGGAACAGGTGTTGTAGAGACCGTATTACGCGCGCGGGAATACTGAGTTCATCCTGGTCGCTGGCTTGGCCGCAGAATATTTCCGCGCACAGGGCGGCGCCCTCGATCGCCCTTGTGGCAGTGGGGGCGGCGGTAGCGGCTTCGGGCGCGGCGCGTTTGATGTTGCCTGCTGGCGGCCCTAGAGTGACTCCGGGACCGGCAGCACGAATACGAACCATGTCTCTCGATGCACGAAATGAAAACGCGGTCGCTTTGGCCGTCGCCGAAACCCGAGGATTGCTAAACGAACGGCTGACGACGTTGGCCGGCGTGCGCCATGAGCACGGGAGCGATGCATCCTGGTTCGAAGGCCACGACCCGGATGCGGTTGCGTTTCCCGAGACGACCGAAGAAGTCGCCGGAATCGTCCGCATCTGCGCGCGCCATGGTGTGCCCGTCATTCCCTACGGCACGGGCACGGCGCTGGAGGGCCATGTCGCGGCTCTGGAAGGCGGCATCTGCATCAGCCTCGCCCACATGAAAAGAATTGTCGCGGTCAACCGCGACGACCTCGACGCCACGGTCGAGGCCGGTGTTACCCGCAAGGAACTCAATGCCCACCTCCGCGATACCGGGCTGTTCTTTCCAATCGATCCCGGCGCGGATGCCTCGATCGGCGGCATGGCCGCAACCCGCGCCTCCGGTACCAACGCAGTGCGCTACGGCACCATGCGTGAGAACGTGCTGGCGCTGACCGTCGTTATGGCCGACGGGCAGATCATCCGCACCGCGCGTCGCGCGCGCAAGTCCTCGGCCGGGTACGACTTGACCCGTTTGCTGGTGGGCTCGGAAGGAACGCTTGGTGTCATCACCGAAGTCACGTTGCGCCTGTACGGAATCCCCGAGGCGACGTCGGCGGCGGTGGTGCCGTTCGACGACATCAAGGGCGCCGTCGAAAGTGTGATCTTGACAATTCAATCGGGCATTCCGGTGGCGCGGATCGAGTTGGTGGACGAAGTTGCCATCGACGCAATCAACAAGTATTCGAAGCTCGATTTGCCGGTGGCGACGACGCTGTTTCTTGAGTTTCACGGTTCGGACGCCGGCGTCGCCGAGCAAGCCGAACGGTTCCATGCCATCGCCTCGGAGCACGGTGGCGGCGATTTCCAGTGGGCCCTCAAAACCGAGGACCGCAACAAGTTGTGGCAGGCGCGTCACGATTCTGCCTATGCCGCGGCCGCGCTTCGTCCCGGGTGCAGAATTTGGGCGACCGACGTGTGCGTGCCGATCTCGTGCCTCAGCGAGTGTATTCTGGAAACCCGCAAGGATCTCGACGGCACGTCGATACCAGCGCCGATCGTCGGGCACGTCGGCGACGGAAATTTTCACCTTGCTTTCGTTGTCGATGCCGAAAATGCGGACGAGCTTGCCGAGGCCAAGGCCCTGAACGAACGTCTTGTCATGCGGGCGCTGGCGATGGACGGAACGTGCACCGGCGAGCACGGTGTCGGCCACGGCAAAATCGATTTTCTGGTGGCTGAGCACGGCGAGGCGATTGCCGTCATGCGTACGCTCAAGACCGCGCTCGATCCGCAGAACATCATGAATCCGGGGAAAATCGTCCGGCTCTAGTCGGCGCCGCCGCCGTGGGCGCCTTTCCGCGGCGTGGTAGGCTCGACCGGTGAGCGCGCCCGCCGATAAACTCCGCCCTGAACCCGGCAGCCCGCCGGCGCGCCCGTGGCACGCACTTCCGGCTTCCGACGTTACAGCCGCGTTCGGCACGCCCGCGGACGGTCTTTCCGGTGCCGAAGCCGCCGCCCGGCAGCGCACATTCGGGCCCAACATTCTGCCCCAGCCGCCGCCGCCCGGGCTGCTGGCTATCTATTTGGGCCAGTTCCGAAGTCCGTTCATTTATCTCCTGCTGGCGGCTGCGGCGGTGTCGCTGGCCATCGGCGAGGTGCTCGATGCGGCGTTTATCTTTGCGATTCTGCAAATCAACGCCGCAATCGGCACGTTTCAGGAATGGAAAGCGCGTTCCGAAGCCGAACAGTTGCGCAACCTGATCCCGGTGTGGGCGGTGGTGCGCCGGGGCGGCGGGCGCGATCGCATTCCGGCGGAGGACCTGGTGCCGGGCGATCTGGTGTCGGTCGAAGGGGGTCTGCTGGTCCCGGCCGACATCCGGCTGCTCGAAGCCCGGGACCTTGAAATCGACGAATCGATGCTGACCGGCGAATCGACTCCGGTCGCCAAGAATTCCGGGGCGTCGCTGGCGGCGGAGACGGTGGCGGCCTCGCGCATCACGATGATGCACGCGGGCACCGTGGTATCGCGCGTCCGTGGCAGCGGAGTAGTAACGGCGATTGGCGCGGCGACCCAGATCGGGCAGATCGCAGCCGCTGTGAGCGCCACCGGAGAGGTGCCGCCACCGCTGCTGGTGCGTATGCGCCGGTTTGCGCGCGCGGTCTCCGTCGTCATTGCGGTCGTGATCGTGCTGCTGGGAGTGATCGAATTCACCCGGGGTATCCCGGTGGCGGAAATCTTTCTGGTCGCGGCGGCGTTCGCGGTGGCGGCAATTCCGGAAGGTTTGCCGGTCGCATTGACGGTTGCGCTCAGTGTCGCGGTCCGGCGCATGGCCCGGCGCAACGTCATTGTCCGCCTCTTGCCCGCGGTCGAGGGGTTGGGGTCGTGTACGGTCATTGCCAGCGACAAGACCGGAACGCTGACGCGAAACGAGCTGTTGGTGCGGCACCTGGCGGTATCGGGTGTGGGCGGTGTGGCTGTTGGCGACACCGGCTTCGACCAGACAAATCTCGAAAGCGCCGGTGCCGATGCGGCGCGGGACTTGCTCAGGACTTCGGTTCTTTGCAACGAGGCGACGCTCCAGATCGACCAATCTGGCGCGGCCAGGCCGTTCGGCGACAAGGTCGATATTGCGTTTCTTCTGGCGGCCCGCAACTCGGGCATCGACCCCGACGGTGTGCGGGCGGCGGCCGAGGAACAGGGAACGATTCCCTACGAGGCCGAACGCCGGTTTGCTGCGTTTCTCGAACGCAACGCCGGGATCGTCGTCGCTCACGTCAAGGGGGCGGCCGAAACCGTGCTTCCGATGTGCGAGGGCGTCGACGAGGCCGGTGTTTTGCGCGAGGTCGAATCGCTGGGCCGCCAGGGCTACCGGGTGCTGGCGCTGGCCGCGGGGGCCATCGACCTGCCGCCAGACGAGTCGCCGGAAGGCCGGCATCTTGCCGGCCTCAGGTTTCTGGGGCTCGCTGGCCTGATCGACCCGCTGCGGCCCGAGGCGCGGTCCGCCGTCGAGGCCTGCCGCCGGGCCGGTGTCCGGGTCTGCATGGTGACGGGTGACCACCCGGCAACGGCGCTGGCGATTGCCCGCGAACTTGGTCTCGCTGTCGACGATACGGCGGTTCTCACCGGCGACGAGTTTGGCACTCTCGACGATCGCAGCCGCGCCGCGCGGGTGCGGGCCGCCAC
This sequence comes from uncultured Alphaproteobacteria bacterium, assembly GCA_964611585.1. Classification (GTDB taxonomy): domain Bacteria; phylum Pseudomonadota; class Alphaproteobacteria; order SHVP01; family SHVP01; genus CAZTAK01. Next base: position 45,171 of record CAZTAK010000012.1, read on the forward strand.
CGTATTTGCGCGTGTCGAGCCACTGCAAAAACTCGATATCGTGCAGGCGCTGCAACAGGACGGAGACATCG
>CAZTAK010000012.1:45341-54764 GCA_964611585.1 uncultured Alphaproteobacteria bacterium
GACATCGGTGTCGCCATGGGGCGCGGAGGTACCGACGCGGCGCGCGGCGCCGCCGACCTGATTGTGGCCGACGACAATTTCGCCTCGATCGTCGCCGGTGTGGGTGAAGGCCGCATTGCCTACGACAACATCCGCAAGGTGATCTATCATCTGATTGCCACCAATGCGGCCGAGATCGTACTGTTTGTGCTGGCGATCGGGGCGGGGCTGCCGCTGCCGCTGACGGCGGTGCAACTGCTGTGGCTCAACGTCGCAACCGAAGGCTTTCAGCACATCGCGCTTGCCTTTGAAAAGGGCGAACCCGGCGTTTTGCGCCGCCAACCCCGGCCGCCGCGGCAGCCCATATTCGACCGCCGCATGATTTCCCAAACCCTGCTCGCCGGTAGCTACGGCGGCGGCATGGCCTTTGCGCTGTTCGCGGTGTTGCTCGAACTGGGCTGGACGACGGGCGCCGCGAGCAATGCGCTGCTGTTGTTTCTGGTGCTATTCGAGAATGTCCAGAGTTTCAATTGCCGGTCGGAAACGCGCTCGGCCTTTCGGACGCCGCTGCGCAACAATCCGCTGCTGGTGGTCGGGGTCGCGCTGGCGCTGGCGGTCCATGTGGGTGCCATGTATGCGCCGGGTTTGCGCGCGATCCTCGACATTGGCCCGCTGTCACCCGCGGCATGGGCCGCGATCGTCGTCCTTGCCCTGGGTACCGTGGCGGTGATGGAGGTCTACAAGTTTGTTGTCAGGCGAAAGGATCGGGCGGTCGCGCCGCCGCCCGCCTGAGATCCGGCCGGTCGCCGCCGGATTCCCTACCCCTGCCCATTGCCGAGCGCCCGGACCGGGCGTACATAGACATCGTCAGGGCCGGAAACAGCCGCAGCTGCGCGGTGGCGCGGGTGGCAGCAGGGTCCGCCCGCCGAGCTTCTCTTTGCTGGCAGGAGCATTTCTGTGAAAAAAGCCGTTATCGGCGTTGTGGTCGTGTTGATTGTGGCCGGGGCGGCAATTCTGATCGTGCCGAGCGTCATCAACTGGAACACCTACAAGCCGCGCCTGATAGCAATGGCCGAAGACGCAACCGGCCGGCGCCTGGCGGTCGACGGCGATCTGGGTCTGACGATATTGCCGTCGCCAGCGCTGTCGATGGTCGACGTTCGATTGTCCAACGCGCCGGGCGGCAGCGCCGACAGTATGATCGCGCTCGAAAGGCTCGAAGTCGAGATTGCGCTGTGGCCGTTGTTACGGCGCGAAATCCGGGTTCGTACCGTGCGCCTGATCAAGCCGGTAGTGGACCTCGAAATCCTCGCCGACGGCACCCCCAACTGGATATTTCAGGCCCCTAACGACGACGGTCCCGGCACCGAGGGCGGCGCCGACACACCTGGCGATGAAACGGGTGCGTTGGCAGGCGTCAGCCTGGAAAAATTCGAAATCGAAGACGGGACGCTCGTTTTCCGCAATGCCTCGACCGGCACCGAAGAGCGCATCGAACGGTTGAGCGCGGAACTGTCTGCCGCCGCCCTGGCAAGCGGCCCGTACGTGGCGAAAGGGTCGTTGACGGTGCGCGGCCTGCCGCTTGAATTCGATCTTTCGGTCGGCGATCTGGCAGCGCCGGGTTCGATTCCGGTGAGCGCCGAATTCGTCGTCGAACGGGCCGGCGTCGCGGCCGTCTTTGCCGGCCAGATTTCGGCGCCCAGTCCCGACGCGCGGTTCAGGGGCAGTTTCGAGTTGTCAGGGGAGGATTTGCGCGCCGCCGGGGCCGTGGTTGCCGACATCCTCGGGGTAGACGCACCGCTGCAGATACCCGGGGCTCAGGATTTTTCGATCAATGCGGCCGTCGAGGGCGACATCAACGACCTTGCCTTTAATGAGATCGAACTCCGACTTGGTGAAACCCGGGCGACGGGTGCCATCAGCGCGGCTTTGCGCGACCCGGTCTCGGTCGATGCCACGATCGCATTCGGCCGGATCGATCTCGACGCCTGGCTCGAGGCCGGGGCTCGTCCCTCGCCCGAATCCAATGGCGCGGCGAACGGTGGCACCGATCCCGGGGATGCCGACATCAGACTCGCGCTTCCGGTGTTGCCCGGCGACATCGCCGCCAGCCTGAACGTGACCGTCGAGGCCCTCAGCTATCGCGGCGACGTGGTGCGCCAGGCCGAAGTCTCTGCGCGCCTTACCGGCGGTACGCTCGACGTGTCGCGGGCCTGCGCGCTGCTGCCAGGCGGCACTGCGATATCGGCGGCCGGCACCCTTCGCGTCGCCGAGGAGAGACCGCAGTTCGACGGCAGCGTCGAAGTTGTGTCCGACGATCTGCGCGCCTTCCTCGCATGGCTCGAAGTCGATCTCGAAGAAGTGCCGGACGACCGGCTGCGCAATCTGAGCCTTCAAAGCCAGATTCGGTTGACGCCCGATCTCGCCCAGGTGTTCAGCATCGACCTGCGCCTCGATTCGACCCGCCTGACCGGCGGCGCGGCTTATGCATTCCGCACGCGGCCCTCCTTCAGCGTCGATCTCGATCTCGACCGCCTCAATGCTGACGCCTATGTCGACGCGAAGCCCGCCAGCAACGTGCCCGCCAACACGGTCGAGATCACTGTCCCGATCGATATCGTGACGACCAAAGTTTCCATTCCCGTGTTCGACTCATTCGACGCGAATATCAAGCTTGCCATCGGCAGCCTGACCGCGGGCGGGGCCGTCCTCAACGGCCTCACCATCGATGGGACCCTCTTGGGCGGGGAGATGGAAATGCGCGACGTCCGCATTGCCGACCTCAGCGGGGCGGCCATCGGCCTTACCGGTACCGCCACGGGATTCGCGGAGAACATACAGATTACCGCCAACGTGACCGTTGATGCCGATGACCCGGCCGGTCTGCTGCGCCAAACGGGATTGACGCTTCCGGGGCCCGGCGGCGTGTGGAATCCGTTGCAGGTAACGGGGCGAATCGCCGGCAATATCGAGGCCTTCGACGTCGACCTCGAAGCGGTCGCGGGTAAAACCCAAGCCGGAATCTCGGGCGGAATCGAATGGCGCGGGCGGGACCCGCGGATCGATCTCTCGTTCGGCATCGCCAACTCCAGCCTGTTCGGTTTGGCGCGGGCGTTGGGCGGCGAGATCGTTCCGGCACCCGGCGGGGCCGACGGGCCGGTGTCGCTAACCGGAACCGCGCGCGGTGAACTCTCCAACCTGACCCTTGATGTCGCCGCCGCCGCCGCCGCCGAAATCTCGCTGGCCGGGAGCCTCGAGGCCCGCGACGTCCCCACCTTCAACTTCGTCCTGGAGGCGACCCACCAGGACCTGCTGGGTCTGCTGGCGACGCTGGGAGTCGATTACCGACCGGCGGTGGACAATTTCGGCGGGTTCCGGCTTGCCGCCGACATTGCCGGTACGCCCGCGCGGCTGCAATTGAGCGCCGCTGAGGGTCAGGTTGGCCTGGTCGGTTTTGCAGGCAACGCGGTGATCGAACTCGACGGTCCGCGGCCGCACATCGTCGCCAATCTCAATACCAGCGAAATCTTGGTCGATCTTCTGTTGCCCCGTGCCGAACCCGCGACCGGTGGCAGCGGTGGCGCGGTGCGCGCGCCCGCCACGCCGGCCGGGCCCAACGATCGATGGTCGCGCGACCGTATCGATCTCTCAATCCTGAGGACCTTCGATGCCGATCTGGATCTAGCCTCGCGTGCCATTTCCTACGGAACCTACCGGTTTGTCGATCCGAATCTGGTGGTGCGCCTTGAGGGTGGCGTGCTCGATGTCGATCCGCTGAGCGGCACGCTGTTCGGTGGCGGCGTGTCCCTGACGATGCGGGTCGAGGCTGGCGAAGCGGTTCGCCTGAGCGCGCGCGCGCGGCTCGACGGCGCTGATATCGAACGGGCTCTGATCGAGTCCGCGCGGATCGACCGGGTCAGTGGCCGCTTCGACCTCGACACCAGCCTGGCGACAGCGGGCCGTTCGCAATTCGACATGATCTCGGCGCTCGACGGCACTTTGAGTTTTGCCGCGCGTGACGGAATGATCCGCGGCATCGATTTACGGCACCTGAGTGACCGGCTCGGCGAGCTCGACGGCGTTGGCGGTTTTCTCGGTCTGATCCAATCCAGCCTCGGCGGCGGCGAGACCGCGTACACGTCCTTTTCCGGGACCTTCGACATCCAGGACGGGCTTGCCCGCACCGACGACCTTTCCGCCAGGCTCGACGCGGCACAAGGAAGCGGGCGCGGGCTGATCGATCTGCCGTCATGGCACATGGATCTCAGGACCCAGGCGCGACTGGTGGAACACCCCGACGCCCCGCCGGTCGGCCTCGACCTTATCGGGCCGCTGGATGCACCGCGCCGCGAGTTCCGGACCGAGGAACTTGAAGGCTACGTCGCCGCGCGGGTGGGCCGGACGATTCTGCGCGAAATACTGCCGCGTTCACGCCAGCAGGACGACGAGTCGAACGGCGGCTTGCAGCCGCTCAATCCGCGCAACATCATCCGCGGTATCCTGCGCGGCGGAAACTGAGAGTGCGGGCGGGCCTCTGATGATAGAGAATTGAACGCCTAGCGTTTGCGCAGGATTGCATCGCCGCCGGCCGCACCTTTGAGCGCCTGCAAGACGTAAAGCCGGATCGCCGCCGACAGACTGGTGGTGCGGGTTTCGTCGATGTCGGCGATTGCCTTGGCCGGTGCGACGCCGCGGCGGCGGCACAGTGACAGGAATTCGTCCCAGAACTCGGGCTCCAGCGACACACTGGTCTTGTGACCGTTGACGGTGACGGAGTGTTTGGCCATGCGCCTTACCGGATTGCGTGTTCGATCAGAAGGGCCGCCGCGAAGAACAGCAAGACCGCTCCCGTCACCCACGATACCGTGCGTTGAACCGCCGCGATATCGAGCCAGCGCCGGGCCTGCTCGGCGCCCAGCGCAAGGCTCACCTGCCAAACCGTGTTGACGACAATCAACGCAGCCCCCAGCACCGCGAGTTGCAGCGGTACCTGACCGCGTTCGGCGGCAACGAAATTGGGCATCAGCGCCAAGAACAGAATAATCACTTTGGGATTGAGAATGTTGGTCACCATCGCGTCGCGCAAAGCCTTTGCGGGGGGGATGATCTCGCCGATGCCAAGGGCGGCGGTGCTCATCAGCCGCGAACGGAATCCCTGAACGCCGAGCCACGCCAGATAGATCGCGCCGCCGACAGCGATGCTGCGAAACAGGATGTCGCTCGAGGCGATAATCAGCGAGATTCCGACCGCGGCCAGGACGGTATGGGCAATCAAGCCTAGCTGCACGCCGGTCACGGTGGCGAAGCCTGCGCGCGGACCCGACGTCATGGTGTAGCGCAGGATCAACATGGTGTCGGGGCCGGGCGAAAGCACCACTGCCAGCGCCGCGGCGACGAACGCAAGCAACGTGGCGGGTTCGACGGGCATGGCGGGGGCTTACTCCCGGCCTGTGCCGCCGTCAAGACAAGGGCTCAAGCGCCGAGGGCGGCGGCTCAAGGGTTGAGCACGGCCACCGCGATCCCCGACTGCGGCCGCGCCCGCAACTTGGGCCCGAGGTCGGGCGTTTTGGCGTAATGGGCCACGGCCGCGCGGGCGGCCGCTGCCTTGGCGGCATCGAAAACGAACGAACGCGGCTTGCCGTGGCGCAGCCATTCCAGTTTGTAGCCGTCTTCCAGAGTCTCGTCGAAAATCATCGCCAACGTCGGCGCCGGCGGATGGCCGGTGGCGTGCAGCAGGCGGGCCGGAAAATCGTCGTTGAACAACAACGTCCGGAAACCGCGCGCGTGCGCCTCGGCAATGCGCTGCGCATGGCTGATGTGATCGTCGAAATAGCACAGCGTGCGTGCACCTTCGGGCGCCGTGAATTCCGCTTCCATCCAGTCGGTCTCGTGATAGAGGTTGCCCGGGTCGCGCCATTCGAGATTGCGGAAACTGACGTCGAAGCAGTGAATCTCGGCATCCGGACAGGCGCGCCGCAACAGCCACGACGAATGGCCTTTGTGGGATCCGCTTTCGACAATGAAATCCGGTGCGAGCAGGCGCACGAGAAAGTAAAGCCAGAATGAATCGGCGAACTTGATGCCGCCGGCGTTGTCGCGCACCGCGCGCTCGTCATAAACCACGCAAAAATCGCGCACCACCGCCGCGGCGTCGGCAAGCGCGGGCATCCAGCCGGCATGAGCGGCGTGAAATGCGGCCGCGGTTTCGGTCATGATCGCGGCTTCGCGCGCGGCTTCGGTGGGCGACGTCATGCGCGAGGCGCGTTCGTCCTCATCGCGCATCTTCCCGAGATCGAGACCGATGCGGTGATAGACGCGCCGGTTGAGGTTCGCACGCATCTCTTCGCGGGCCTCGTCCGACAGGCGTTCGAGGTCGGGAAGGGCGTCGCGGGCGAAGCGTTTGCGCTGGGATACATGATCGGCGAGTTGCTGCCACGGGCCGAGGTCCCAGTGGCCGCGCGCTGAACCGGACGTCGAGGGCATGACGTAGATTGCGGTTTCGCCGATGGTCTCGGGCTGGCGACCGAACCGTACCGCATGGCCGAGGAACGCTTGCGCTGCGCGCTTGCCGTTAAAGGCGAGAAACGCAGGGTGGAAGCGTTCGATTTTGTCGCGCAGGCCCGGTCCGTCATCCGCTGATGCGGACAGGGCCGCGTCGCCGCCCGACTCGGTCTGGTTCAAATCGGTGAGTCCCAGACCGTAAGACAACAGCAGCGGATATTCCTGCGGCTCGAGCTCGCGCGCCGTCAGGCCGATCTCGCACAATGTCGGCCAGAAGCGGTTGCCGGGGCCGGTGTAATAGGCCTTGGCCGCGGCCGATGCGGCGCCGGCGGCGCTGCCGCAGAACACCACGTCAAGCCCGGGGGCGAGCACGTCGGGTAGAATCGGCATATCGGGTCAGACGTGGGCGAAGAAATCGTCGCCCTTGTCGTCGATGACGATGAAAGCGGGGAAGTTCTCGACCTCGATGCGCCAGATCGCCTCCATCCCCAGCTCGGGATAGGCCAGCACTTCCACCTTCCTGATGCAGTCCTGAGCCAACCGCGCACCGGGCCCGCCGATCGAGCCGAGATAAAATCCGCCGTGCGTGTTGCAGGCGGCGCGAACCTCGGCCGAGCGGTTTCCTTTGGCCAGCGAAACCAGGCTTCCCCCGGCGGCCATGAACTGATCGACGTACGAATCCATCCGCCCCGCCGTCGTCGGCCCGAACGAGCCCGAGGCATAGCCGTCCGGCGTCTTTGCCGGTCCGGCGTAGTAAATCATATGATTCTTGACGTAATCCGGCAGCGGCTCGCCGCGGTCGAGCGCCTCTTTGAGTTTGGCGTGGGCGATGTCGCGCGCCACCACCAAAGGGCCATTCAAGGAAAGCCGCGTCTTGATCGGATACCGGGACAGGTCCGCGCGGATCTCGTCCATTGGCCGGTTGAGGTCGATTGCGACCGGCGTTCCGTTCAGTTCCTCTTCGCTGATGTCGGGCAGGTACTGGGCCGGGTTCGATTCGAGGCGTTCTAGAAACACGCCGTCCGCGGTGATTTTGCCGAGAACCTGACGGTCGGCGGAACATGAAACGCCGATGCCGACCGGCAGCGAGGCTCCGTGGCGCGGCAACCGGATCACCCGCACGTCGTGGCAGAAATACTTGCCGCCGAACTGGGCGCCGATGCCCATGGTTTGGGTCAGATTGTGGACCTCGGCCTCGAAGTCCGGGTCGCGGAAGGCATGGCCGCGATCGTTTCCCACTGTCGGCAGGGCGTCGAGATAGTGGCAACTCGCCAGCTTGACCGTCTTCAGGTTCATCTCCGCGCTGGTGCCGCCAATCACCACGGCCAGGTGATAGGGCGGGCAGGCCGCCGTCCCGAGGGTGTGGATCTTGTCGCCAAGGAATTTCAGCATCGACTCGGGGTTGAGGATGGCGCGGGTCTCTTGATAGAGGAAGGTCTTGTTGGCCGAACCGCCGCCCTTGGCGATGAACAGGAATTTGTAGGCGCTGCCGGCGTCGGAATATATGTCGATTTGCGCGGGCAGATTGTTGCCGGTGTTGGTCTCCTCGAACATCGACAACGGCGCCATCTGCGAATAGCGCAGGCTGGTCTCGGTGTAGGTTTTTTCGATGCCGCGCGAAATGTTCGCCGCGTCGTCGCCGTCGGTCCACACGTATTGACCCTTGTAACCGATAGCGATGGCGGTGCCGGTATCCTGACACCCGGGCAGCACCATGCCGGCGGCGATGTTGGCGCTCTTGAGCAGGTCGTAGGCGACGAAGCGGTCGTTGTCCGAGGCTTCGGGGTCCTCGAGTATCTGCGCGAGCTGCTTGAGGTGCGCGGGCCGCAGCAGATGAGCGATATCGCGCATCGCCTCGGCCGAAATCAACCGCAAGGCCTCGGGTGCGACTTCGAGAATGTCCCGGCCTTCGAGGGTACGCGCCGTCACGTGCCCGGAAGTCAGTTTCCGGTACTCGGTCTGATCGGGACCGAGCGGAAACATCTGCTGAAAAGTGGTTTCAGGCATGGGTGCGGCGAACGCGCCGTCCTATTTCTTGCGGAACTGGTCGAGGGTGACGACCTTGGCGGTCTCGCCCGATTCGTCGTCCGGGATTGAATCGGCTTGCAGGTCGTCGAGATCGAGCGCCGGCGCGTCGGTTGCGACCGAAAGAGAGTTAACCACGGCGCCACTCTCCATGTTGGCGCTGCCGTCGGCCTGGAATTGCAATCCGAACTGCACGCCCGGGTCGGCAAACCCGGTCAGCGCCGCGAATGGTACCGTCAGGCGTTCCGGCACCTTGTTGAAACTGAGCGTCACATCGAACCCGTCGTCCGAGAGGTCGAGGTTCCAGAACTGGTGCTGCAAGACGATGGTCATTTCCTTGGGGGACTTGTCGCGCAGGTAGTCGGCAACCACTACGCCGGGGTGCCCGGTGTTGAACGAGACATAAAGCTGGTGGTTGGCGCGCAGACCCGATTCAACGATCTGTTCCAGCGCCGCGCGGACGACGCCCCTCAGCGCGTCCTCGACCATGGCTTTGTAATTCAGATACTCGGGCATATGCTTGACTGTCTTGAGGGCGCGGCCATATTAGCGCTTGGCGGCGGCATGGCAATCGCAACATCGACAACCCCCGGGCGGCGTCAGGCGGCGGCGCGCCCGGAGCGGCCCTCAAATCTGCAGCGGTAAAGTGGGGGGCTTCTGTTGCCCGGTGCCCCCCGAACCGCGCTTGTCTTCGTTCAGGTCAAAGACCTGGACTAAGCAGCGAGGGCCAATTGGTTATCGTTGGCACCTGTAAGGTTGACCCGATAACGGCGGTATCATGCCGGGCGAAAATTGAGCCTTTACCACGCACGTCGATCCTGTTTCGCCCCCACAAAAGCCCACCCCCGGTCCGGGCGGGGCGGCCCCTTGGGGCCGGATGGGTTTATGGTGGAGGCGCCGGGTACTGCCCCCGGGTCC
>CAZTAK010000013.1:0-44171 GCA_964611585.1 uncultured Alphaproteobacteria bacterium
TCGAAGGCATCTACGACGCCATGCAGGAAAAAATCTGGGCCTGCGCCCAGTGCTATACCTGCGCCGCGCGCTGCCCGTTCGGCAACTCGCCGGGCGGCCTGATCATGGCGATGCGCGAAGTGGCGATCAAGCACGGCATGGAATCCGCCCGGGAGGTGCTGCGCCCCTTCAGCCGCGTGCTGTTGAAGGTGATTACCACCGGCAACCAGCTTGCTCCCGACATGATCACGCCGGACCATTTTCCCGACTGGGGACCGGATATCTCGAAAGTCGAAGCGCCGTTGACCATCCTGCGCAAGGCGATCCCGATGCCGACCCTGCACACGCTGGATACGGCGTGGGAGGTGAATCTGAGAACCTCGGTCGAGCTCTACACCATCTGGGAAGAGACCGGCGTGTTGGATCAACTGTCAATCGTCGATCAGAATCTGTTCGATGTGATCGAGGACATTATCGACGAGAAAAGGGAAGAGCTTGAAGACTGGATCGAGGAACAGGACGACGAAGATGACGACTGAGCCGCGCGGTGCGGATCCTGCGCCAGGCGGCCACTCCGGGGAGGGATGGGAACGATGACTGATCGTTCAGGCAACAAAGGCGGAATGATCACGGGCCACGGCCCGGAGTGGCGCAACGGCCCGGGTCTCTCGGCCGACGATGCGCGGGCGGCCACTTCATGGGTCGAGGCCAAGATCGACCGCCGCTCCATGCTGACCAGCAAGGATCGCGTTGAGGACGTGCGCGACATCATGTGGCAGCTCGAAAAGGACGGCGAAATCGTCGTTCACCGCATGACCGACGACCACGCGCCGACCATGGTCAAGACCCTTTACGGCTGGGACAAGAAGATCCCGACGCGGCAGTTCTGGCACCACAAGTCCTGCGGCCAGTGCGGAAACACGCCGGGCTACCCTGCCACGATATTGTGGTTGATGAACCAGCTTGAGATTCCGTACCTGGACGAGACCGACCAGACCTCATGCACGGCGTGGAACTACCACGGCTCGGGTATCGGCAACGTCGAAAGCCTGGCGTCGATCTTTCTGCGAAATTTCCACCAGGCCTATGTGTCGTCGCAGACAGAGGGCCGGGACGCCGGATACTATTATCCCTTGGTCCACTGCGGCACGTCGTTCGGCAACTACAAGGAAATCCGTGGATTCCTGCTTCATTCGGCGGAACTGCGCGAGCGCGTGCGCAAGATTCTCGCCAAGCTCGGCCGCCTCGTGGACGGCAAAATCCTGATCCCCGAAGAAATCGTCCACTATTCCGAATGGGTCCACGTCATGCGCGACCGGATCAAGGATCGCCAGACCGTCGACGTGTCGAACGTGCGCGCCACCATTCACCCGGCGTGCCACGTCTACAAAATGGTGCCGGAGGACGCGATCTACGACGACGATATTCTCGAAGGCAACCGGCTCGCGGTTTCGACCGGGCTGATGGAAACCCTCGGCGCCGAGGTGATCGATTACAGCACCTGGTACGACTGCTGCGGTTTCGGGTTTCGGCACATCATTTCGGAGCGTGAGTTCACGCGCTCTTTTGCGATCGACCGCAAGATCAGGGTTGCGGTCGATGAAGCCAACGCCGACGTCATGATCGGCCACGACACCGGCTGCATCACCACCCTCGACAAGAACCAGTGGATCGGCAAGGCGGTCGGGAAAGTCTATGCCCTTCCCGTAATGGCCGATTGCCAGTTCGCGGCGCTCGCCTTGGGTGCGCACCCCTACAAGATGGTGCAGTTGCACTGGCACGCGTCGCCCTTTGAAATGTTGTTGGAGAAGATCGGCATCGACTGGCAGCAAAAGAAGGCCGAATTCGAAACCTACCTGAAAGAGGTCGAGGCCGGCCGTATCGAAACCCTTTACGATCCCAAACGGGCCATTACTTCAGGCCCCGGATTCCAGGCATGAATGAACCGATATTGATAGTAGGGGCCGGACCTGCCGGCCTTGCGGCGGCCCATGCGGCGGCGCGCCTCGGCCGCCGGGTGGTGCTGGTCGAAAAAGATGCGGTACTGGGCGGCGCGCCGATCCTGTCGGGCTACGCAAAGCTCACCCCCTCGGGCGAGTGGGCGAAGGATGCCATCGGCGGCATGGTCGCGCGGGTTGAGGGCAATGCGCTGATCGAGGTTCGTGCCGGCACCACCGTCAAGGAATTCTCGGGCGACCCGCACGCCTTTCGCGCGGCGCTTTCGGACGGCACCACCGTCGAGGCGGGCGCCGCGATTCTCGCCACCGGGTTCACCCACTTCGATTCGATCAACAAACCGGAATGGGGCTTCGGCACCTACGAAGACGTCGTTACCACCACCCAGGTCGAACAGATAATTTCGTCGGGGCAGGGCGTGCGATGTCTCTCCGACGGGCGCAAGCCGGAGCGGGTGGCGATTTTGCTGTGCGTCGGGTCGCGCGACCGCCAGATCGGGCGCGAATGGTGTTCGAAGGTTTGTTGCACCGTTTCCGCCAACCTCGCCATGGAAATCCGCGAGGAATTGCCCGATTGCCGGGTCTACATCTACTACATGGATATCCGCACCTACGGCCTCTACGAGGACCTTTATTACTGGCGCAGCCAGGAAGAGTACCGGGTCAAATACATCAAGGCGCGAATTGCCGAGGTCACCAGCGACGGCCAACACCTCATCGTCAAGGGCGAAGACACGCTGGTCAAACGCCCAATCACGATTCCCTTCGACCTGGTGGTGCACGCGGTCGGCATGGACCCGAACGTGGACAATTTCACGTTGTCCTCGGTATTCGATATCAAACTCGAACGCCACGGCTTCATCGACCACGGCAGCGCCTACCGCGCCGCGTCCGAGACCACGCGGCCGGGCGTGTTCGTCGCCGGCGCCGCCACCGGGCCGGAGACCATCGACGATTCGATTGCCCAGGGCCAGGCGGCAGCCGCAAGCGCGGTGGCAATGGCGCCGACACCGTTCTCCGTGACGGCGGAATAAGGTATGCGGCTGTTCGGCAAAGAACGCGCCGAGCCGGAGGCGCCCGCGCCGGTCCTCGATCTGTCGGGGCCGCACTTGCGCCTCGCGATCGAGTCGCTGACCCGTGATTCCGATGCCGCCGGCGGAGTCGAAGCCTACGTCGGCGCCCTTGCGTTGAAGACGTCGCTGTTCTCGGAAGTGTTCGCGAACGGCGACATGGCGCGGCTCGGTGAGTCTGATTTCTTCGATGTCTGCGTGTTCATCACCGCGGTGCGGCGGCGCATCGGCAGTTGGCTCGGCGCCAACGATTTCAGCCTCATGCGCGGCGCACTTGAGGGGCTGCTGGACGGCTGGCAGGATCCCGGCACCGTCGATGAACGGCTGATGCGCTTCACCGCGCGATTTCCGGCCGACAAAAAGCACCGCTGGGTGCGTGACCTGGCGGCGGAGATCCTTCATTTCATGGCGCCCGAAACCTGCCCGCTGATGACGCGCTGGATGTGGGATTCAGGTACCAACTCGGGCGTGGTACGTGAAATCTGGTTCGGGCTCGAGTCCCCCGGCGCCCGGATCGAGGTAGACGACGATCACGCCACCTTTGCCGCGCTATATGCCGACCTCGAAGAATTCGTGCGCGACAACGGCATCTTCCGCGACGTGCCGCTGTTCGTCGATCTTTTGTGCGCCCACATCTACGCCGCCTACATCAACGACCGCGGCGGCGCATACCTGCGCGCCGACTTCTCGGCGCCGCTCGATCCCATGCTGCATACGCGCCGGATCCTGGGTCTCGACGGGATCGATTCCGAAAGCGGACGCACGCGCCTGAAACTGATTGACGGTTCGGCCTATACCGTCGCCGAACCCCGGCTTTTGAACTGATGCCGATTCACGAAAAATCGCTGATCCGGCCTGAGAACCTGCGCACCCACGATGCTCTCGAACTCGACGGAGTCGACGTTTCGGGGCACTGGAGCACGTTCATCGAACCGCGCGCCGTCACCGACTACAACGAGGCGCTGGAAGACGAAATCGCCGGGCTGCCGGGCGGGCGGTACGTTCACCGCTGCTGGCAATGCGGGTCCTGCACCAACAGCTGCACCGTCAATGCGATCAACCCGGATTTCAACCCGCGCTTCTGGATCTATCTCGTGCGCCTCGGCATGGAAGAAGAACTCCTGCGCGACAAGGAAATCATCTGGCAGTGCGTCTCGTGCAACAAATGCACCTACGCCTGCCCGCGCGACGTCGAGCCCGAAGGCGTGATGAAGGCGCTGTCGCACTGGCTGGAACTCAAGGGTCATACCGCGAAGTCGCCGTCGACTCACTTTGACGAGGTGTTCACGGATCAGGTGCTGGCCACCGGCATGATCGAAGACGGCGGCACAATTCTGAAATTCTTCCGCCGCACCGGCCAACCGATTGCGCCCAGTTGGCTGGTCGAGGTCGGCATGCGGCTGGTGCGCAAATTGCCGCTGAAAATGCTGATGACGATGGGGCTTTCGTTCGTATTCAAGCCCCGGACCCGCGGCTGGGGCAAGGCCCGGGCGGCGATGGAAGATTACGTTGATATGCGCCGCGATCAGCAGCGTCGCGCGCTGGGTCTCCCGGACACACAGGAATAGAGATGAGCGCCGACGCCGAAAAATCCTACGACCGGGTCGCCTATTATCCGGGCTGCGCGCTCGAAGGGACGGGCCACGCCTACAATCGTTCGACCAAGGCGCTGGCGCAGGCGCTGGGCCTCCAGCTCGACGAACTGAATAACTGGAACTGCTGCGGCGCGATGGAAGTCAAAAACATCGACCCGGAACTCCAGACCTATCTGTCGGCGCGGAATCTCTCCCTTGCCGGCGACATGAATCACGACGTCGTCATGGCCCCCTGCAACGGTTGCTACCACAATCTGAAAAAGGCCGAATACGACCTCGCCAATAACGAACAGTCCCGGAAAACCGTTGCCGATCTATCGGCCAAGGCGGGTCACGCGGCTTACCAGCCGGGTCAGGTAGAAACCATTCACGCACTCGACTGGCTGAAACGCACGCTCGGCGAAGATGGAATCAAGGCGCGGGTCAAGAATTTCCTCAAGGGCCTCCGAATCGCCAACTATTACGGCTGCATGTACACCCGGCCGCGGCATATCTTTCCCGAGAAGGATGCGGGAACGGGGTCGGAATCGACCTTGCGGCCCCATTTCATGGACGACCTGCTGGCGGCTGCGGGCGCCGAGAACGTCGATTATCCGCTCAAGACTGCGTGTTGCGGCGGCGCGCACACGCTTTCGGATTCGGATACTTCGACCAAGCTGGTGCTCAATCTGCTGGAAACCGCCGAGGCTTGCGGCGCCGACGTGATCGCCACCGAATGCCCGACCTGCCATTCGGGCCTTGAACTCCATCAGGTGCGGGCCGAGAAGACGCTCGGCCGGAAAACCTCGGTCAAGGTTCTCTATTTCACTCAGCTTCTGGGTCTTGCGCTCGGGGTCAGTCCGCGCAAACTGGGCATCCACGAAAATGTGTCGGACTCGCGGGCGTTGATTCGGGAAAAGGGGCTCACATGACCGGCTCCGCCGAATCGTTCGCCGCATGGGAGGACCGCATCCGGGGCATCGAGCGCGCAGACCCGGACGCGGACACCACCGCGGCGCTGTTGAGAATTGCCGAGTCGGTCCTCGAAGCCTGGTTCGAGGCGCGCGGCGAGACGCCGACCGAATCGAAGCGCGAGGGGTTCCGGCTTCTGGCCCTCCATCGCTAGGGGGCAAAAGGGGACCCGTCGTTCAACGCCTGCCGCGAGACCTGCCGCGAGCTGATCTACCGGCACAATGTCGCGGCCCTCGACGCGCGCGCGACGGCAGCGGCCGAGTCGGCTAGAATGGCGGCGCGACTCGCGCTCCACTTGTGCCTTTTTGTGCCTTTTCGTCGGCGGCAAGATGTAGGATGCGGGGCTGGGTGAATTTTGCTGTTCCTCGCGCTCGTTGCGGACCGGGACGGCGAACTGAGGGGGGCGGAGAACCGCGATGACTCTTGTCAAGGGCTGCGAACTTGACGATTCCCTCCTCTACGATGTCGAAAACAACATCTGGTACCGGGAAAACGACGACGGCACCGTTACCGCCGGCATGTCCTCGGTCGCCGCGGCGATGGCCGGAAACCTGGTCGCGTGGACGCCCAAGAAAGTCGGCAAGACCGTCAAACCGGGCAAGAGCTGCGCTATCGTCGAATCGGGCAAATGGGTCGGTCCGGCGAAACTGCTCTGTGGCGGCGAAATAATCGCCGTCAACGACGACCTCGCCGCCCGCCCGGCGATCGCCAACGAAGACCCCTACGGGGCCGGCTGGTTCGTCAAAGTGCGGCCGGAAGACTGGGCCGCGGCCAAAGCCGAACTCACCGCCGGCGCCGACATCGGGCCCGTCTACGAGGCAAAAATGGAGCAGGACGGTTTCGAGGGCTGTGCCTGAGGGCCGCCAGGCCGCCAAAAACGGCAGAATCCCTGATGATTTTCGGCTGCTACACGATATCGTGGGCGCCGATTATAGATTTTGTTTTTCTAATATAGGGCGCTATTGTTTGGTCTAGCGGCAATCGGTCCGGCCTCGGGCGCGACCGGCTTGCAGGGGCCGGAGGGGCTGTAGGCACCGGCGCCACGCGCAATTACGGGGTAGGGGACCTATCTATGTCGGACGATGTCAGTAACGCCAAAAGCCTGTCGATGATCGTGACCAAGGGCACGCTCGACTGGGCCTACCCGCCGTTTATTCTTGCCACCACGGCGGCGGCCATGGGCCTCAACGTGTCGATGTTTTTCACGTTCTACGGGCTCGAACTCTTGAAAAAGGAACTCAATCTCAGCGTCGGCACGCTGGGCAATGCGGCGATGCGTATGCCGATGATGGGTATGCACATGGCGATGCCGAATTTGGTGGCGGCGCTTCCGTTCGCCACGGCGGGCACCACCGCGATGATGAAGAACCTGATCGCGGGCAAACAAATCGCCTCGATCGACGAGTTGCGCGAGACCGCCATCGAATCCGAAGTGGAACTGGTCGCGTGCCAGATGACGATGGGCATGTTCGAGATCAAGAAGGAAGAGCTCATCGACGTTCCCGTCGGTGGCGCCGCGACCTATATCGAAACCGCGACCAAATCCGACATCAACCTGTTTATCTGACACGGGGGCGGGGGGCTCGCGCCAACCCGTGCTACCGTCAGCAGCGGCGAGGAACGCATGGCAGAACAAATACTTGATACGAAGGGCCTCAATTGCCCAATGCCGATCATCAAGGCCCGCAAGGCCTTAAAAGACATGGCAATCGGCGACATTCTCAAGATCGAAGCCACAGATCCGGGCGCGGTCAAGGATTTCGAGGCCTTTTGCCGCACCACGGGGAATGAACTGGTCGAATCCGGCCAATCGGGGGAAGTTTACAGCTTTACCATCCGCAACTCCTGAACCTGAAACCCGATGGAACTCAGGGTTCTCGATTTTGGCTATGTCCCGGCACTGAAAAGCCAGGCCGTGTTTCACGGTCTGGCTTTTGCCATGAAGGCCGACGACGATCCGATTCTGAGTTTTGCCAACCCGGAAACGCCCTATGTTTCGGTCGGTCTGCACCAGGAGGTGGAGCAGGAGGTCGATCTCGAGTTTTGCTGCTCCAAGGGCCTGCCGGTGTATCGCCGCCGTGTTGGCGGCGGAGCGGTCTATCTCGATCGCAATCAGCTTTTCACACACTTTATTTATCCGCGTGCCAAAGCGCCGGATTATGCGGTCAACCTCTATCCCATGTTCATCGAGCCGGTGGTGCGCACCTACAAGGAACTCGGGGTCGAGGCGGCCTACCGGCCGATCAACGACATTCAGGTTGCCGGCCGGAAAATCGGCGGCACCGGCGCCGCCACCATCGGCGAAGCCACGGTCATGGCGGGCAGTTTCATGTTCGATTTCGACACGGCGACGATGTCGAAATGCCTGAAGGTGCCGTCGGAAAAATTCCGCGACAAGCTGAAATCAACTCTCGACGATTACATGACGACGATGATCAAAGAACTCGAGAACCCGCCGTCCCGCGACGAGGTCATCGAAATCTTCCTGCGCCATTGCGGTGCGTGGCTGGGCGTCGAGATCGAGCGCAGCGAACCGCTGGACCGCGAGCTGGCGGCCATCGCCGAACAGGAATCCGCGCTTGGCGAGGATGCCTGGACTTTCAGCCGGGGGCGCAAACTGGTCGAGGCGGGCGTCAAGATTTCGGCCGATACCCATCTGACCGCGGCCGCGCACAAGGCCCCGGGCGGGTTGATACGTGTTCATCTGCTGGATCGCGGGGGTCGTGTCGGAGACCTGACGCTGTCGGGTGATTTTACCTGCCTGCCGCCCGGGGGGATCGACGACTTGGCGCAGCTGCTGGTCGGGACGGCCCTCGAAGAGCCTGCGCTGACGGCCGCGGCCGAGACGGCGCTGAAGAATCTTGCGCTTGACTTGCCAGGCGTTGAAGCGGCCGACATTGCGACCGCGGTCCTGGCAGCCGTACACACCGAGTAGCGCCGCACGGCGCCCTACCGCGTGAACTCGCCGCAAACAGGATCGGCGCGCGAGGCGCACTCAGTGCAGTAGCAGCTTTTTCAGAGAATCGGCGCGGTCGGCGCTTTTTACGACGTAGTGCCGCCGTTCCTCGCCGCGCCCGATGGTCATCGGCACATCGATGCCGGCGGCGCCCAGCGACCAAAGCTGGCGGAAGGTCTGACCGACGTTTTCGGCACGCACGCCGCCCAGATCGATGACCACATCGCCGGCGCGCAGGCCGGCGTGGGCGGCGGGCCCGCGCTCGGCGAGACCGGCAACCACGACCTGATCTCCGGCCTCGGCGAGATAGATACCGAGCCACGGTCGCGCCGGCACGCCGATCCGGCCATAGCCGTGGATGTCGTCGATAATCGGTTTCAAAAGGTTGATCGGGACCGACAGGTTTCCATCGACCCGGCTTGGTGCCTCCAGCACTTCCTGGATGTACAGCGATCCGATGCCCAGCAACCGGCCGCCGCGATCGAACACGGCCGCGCCGCTCCAGTCCGGGTGAGCCGGTGCGGTGACGAGGGCCTCGTCGAGCACGTATTCCCAGGCGCCGGCAAATTCCCGCTTTGAGATGATGCGCGCCTCGGTCGCCGAGGCCACGCCCTCGCATCCCACCAGTACAACGTCGTCGCCGACGTTGCAGCCGTCCGAATCGCCGAGTGCCGCAACCGTATCGGGCAAACCGTCGAACGCCTGAATCAACCCGAATCCGGTATCGTGGTCGTAACCGACGATGTGGGCGCGCGCCGCAGCACCGGCGGCGGACACGACCCACACGGATTCGGCCTCGAGAATCAGGTAGCCGATGGTGAGGATCAGCCCGTCGCGCCGGATCAGAACGCCGCTGCCCTCGCGGTGGGTCCCGAGCAGCGGCGCGGTGAAGGCGTCATCGGGGATGATGGTCCGCACGCCGACGACCGAATCAAACGATGCGCCGGGTTCGAGCGGCGTGTCCTGCGAGCTGGGTTCCATGGTCCGCTATCGTATCAACTTGGGCGGCTCCCCCAAAGGGGCATCGTGTCACGTCCTGCTGGAAATTTGGGCGGTCAGGCGGAGGGGCAGGGCACCTTTCCGAGGGTCTTGAACCGCCTTGTTTCCGGCCCATCGGGCAAGATTGCTGGCCTCGTCAAGACTGTTGGCGCCGCTTTGTCCGATCAGTCCGCCGCAGGCGATTCCCCTTGAACGGAGGTTTCTCGAGAGCGGTTCCGTTTTAATCGGAACCACTCTCGCTTTTTTGTCGCTCACGGCAGCGGACCGATTGGTCCGCGCCTGCGCGAGCGCGCCGCACAAGCGGCGGGCCGCCTTGCGGCCACGGGCGATTCCAGACGAACCGGAATCGCCCTAGCCACTGTATTCGCCGCGGAATTGTTCGCGCAGCTGGTATTTCAATACCTTTCCCATTGCGTTACGGGGAAGATTCGCGATGAACAGGATTTGTTTCGGGTGTTTGAAGGGCGCCAGCCGCCCCTCCAGACCGGCGAGAATATCGGCGGGGCCGATTTCCGGCGCGTCCGCGCGGCGCCGGACGATGGCCGTCACCGCCTCGCCCAAATCGCGATGCGGCAGACCGATCACGGCACATTCATCGACGCCGTCGAGGGCGTCGATTTCGCGTTCGACCTCGCGCGGATAGACGTTGAGCCCGCCCGAGATAATCAAATCCTTGGCCCGGCAGGTAATGGTGACGCGGCCGTCCGCATCCGTACGCGCGAAGTCGCCGGTGGAAAAATATCCATCGCGGAACTCGGCCTGGGTCTTTTCCGGCGCCCCCCAATAGCCTGCGAAGAGGTCCTCGCCGCGGACTTCGAGAACGCCCGTTTCGCCGGGCTCGACGGGGCTGCCGTCTTCGCGGGCGATGCGGATATCGACGCCGGGCAAGGCAAAGCCGACGGTCGTCGCGACGCGCTCACCGTCCAGCGGGTTGGTCGTAATGATGCCGGCTTCGGTCATGCCGTAGCGTTCCAATAGTGTGTGACCAGTGCGCGCCTGGAAATCCGCGAACGTCGACTCGAGCAGCGGCGCCGAACCGGATATGAACAGACGCATGGCGCCGCACGCATCCGGGCCGAAATCGGGTTCGTCCAGCAGGCGCGTATAGAATGTCGGCACCCCCATCATGACCGTGGCGCGCGGCATGCACTCGATCACCTTCCGGGCATCGAACCTCGGCAAAAAGATCATGCCGGTGCCGTTCCACAGAACGCAATTGATCGCAATAAACAGACCGTGGGTGTGATAGATCGGCAGCGCGTGCAACAGGACGTCGCCGGATTCAAAACCCCACAGGCGGTGCAAGGTGCGGGCGTGGAAAGCAAGGTTGCGATGCGTCAGCATCGCGCCTTTGGGCTGGCCGGTGGTGCCGCTGGTGTAGACAAGAGCCGCGGTATCGTCCGGTGCCACGGGTTCGATCCCGGACCGGGCGCGTGCCTGCCAGGCCGCTTCGGCCAGACTGCCGCCGCCGCTTTGGTCGAGAGTCAATATGTGCGTACCTTGCGGCGCCAGCGCCCGTATTTCGGCTTCGCGCGCGGGGTCGCAAACGATCAGCGCAGGCGTTGCGTTGCCAATGAAATACATTAACTCGCCGCGGGCGTAAGCCGTGTTCAGCGGCAGGTAGATGAATCCGCCCTTGAGGCAGGCGAGATAGAGGAATACCGAATCGGGGGACTTCGCGACCTGCACCGCGACCCGGTCGCCCGGTGTGAGGCCGAGCGAATCCATTGCCGCCGCCATGCGGCCGGCCCGGTCTTCGAGAACGGCATAGGACAACGTGTGCCCGTTCTCCGATTCGATAAAGGTGCGGTTCCGGTCGGCCGGAAACCGTGCCTCGATCTGCGCATACAGATTATCGTTGCGGTTTTTCATCGCCCCGGACTCGAACATTGGCAGGCGCAATCGGATCGGCACTTTGGTAGGATCGCCGCCGGGCACTCTTGGCGCAGGGGATTGCCAACAATGCGGCTGGTATCATTCAACAAGGCTTCTGGGTTCACGCTCGGCGTGCGGCTTGATGACGAGGTGGTGGACTTGTCCGTTGCAGCGCCGGACGGCCCGCAGGACCTTCTTGCTGTTATAGCCGGAGGGGCGGTTGCGTTCCAGACGGTTGAGGCGGCCGCCGCGGCCGCCGGTCCCCAGGCGCGCGTCCCCTTCGAGGGCCTGGAGTTCGGATTGCCCATCCCGAGCCCGCCGAAAATTCTCTGTCTCGGTCTCAACTACGCCGATCATGCTGCCGAAGGGGGGGTGGAACCACCGTCCTATCCGACGGTATTCATGCGCGGCCGCACCAGCCTGGTGGCCCACAGGAATCCCATCGTGCGTCCGCGAATCTCCGACAAGCTCGATTACGAGGCGGAACTGGTGGCGGTGATCGGCACGCGCATTCGTCACGCGAGCGAGGCGAACGCGCTCGGCGCGGTCGCCGGTTATTCGAACTTCAACGATGCCTCGATCCGCGACTACCAGAGAAAGACACCGCAATGGACGGTCGGCAAGAACTTCGATTCGACCGGCGGATTCGGGCCCGAGTTCGTGACCGCCGACGAGCTGCCGCCGGGCGCCTCGGGTCTCGATATCTGCTCGCGCCTCAATGGCGAGGTCATGCAGCAGGCGAACACCCGCGATATGATCTTCCCGGTCGCCAAAACTATCGAATTGCTCAGCGCCTGCATGACGCTCGAGCCTGGCGATCTGCTGGTAATGGGAACACCCGCGGGCGTCGGTTTTGCGCGCAATCCACCGCTATGGATGAAGGACGGCGATACCATCGAAGTCGAAATCGAGGGTATCGGCATCTTGAGCAACCCGATCAAGGACGAATCCTGACCCGCGTGCCGGGCCGAACGCCCGCGCCGGAATCCGCAGGCGGCCCCGACTACAGGTTCAGTTCAGTCGCGCTGACCAGAACCGCGTCGCGGTCGGCATAGATCCAGTCGCCCGGCCTGATTGCGGCGCCGCCGAACGATACCGGGATGCCGGTGGCGCCCCCAAGCAGTTCGGCGCCTGAGCGCCGCGCCGTGGTTCCGAGCGCTTTGACGCCGAAATCGAGAGCGTCGATCTGCGGCGTGTCGCGGATCACCCCGAACACCACCGCGCCGGCCCAACCGTTTCCGGCGAGGCCCGCCGCCAACATGTCGCCCATCAACGCAACCCGCATCGATCCCCCGCCGTCGACCACCAGCACCCGGCCCTGCCCGGCGGTTTCGGAAAGGGCTTTGACCAGCCGGTGGTCCTCGAAACACTTGACCGTCTCGCACGGCCCGAAGAATTCCTCGCGCTGGCCAAAGCCCCGGAACTGGGCCTCGACCACGGCAACGCTGCCTACGTTGGCATCGAAGAGATCGGGTGTGACAATCTTCGGCACGGCGGCCCCATTTACGTCGTGGCGGGTTCAGGCCTGGGCCCGGTCAACCGCCTAAACCGACAGCACGCGGAATCGCCATGGTGATGTCGGGCCAAAATGCGACCATCAACAGAACGAGGATCTCGGCGGCGAGGAACGGAAGCACGGCAAGCGACGTCCGTTCCAGCGTCGTTCGCGCTATTGGCGCCGTTATGAACAAAAGCAATCCCAAGGGCGGCGTTATCAGGCCCAGCAACAGTCCGATCATCAGGAAAATACCGAACTGGATGTCGGTCATGCCGAGGCCAAGCTCCGACGTGGCCAGTGGCATCAAGAGCGGCCCCAGGATGATCATGTTGGCCACCGCATCCATGAAGGTTCCCATCACCAGGAAGAAGGCGACGATGAGCAGGACGAGCAGCACCCTGTTATCGGTCAGTCCCACCATGAATTCCAGAATCTCTTGCGGAATTCGGTAGAAGACCATAATGCGGCTGAAGACCAGCGCGGCTGCGACAACGATCAACGCGGACGCCGTGACCCTCGCCGTCGCAATCAGGGCATCCCGGAAAATGGCGAGATTGAGGGTGCGGTACAGGAACACGCCGAGCAGCGCGGTATACGCCGCCGCCACGGCGCCACCTTCGGTGGGGGTGAAGGTGCCGCTCAAAATGCCGCCGAGCAGAACAACCGGAATCATCAGCGCCGGGAACGCCCGCAATCCGTTCCGCATTACGACGGCGGGTTTCTCCATCTTGTGCATTTCACCATAGTCGCGCCGGCGACTGATGAAATAAGCGACGATCATGAGGAACAGGCCGACGAGAACACCGGGGATCAGGCCGCCGGCAAACATGCCGCCAATCGAAATCTGCAACTGCGCGCCGATGATGATCATCACAGTCGAGGGCGGAATAATGGCGCCGATCACCGCGCTGGCCGCGGTCACGGCGGCCGAAAAGTCGCGTGGATATTTCTCACGGACCATGGCGGGAATCAGAATTGGCCCGAGCGATGCCGCGTCGGCAATCACCGAACCCGATATGCCGGCAAAAAACATCGAGGTGACGATATTGACGTGAGCGAGCCCGCCCTTGATCCATCCCACCAGAGCCGCCGCGAAATCAACGAGTTTTTCAGTCAGGTCAAGACGGTTCAGAAGCTCACCGGTGAGAACGAACATCGGCAGCGCCAGCAGCGCGAACTGGCTGACCGCAGTAAACATCTCGGTCACAATAATAAGCGGCGGGATGGTGACGCCCGGCGCAAACAGCAAGAACACCATGCAGCCGATTCCGAGGCTGAACGCCACCGGAACCCCCATGACGAGGAGTACCGCAAACGGGAGAAATAGATAGGGCCCGACGAGTTCCATGCCTCTGTCCTAATAGGGTCGGTCGCCCGGTCTCGTCATTCGACGCCGGTGATGCCGCGGTCTTCGGACGGGCCGAGATCACCCCGGCCGAGAGCGAGAAAGTCCTTGATCAGCGAGTTGACGGCAATAACCAGCATCATGACGGCGCCCACCGGAACAGACAGTTTCGCCCAGCGTGATGAAAACGGCAGGCTCGGTGCCTTACCGTGAAAGGTGCCGTTGAAAACCTCGATTCCGTACCAAACAACCGAAACAAGAAAAATAATCGAAAGAATCTTCGCAGCCAGCATGACCAAAAGTCGTGCCCGCGGCGGCAAGAGATCGACGAAGGTCGGTATGCCGATGTGGTTCCAACCCCGCATCAGAATTACCGAGCCGACAAAAACAACCCAGGCCAGGCCGACAACGCTGAGTTCTTCCGGCCATTGGAGTGAATGGTTGATGACCTTCCGGAAAAAGACCTGGGTCAGCATGATCGCGGCGATTGCAGCGATCAGAAGCGCTGAAATGTAGCGGGCAGCCGCATCGATCGCGACAACGATTCGCTCGAACGCAGGCATTGCAGTGAGGTTCGGTTAATATTTCGCGGCAAACGAATGAGCAACGGCTCCCCAAAGTTTGGGGAGCCGTCAACTCAATACTCAAACCTTAGGCGCTCCGCAGCGCGACAGTGGCGTCGATAACGGATTTATCGATGCCGGCGCCGGCGCCGGACCAGACCGCTTCGCCGCCCTTTCTCCATTTGGCCATTTCGGCGGCCGAGGGCGAGTAGATTTCTTTGCCTTCTTCGCGAAGCTTGCCCTTGAAGAACTCTTCGAGCCCCTCGTCCTTTGCGTTGGCAATGTCCGCTGCTTCCTGCGCCGCCAGCAAGAACGGCTTCTGGATGTCTTCCGGCATGGCATTCCAGGTATTGATGTTCATCACCTGGAGCTGAACCGAAAACGCAGCGTCGGTTTCGGTGGCGTACTTGAGCACTTCGTACATCTTGAACAGGTAGCACCAGATCGGTTGAACGTGGAAGCCATCGACCACACCCTGCTGGATCGCCGTGTAGGTTTCGGTCCAAGGAATCGGGGTCGGATTGCCGCCCCAGTTCTTGATCATTTCGATGTAGAGGGGCGATCCCGTCGAACGGAATTTGAGGCCTTGTACGTCCGCAGGCGATTGCAGCGGCCGCACATTGTTCCACAAGAGGCGGAAACCACCGGCGCCAACCGGCGGCAGAACCTTGATCGGGACGTTGGCTTCAAAAACCTTGGCTTGTCCCGCCCAGACGTTCGATTTGAACAAGCGATTGGCCATATCCCAATCGGTAATGATGTAGGGCAGATCGACAAAACTGAACGCATCGTGGAATCGGGAAAACTGCGACGTCGCGTTGCTGGTAATGTCGATGAACCCGGTCTGCACAGCTTCCAATTGCGACAGGTCGGTGCCCAGCGTCGAGGACGGGTGAATCTGGATATCGACTTCGACATCGTACTTTTCGCGCAAGATCTGGGGAATCAGGCGAATCGAAATGTCCGAAGGGTCGCCTTCCTTGGCGTTGAGGCCGGCGACGATGGGTTTCAGGAACCGCTTCGCCTCCGCCGACCGCGTGATGGCCGGAAAGCCCATTACCGCCGCGCCGGCGACGGCGGCCCCGGTGGTCTTCAGTGCGGTGCGGCGGCTGACACCCCGCCCATTGGTCTTGATGGTCGACATAAATCCTCCCTGTTGGCGCCAAATAATTTTGTTCGTAGCGGCCCGCACGGTGGCTCCGCGCGCGGGCTGATTACACGCGATCAGAGGCGCAAAGGCAATGCCTTTTCGCAAGCCGCCGGGCGCCCCGGGACTGTGCCGCCGCTAGCTGCTATTCAAAGACTTGGCCGCCGCCTGCATGGTGTGAATCATATCGGCGTGATCGACTATGGGTTTCGGATAGGGTTGGCGGCTGTGGCTGAGCCCGAGATCGAGAACCGATTCGACAAGCTTGTACGTCAGCGGTCCGGGATTGATGATCGGCACCGGCAACCGTGCGCTCAGATATTGATGGGCCTGATACATGGTGGTCGAGCCGAGACAGATGACGTCGGCGCCCTTTTCGATGGCGCGTTCGCAGGCGGCCTGCATCCGCGGGAAAGTTTCGTCTTCCTTGCCGGCCATGAGGTTCTTGTAGTCGGGCGGCACGTCGTAGTTTTCGATTGCGGCACAGAACGGGGCGAGCCCCAGCGCGGCCACGAATTTCCGGGTGCGGATGACGGCCGGCTCCCACTGGGCCAGCATGGCGAACTTGCTGCCGAGCGTAAGCGCGAACAGCATCGAGGCCTTGCCCGGAGAAATCACCGGAATGTCGAGCACCGAGCGCAACGCATCCAGCCCTGAATCGCTCATCGTATCGATGCAGAGCGCGTCGTAGCCGTCGGTTTCCGCCGACAGGCCCGCCTCGAGGATGGCCAAATCCATCATCACGAAGTCCTGCGGGCTCATGAACATGTCCGGTCCCGCGGTCACGGGCCGGAAATCGAACTCGATGTCGGGGCCGAGTTTGACCGTCTCGACCTGGGCGCGCCGGTTGGCGACGCCCGATTCGTCCATCGCGAAGGGGACAAGCACCAGGGCGTTACGCATCGCCCGGCCCTACGACTTGGCGGCCGCCTTGGCCGCGGAGTCCAACATCAGATGAATGGAGTCGTCGCTGCGCGCCACCGGTTGCGGATAGGCCGTGCGGCTGTGCGTGAGCCCAAGTCCGAGAACGGCCTGTGCAAGTACGTAGGTGAGCGGCCCCGGACTGATAATCGGAACCGGCAGTTTTTCGGAAAGATAGGCCTGCGACTGATGCATCGAAGTGGAGCCGAGAATAATAACGTCGGCACCGTTTTCCTCGATCAACCTGCGGCCGGCCGCTTCAAGTTTGGGAAAGACTTCTTCCTCTTCTCCGGACAGAAGACTGAACCGGTCCGGCGGAATATCGACCGACTGCATGCCGGCGTACTTGTGCCAGATGCCGAGTTCGTCCATCACCTTTTTGTAGAGTCCGGCCCACCGCTCCCACATCACCAGCATGCCGAACTTGTTGCCAAGCAGCATTGCCATCAGGAAGGTAGCGCGGCCCGGACCGATAACCGGAATATCGAGCGCCGCGCGAAGCGCGGCAACGCCGGAATCGCTCATGGTATCGATGCAAACTGCGTCGTAACCATCGTCTTGCGCACTCAGACCGGCTTCGAGCATGGTGAAGTCGCCGAGAACGTAATCATAGGGCCCGACGAAATTGGTTCCGGCCCATTTTACGGGGCGGTAATCGATTTGAATGTCGGGGCCGAGATCAAGGTATTCGCTTTGGGCCTGCCGCATGGCGAGGCTATCGTCGTCCATCGGAAAGGGGACAAGGACTAGGATTTTCTTTTTGGACATGGAATCCTCCCGTAGTGCCGGACACGGCGTAGCGGTCTGTCTAGGTCGAGTCAAATTAATAGGGAAGAAGGAATATTGGAATGGGAATTATTCGCAGCGCGCCGCCAGCATTCGAAGTGACAGTTCCGGTGTTGGTTATCGGGGCGGGTGCGTGCGGATGCACCGCAGCGCTTGCCGCGCACGAGGCTGGCGTCGGCGTCATGATCCTCGAGCGCGACGAGACCCCGCGCGGCAACACCTCGCTTTCGGGCGGCCAGATTCCGGCAGCCGGCACCAAGTTGCAGAAGGCCGGTGGTATCGACGACACGCCCGAAATCCTGGCGCAGGACCTGATCAGGAAGGCCCACGGCCAGAACGATGCCGAACTCGCCCGCCACATCGCCGAAATATCCGCGTCCACCATCGACTGGCTGATGGACCGGTACGACATGCCCCTGTCGCTGGTGGACGATTTTCTCTACCCCGGGCATTCGCGCCATCACATGCATGGATCGCCCAGCCGCTTCGGCGCCGAACTGTTGACGGTGTTCCTTGAGGCGGTGACGAAATCGGGAATCGACATTGCGACACGCGCGCCCGTGCGCGACCTGTTCGCCGACGATAGCGGGCGCGTGACCGGGGTGCGAATCGCCCGTCCCGACGGTACGGACGAGGATGTCGGTTGCAGCGCCCTGATTCTTGCGTGTAACGGCTTTGGCGGCAGTCCGGACATGCTGGCCGAATACATCCCCGAGATGGTCGACGCCCACTACCACGGCCACGACGGCAACAAGGGCGATGCGGTCAAGTGGGGGCTCGAACTGGGGGCGGCGGTGGCCGACATGCATAGCTTTCAGGGCCACGGCGCGGTTACCGATCCGCACAAGATCCACCTCGGCTGGCCGTCTATTTCCGAAGGCGGGATTCAGGTCAATGCGTCGGGCGAGCGGTTCTCGAACGAAAATGCGGGCTACTCGGAACAGGCGCTTAACGTCATTCGCCAGCCCGGACACGTCGCCTGGACGATTTTCGACGACCGCTGTCATAAAACCGCTTTGCAGTTTCACAGTCACCAGGAATGCGAAAAGGCGGGTGCGATTCGAACCGCGGCGAACGCCAGTGAAATTACTGCCATCGTCGGCTGCCCGGATGAGGCAGTTGCCGAAACCTTGGCCTCGGTTGCGGCCATGGCGGGCGGCGAGCGCGAAGACCCGTTCGGGCGGGATCTTACGCGCCATCCGCCACTCGAACCGCCATACAAGGTCGCCAAGGTGACCGGCGCCCTGTTTCACACCCAGGGCGGGCTGGAAGTTGACAAGCAGGCCCGCGCGCTGCGCCCCGACGGAACGCCGATGCCTAATCTGTTCGCCGGCGGCGGCGCCGCACGCGGCCTGTCGGGTCCGGAGGACTGGGGCTATCTGTCGGGAAGCGGCCTGTTGATGGCGACCAACCTAGGCCGTCTTGCGGGTGAGGCCGCGGCCCAGCTCGTGCTCGCGGAAGCCGCTTCCTGACCGGACCGGCCGCCGCGATCAGACCGGGGTGTCGCCGATCAGCGTTGTGCGATGCATGTGGCGTTCCAGCGCCGGGTCGAATTCGAGCGCCCGGTGCAGGACGCAGCGGTTGTCCCACATCACCAGATCGCCAGCGCGCCAGCGATACCGGCACTGAAACGCCGCCTGGGTGCAGTGCCGCCCGAGAAACGCCAGGACCTCTTCCGATTCGGTTTCGCTCAATCCCTCGATCCGTCGCGCGAACACGCCGGCGTAGATCGCCTTGCGGCCGGTCTCGGGATGGGTGCGGATCAGGGGATGGCGAACCTCGGCGGTGGCGGCCAGTTGCGCGCCGGTGTATTTGGGTGCGGTGGCGCGGTCGAGGGCGTGAACCGCGATCAGACCTTGAAGGCGCTCCTTGCGGTCCGGCGGCAGCGCGTCGTAAGCGGCGTACATGTTCGCGAACAATGTATCGCCCGCGTCCGGCGGCACCACGATCGCATATAGAAGCGAGGCTTTGGCGGGCATCTCGGTGTATGACATATCGGTATGCCAGTACCGTCCGGCTTCCTCCAGGCCGGCCGGCCGCGTCCCTGCGGTTGGACATCACCAGCACTTCGGGGGTATCGGGCAACTGAAACTGATCCAGCACATGAATGTCGACGTCGCCGAATTGCTGTGACAATTGGACGTGGCGCGCCGGACTCAACGCCTGATCCCGGAACACCAGCACCAGATGGTTGAGAAACGCGCGCCGCAGGGCGCCACAGGTTTCGTGCGCGAGATCGCGGCCAAGATCGATGTCCGATACCTGGGCGACGAGGCCGCCGCCAAGCGGTTTGATGCGGATATTCATTGCTGCGCTGCCTTGCCGGAGCCGGGGTTGCTCGCCGCTAGACCGGCGTCTCAATTGCAATATTCGAAGCGGATGGATTCGAGACCAAGCGTCCGAAAGAATCGAGTACAATCAAAAAGTTAGCCTAGTGGCGCGGGGTGACATCGAGGGACCGAAATGTCACAGTTGCGCCCCTGACGGGTATTCATACCAGGAGGAGCAGAATGGATTTGGGTCTGAATGGCAAGGCGGCAATTGTGACCGGCGCCAGCCAGGGAATTGGTGCGGCCGTTGCTGAATTGCTGGCGGCGGAAGGGGCGCGGGTGATGCTGGTCGCGCGCACGGTTTCGCACCTCGAGCGCCTGGCGCAACGCCTGAGCAAGACCTTTGGCACCGAGATCGCCCTGTTTCCCGCCGACCTGTCAGTGCCGGGTCCGGCGGAAGAACTAGCACAGGCTGCCGTTCGCGCCTTCGGACGGATCGACATTCTGATTAATTCCGCCGGCTCCTCAGCCAGTGGGATCTTCGAGGAGATACCGGAATCGGTCTGGAACGATGCGTTTCAGCTCAAGTTCATGGGGGCGGTGCGGATGGTTCGCGCCGTTCTTCCGGCGATGCGCCGCCAGCGCTATGGCCGCATCGTCAACGTTGCCGGCAACACCGGGCGCCAGCCCCATCCACGGCTGTTGCCGGGTTCGGCCTCCAATGCTGCCCTGTTGTCGTTCACCAAAGGCCTGTCGGAGGAAATCATGGCCGACGGCATCGCCATCAACGCGCTTCAGCCCGGACCCACCCAGACCGAGCATTGGGGGCGCCTCATGGAACAAATGTCCAAAGGAACAGGTATCGATGCCAAATCGTTCGAGCGCGAATTCATGAAGCAGATCCCGATGGGCCGGATCGCCGGCGCGATGGAAATGGCGCGCCCGGTTGTGTTCATGGCGTCAGATGTGGCGGGATACATGACAGGGCGGTCGATCATCGTCGATGGCGGCTGGACCAAAGACCTGGCCTGACGACGTGGGGCGTGACGGCTTGGGGAGGGGCCAGACGGTATTGACGCCAGTCAAGGTGGCGCCCCACGCGATTTCCTTACGCTGGACGCGGTTGCAACGCGCGCAAGGAGAAGAACGATGGGCCGGCCGCATACCGAATTCATTCAGTCGCAAGTGCTGCCCTGGCGGCGCGGTCTCTACGGTGGAGCCCGCCCCGATGTGTATCACAAGGTCCTCAGCAAGGATCAGGACCCAGGCGCTTCGAGTCTTCTGGTGCGTTATCCGGCGGGCTGGAAACGCACGCGGGCCGAATATTTCGATGTCGACGAGGAGTTCTATGTTCTCGACGGCACGTTGACAATCAACGGAAACGTCTACAGCAAAGACACCTACGCCCATCTTCCGCGTGGTTATACCCGCGCCCGCGCGTCGTCGCGTCGCGGTGCGGTTGTGCTGACGTTTTTTTCCGGTGTGCCCGCGGCGACGTCCGGCAAGGCGCCGAAGGGGTCGTGCGACGAACGCCGTCTGGTGGAGCGCCACAACATCTACGAAGTCGCCTGGGGCGATCAGAAATGGCTCCGCGAAATCAAGGAATTCAACCAGCAGAGCGTCGCCTACCAGCTTATGCGTGAAGACCCCGACACGGGCGAGCGCACCTGGATTCTGGGCGTCGGCGCCTTCTGGGAAGGCGGCAACGTCGAGATCCATCCGGTCGTCGAGGAAAGCTACATGTTGTCGGGCTCGATGGTCGGCACCTTTGGCGAGCGCCGCCAGGGCGGTTATTTCTGGCGCCCGCCGGGCATCAAGCACGGGCCGCTGGGCTCGCCGATGGGATCGCTGATATTTTTCCGCTGTCTCGGCGGGCCGCTCGATACCGAGTTTCTCTACGAAGGCACCTTCGAGTGGACGCCCAAGTACCGTCCGATCCTGCCGAAGAACATGCGCCGTTATGCCGCCAAATCACCCGAGACGGCGCGAAACTATTGAGGTCCCCGGGCGGCGCTGGCGCAATATCCGGATGAGTTGAAACGCGATCCAGTCTCAGGGTTCGACAGGCTCACCATGAGGGTTGTGCGGGCGCGGCCAACGAAAGCACCCTTATCCTGAGCCTGTCGAAGGGTGAGGTCGGTTCGACCCGGCCGGAAAAACGGCTAGTCTCCGAGCGTGAATTCCGCGCTGAAGCCGAAGGCGCGGGTGTTATCGATCAGGCGGATGGTGCGCGGCGTTACGCAATAATATTGGCCGGCCGCAAACCCGGTGGCGATCTTGCGTTCGTCGTCGCCCGCGGGCGCTTTCAGAAGCCGTGCAATATCGGGAAAGTGCGCGAAATAGAGGGCTTCGACGGCGTTGCGCCGGTCTGGAGAAAGCCGGGCCGCCGTTCCCGCGATCTGAACGCCCTGAATATCGGCCCACGCGCGCACGTCGCCGTTGACGGTTACCGCCACGGCCGGGTTCGATTCAATGTCGCGCGCGTGCCGCGTTTCCGGGCTCGAAATAAAATAAAGATTCAACGCCTCGTCGCGGGCGAAGAACAAAGCCGCCGCCCAGACGTCGGCCGGGCCGGTCGTCGCCAGAGTCATCGTTGTATGACGGTCGAGAAACGGCCCGATCTCTGCTAGGCCGGGCGCGGTCAATTGTTGTCCTTGCCCGCGTTCATTCCGTCCCAACGCTGCACGATTCCGGGATCGACATCGAACATGTCGAGCACCCGGCCGACCGAATGATTGACGATGTCGTCGATGGTCTTGGGACGGTTGTAAAAGGCGGGGGTTGGCGGCGCCAGGATCGCGCCCATCTGGCTCACTTCGTACATGAGACGGGCGTGGCCGGTGTGCATCGGCGATTCGCGCACCAGCAGCACGAGCGGCCGCCGTTCTTTCAGGACCACATCGGCGGCGCGTACCAGAAGATTGTCGGACAGCGAGGTGACGATGCCGCCCAGCGTCTTCATCGAGCACGGTGCCACGACCATGCCCGCGGTGCGGAACGAGCCGCTCGAAATATTGGCGGCCAGGTTCTTGACGTTATGAACGACATCGGCGAGGGCCTCGATGCCGGCGACGTCATAATCGGTTTCGATGGCCGCGTTCATTTTCGCCGCCGTGCTCATCACAAGATGAGTCTCGACGTCCGCCACCGGGCGCAGCACCTCCAGGAACCGGATCCCGTAGATCAGGCCCGAGGCGCCCGACATGCCGACGATCAGGCGCAAGGGGTTCAACCCTTTCGCTTCTTGACGACGACGTTCTCGTAGTATTTGCGGGCTTCTTCCTGACCCATGGCGTCGGGCAGTTCGCTGCCCTTGTACTTGCGGCCGCCGTACTTCGCCGACTCTTCGGAACTTGCGCGGCGGTCGGCGTCGGTGATGTCAGAGCGTTCCTTGTCGGCGGCATCCTCGTCGAGTTCTTCCAGAACCTTGATCGACCAGGGTGCCTCCTGCCGCTCCTCGACCCAGTCGAGGACCCACAACTCGTCGCCACCTTCGAGCGCGGTGCCGGGCTCCGCCACCATCGCCCTGACGACGAGCCGTTCGAAAGTATCGAGATCGCGGACCTCGACTACGACCGCCTCGCCCTTCTGGATTTCGGCTTTGACGGTTTGATCTTCTTCCGTCAGGTAGCCGATGAAGGCCTCAAAGGGCATCGCCTAGTCCTCTTTCTTCTTCCGATACCGCGATTCCTTGAATTTCTCCGCGGACCCAAGGGATTGCTCGATATCGAGGCTCTGCGCCAGCACATGGTCGGTGGCCAGCGCCGCGTCGTCGAGATCTTCCAGGATGTGGATGAGCCAGTCGTCGCTAATGTGCTTGCCGAGCCGCCCGTACACATGAAGCTGGTCCGTTTCGCCCTCGGGCAATCTTTCTGGTGAGGTTGCGACCACGGCGCGCACGCCTTTTTGCTCCATGGTTGCGGTATCGCGGATGTGAATCTCCACCTCCGCCCCTTCCTGCAACACGGTGAAGGGGGTAATCGGTGTTTCGAAGAAATCATATTCAGTCATGTTTTCCGTCCGCCAGTTGGAGGGGTCAGGATGCGGCCGATTGGGCGACGTGCGCCGGTTCGGCTTGCGCGGTGGGAGCATCGATCGATTCAAGGCTTTTCTCAAGGTTTTCGACGATTCCGGTGAACGCCAAGGCTGCTTCGGACTCGGGTGCGGAAATCACGAACGGGCGGCCTTCGTCGCTACCGGTCGCGACCGCCGCGTGCAGCGGAACGCGCCCGAGGAACATGACCCCCAGTTCTTTTGCCAGGGCTTCGCCCGCGCCCGAGCGAAGCACTGCGGAATTGAAGCCGCAGCTGGGGCACTCGTAGCCGCTCATGTTCTCGATCACGCCAAGAATGGGCACGCCTGCATCGCTGCACAGGGTCGCCGCGCGCCGCGCCGTGGCCTGAGCCACGTCGGCAGCCATGGTGACGATGATCGCCCCGGTCATGTCGGTAACGTACTGCATGACACTGACCGTTTCGGTGCCGGTGCCGGCGGGCAGATCGATAATCAGGTAGTCCTGATCGCCGTAAGCGACGTTGGCGGTGAATTCTTCCGTCGCGGCGCGCCGCATGTCGTGGAACCAGGTGACGACTTCGGCGTCTTCGATGATGAACCCGACCGACATGGCGCGCACACCGAACTGGGTTTCGACCGGAACAATGCCGCTGCGGCCGGTCCTGAGTTTGACGTCTTTGACGCCCATCATGCGCGGAACCGAGGGGCTGTCGAAATCGGAATCGAGAATTGTTACCGAGTTGCCACGCAGCTGCAGGGAGACGGCGAGGTTGGTCGCCGTGGTCGTCTTGCCGACGCCGCCCTTGCCGCTGAGAATGGCGATCTTGTACTTGATGGACGCCATGTTGCGGGATGCGATGTCCATGCGCCCGCGGTCGTGAATCTCGACCTTTTCCGGCAGGGTGCAACCAAAATACCGGCTGCACGCCTCGCATACGAAATCGCATGAGTTGTCGACGTTCATCTTGACAATCTCGAAGGTGCCGTCGTCGGTCATATCTTCTCCTGTAGCCTCATTCTTGCGTCGTGCGATTGTGGCGCGCGCTTGATCCCGCGCCTAGCCCCAACGCCCCGCCGCCGCCGGTAGACCGTAGTCCTTTTCCCAATTGGCCAGGACCTGGGTCTGAACGGCATCGGGGAAGGAGGTACGGAACGAAGATCGGCGCGGCACATCGGTGTTCGCGCCCCAATTTTGCGGGGTGGTGGCGTCGAAAGTGATGGCGGCGCCGCGCGCGTGCATTTTGTCATGGAGATCGAGAAACGGCACCAGTGGATGTCCCGGCGCGAGGCCGAAGATTTGAAGGCCGTTGGCGGGATGGGTTTTGGACATGGCGGCGTGTAGCGCCTCAGGCAGATTGGTCGCCTCGACGTCGTTTTCAACCACCATCACGTATTGAAACCGGACCCCGAGCTTGGTGCCGCGGATAACGCTGACCACCCGGTCGGCAATGCCCGTGTGACCTTTTTCGACCGTCACGATCAGCAGCGAGAATTTGAGGCCAGGCGGCGAATAGGCGTTGATCACCGGCAGTCCTGCCTCTTCCAGTTCGCGTTTGGCGGCGGTGGTATTGGAGAATACGCCGTAGAGAATTTCGCACTCGTCGAGGTCGGTGCCGGCGCAACTGATCGGCATGATGGGGTTGTCGCGGTAGGTCACGCAATCGACCCGGAACACGGGCCTGGGCATGCGCGGGCTGGCGCGGTAGCCGGTGGCCTCGCCGAAGGGGCCTTCGTCCCAGCGCTCGTGGGGCCGGACATGGCCCTCAATAACGATTTCAGCGGTCGCCGGAACCAGCAAATCATTTGTTTCGCAGCGCACCAGATGCAGCGGCTCGCGCCGCAAACCGCCCGCCACCTCGGCTTCGCTGACGCCCGCCGGCGGGTTCATCGACCCCACCATCGCCGCGGTCGGGCAGCCGCCGAAAAAGATGGCAAAAGGCATCGGGTTATTCCGCGCTTCGTAGCGCTGGTAGTAGATCATGCCGATATGCTGGTGCGGGTTGACGATGCCGCCCATGGTCGCCTTCTTGTGGATCATGTGGCGATAGACGCCCCAGTTGACCCAGTCGCTGTCCGGGTCCTTGGTGGCCGTCACCCCGAAGGTGTCGATGTAGCGCCCGCCGTCGCCCTCGTGCAGGTACGGGGCGGGGAATTTGAACAGATTAACATCCTTGCCATGCAGGATGTTCTGCTTGCAGGGGCCGGACTTGACCTCCATCGGCCGGATCGGATGGGCCATGCGGTTCATGAACTCATCCATCAGCTGTTCGTAGGTGGCTGACGGGTCCAATTGCAGGCCAATGGCGATGCGCGCGAAATCACTCTGCCAGCCCTTGCTCATGGGCGAGCCCAGAATCGTGGCGCCGTAGTCGACGCCGCGGATGTTGGTCATATGGGCCATCGGCGCGCCGATCTCGCAGATGCGGCGGCTGATCGCCCCGGCCTCGAGGTTCCAGTCGATTTCGCGGTCGATGGTCACCATTTCGCCCGCATTGTCGCAGGCTTCCATGTATTCGCGCAGGTCGTAGAACGCCATCGGATCCCCTAAAGCACTGATCGTGAACCGTTAAACCCGGTCATACCGGACGGTCTGTTTCCTTGGGAAAGCCGAGACCGGTGCTCCAATCTGCCAGCACCTTTTCGCGCAATTCCTTGGGGTAACTGTTTTCGAAATCCACCTTGGGCGGGACGGCAATCGAGCGGTCCCAGTCGAGCGGCCAGGTGCAGTCGAAGATCGCCGCCGCACCCTTGCCAAGCGCCCGATCCTCGGCATTGAGATAGGGCGCGTCTTCGGAAGCCTGGGAATTCTTGATGACCCAGGTATCGCGCTCGGGATGACATTTCGTCACCATGGCATGAAACAGGGCGACCGGACTGGTGAGGTCGATGTCGTCGTTGCACACCAGAATATAGGGCGTGTACTTGGTGGCCTCGGTATTGCGGATGACGCCGGCAACGGCCTGGGAATACGCCGTGTAGGGAACCTTGGTGGTGACGGCAACCACGCTGCCGGCCAGCCACGGCGGGGTGAAGACTTCGACCACCGGCGCCCCCTGAGCCTCGAACGCAGCCTTGAGCTGGGCGTCGGCATCGAGTCCGCGCGCAATGTGCAGGTCGCACGTCGGCGTGCCCCAAGCCGAAAACGGCAGGATCGGGTCCTTGCGGTGGGTGATGGTCTTGACCTTGAAAACGGTGCCTTCCGTCATGCCGCCGGCGACGTAGCCGAACGTGCCGGGGAAGGGGCCGGTGTCGGCGGTCTTGCCGGGAACGACGACGCCCTCGAGAATCATTTCCGCGGCGGCCGGAACCAGCAGGTCGCTGAGTTCGCTTTTCACCATTTGCATCGGTTCGCGTTGCAGGCTGCCGGCGATTTCGGCCTTGGTGGTAGACCCGCGCCGGGTCTGGAATGCAGCGGCCATGGTTGCTGTCGGCACGGTGCCAAGGGCGATCGCGAACGGCATTTCCTTGCCCTCGGAGGCGTAGCTGTCGTGCCAGATGCCTCCGACCGCGCTGTCCCTGTTGAAATGGCCGGTAAGCGTATTTTTCGAGGACACCATCAGCGGTAGCACGTCCCACGCCAGATAACCGCCACCCGGTTCCTGCGCCATTGTGATGGCCCAGGTCGTCAGATAGTTTCCGCCGTCGCCGTCGTGCAGATAGGGCGCTGCCAGGGCGCCAAGATCGACCGATGCCCCGTCTACCTTGACCTCCTTGCACAACCCGCCATCGACCTGAAGCGGCCGGATCGGCGATTCACGCCGCCGCAGCACTTCTTCGAGAACGGTGTGGTAGTCCGACTGCGGATCGATTTCGAGGGCGATCGCCACTTTCGACCACAGGCCCTTCATTCCGCGCCCGACCAGCCCGGCGGCCATTGTCACGCCGTTCGACGCGCCCTTGACATTGGAGAAGTGGACCGCCGGCCCGCCGCGTTCGGCAAGACGCTGTGCAATCGCGCCAGCCTCAAGGTGCGGATCGATTTGGTTCGTGACGCGCTGGAACTCTCCCGCTGATTCCAGGGCTCCCATGAACTCGCGCAAATCAAAATAAGCCATGACGGCCCCTAATGCTTTCGATGAAATATGATTGTGACGGAGTGAAGCCGGTCACATACGGCCGCTGGCCGCTGGCGTCAAACGTTTTCCCCAGCGCTCTTGCGGAAGTCCGATTCGGGCGCGATATCGACCGATTCGGGATCGAGTTCCTCAAGGACTTTGATCTTCCAGCCCTCTTCTGAAACGTTTTCCGCGAGATCGCGCAGAACAAGGTCATCGCCACCTTCAAGCTCGGTGCCCGGGGGCGCCATCATCGCCTTGACGACCAAGCGCTCGAAAGTGTCGGTATTGCGGACTTCGACGATCACGGCTTCGCCGCCGTCGATGTGGGCCCTTTTGGAATGAACATATTCCTCTAAAATCTCGAAAGTAGCCATTTTAGCCTCCCTGCGGCGCGGTTCCTAACCGAGTTCCAATCCTGCAACCGCAGTCCGCTGCCGCATTGACCCCTGTCAAGCGCGCAGCCCAGGACAATCCTGCACTGCGTTCCGGACAGGGCGCGAGTTCCGGAATTGGCGCCTTAGATAGCACCGGCGGAGGCAGCGGGTAAAGGTACCCTGTGTCGCAGGGAGGAGCGGCCGAGCCGGTGCGCCGGTCCGTGCCGCCGGAGCGTCATTCCCGCGTTGCCGGCCGGCCGGCCGGGCCCCGCTGCCGGGCACTATTCCTGCGTTGCATACCCGCGCACCGGACGCTAGGTTCTGGGCCGTCTCAGCCGGCGATGCCCAGAAAACATGATCGGCAGCAGGGGGATATGGACCAAAGCGGTATTGGGCGGGCGCTGATTTGGGCGGAAGAGATGCTCGACAAGGCTCTCTACTACGCCTCGTCGATCCTGCTCATCGTGACCGCGACGTCGGTATTCTACACCGTTGTCATGCGGTACGTGTTCAATTCCGCTCCGCTGTGGGCGAAAGAGGCGCCGCGCATCTTCTTCATCTGGATGACCTATCTGGCGATCGCCGTGGCGGCGAACAAACGGAATGCGCGCGACGCCGTGCTTCGAACGGAGTGCATCATGGACAAACGGGGCAAT
Organism: uncultured Alphaproteobacteria bacterium; assembly: GCA_964611585.1. Lineage (GTDB taxonomy): Bacteria > Pseudomonadota > Alphaproteobacteria > SHVP01 > SHVP01 > CAZTAK01. Next base: position 29,013 of record CAZTAK010000013.1, read on the forward strand.
AAACTCGCCAACGACGATCTCGCCGACATCCGGCCGCACCTCGAACGCGCGCTCGATCTGCACCCTGAGGATGTTGCGCGCATATCGCCCGAAGCGAAAAAACTGCTGACCATCCGCCGTCGGCTGGGGCACACCTGGCTCGACGACTACGAAGTCGTGGTCGAAGTGCTCAGTAGCGAAACCTGTCCCTGCGGTGTCGCGCCGGGCCAGGTCGTTGTCTTCGACATGCGTCATTCGATCCAGTACGACAAATCGACCGCACCCCTTTGCATGCACATGCTGTCGCCGATCCTGGCCGTGTTCTATATGACCTTCGACCGTGCTGCCGAGGGACTCAACCCGATCAGCGGCATCTGGCAATTCTACGATTGCCTCGACACGGGCGACGACGACGGCAAAGGCAAGACCCGTACAAGGGTCTATTTGCGTTCGACCCGTACCGGGAAGGTCATTGACTCGGAAACCATTGGCGAGGAGGGGCCGGGGACATGAACGATCTTGCCGCCAAACGCGCGCCCAAAGCGCCCGGCTGGGCCGAGCGCTACGAAATCGTCGCCCGCGTGACCTCGGTTATCCATTGCGCCAACTTGATCCGCGAGGGCGAAGTCTTCACCTTCGATCTCAACGGCATCCTCAAGCCGGAAAAAAGCACCGCGGGGCCTTGCCTCGGGATGCTGGCCCGGATCCAACCGGCGTTTCTTTTGGCGGCGGATCGCGCCACGCTGGGCGTCCACCCGATCAGTCCCGGCTGGCGCACCTTTGACTGCTACGATACCGGCATCGACCACGGCGGCACCGGCAAGGTGTGCGTGCGCCTGGAACTGCGCGATGCCGAGACCGGTGCCCTGGTCGATGAAAAGGAATTGTGAAGCTCTATCGGTTGACGGAATCGGGGGTAGATGAAAAGGTCGTGGGTCCAGGGAGGCGGCCCCGCCGGACGCAAAAAAACGAACGGCGGAATGCCGGAAATCAGTGCCGGCGATAACAACCTGACGACACGGGTGGCGGGGCGCCAATACCAAATGGCAATTGCGGCGGTTGCGGAACAGGGCCCTCCGGACCCTGTGGAGGAACGGAATTCGCTACTTGAGGTGCGCGGCGTTGTCGTCACCTTTGGCGGGATCGTTGCCCTTGATCACGTTACATTCGAGGTACCCGACGGGCAGATCGTCGGCCTGATCGGCCCCAACGGCGCCGGCAAGACGACGCTGTTCAACTGCCTCAGCCGGCTCTATCAAGTCAATCACGGCGACATCCTGTTTCGCGGCCGCTCCATTCTGGGCGAGATGCCTCATGGTATTGCCAATCTTGGCATCGGGCGGACGTTTCAGAATCTGGCGCTGTTCCGCAGCCAGTCCGTGCTCGAGAATGTTCTGGTCGGAGCCCACAGCCGCTCGCGCAGCGACTTTCTCAGCGACTCGCTCAGGCTTCCGTGGGTGCGGCGCGAAGACAATGCGGCGCGGGCCGTGGCCGCCGAGATCATTTCCTTTCTGAAGCTGGACGCGGTTGCCGGCGTGCCGGTGGCGGCGCTGCCGTTCGGTACCCAGAAGCGGGTCGAACTGGCGCGCGCGTTGGCGATGCGGCCGAAGCTTCTGTTGCTTGACGAACCCGCCAGCGGCCTCAACCACGAGGAAGTCGACGCCCTCGTCAACCTCATCCGGACCATTCGCGACCGCAACCAGCTCAGCGTTCTGCTGGTCGAACACCATATGAATTTGGTGATGCAAGCCTCGGACAAGGTGGTTGCGCTCGACTGCGGACTCAAGATTGCGGACGGAACGCCGGACGAGGTCCGCAACGACCCCGAAGTCATCTGCGCCTATCTGGGAACATCCGAGTAATGGCGGCGATTCTCGAAATCGAAGGCCTTGAAGTCTGGTACGGGCTGATCAAGTCGCTGCATGGCATCTCGCTGTCCGACGCCAGCGGCGGAGCCACGACGGTGCTGGGGGCTGAAGTCGTTCGTACCGCAGGCGCAGATCGAAACCGTTCCGGATTCCGCGCACCACGTGCCCCTCGACAAGCCGGAAGGCTTGGCAAAGGTGCAAGATTCATTCGTGGCGGGGCTGGGCTGAAGCCGCAGTCTGTTCGCTTTCTCCTGTCTTGCTTCGTCCCTTTGCCGCTATCATCCGCACCGTAACGGCGATCCGCCGACGTAGCGGGCGTCATAACAGGGAGTACGGCCAGGCGTGACGGTACAAAGCGAACCCTTGCTGCGGGCCGAGGGGATCGGACTGAGTTTCGGCGGCGTCGCCGCGCTCAAGGATGTTTCACTCGACGTCGCGCCCGGTGGCATCACCGCGTTGATCGGTCCCAACGGCGCCGGCAAGACAAGCCTGTTCAACGTCGTTTCCGGCTTTCACAAGCCCAACACGGGCAAGCTGACGTTTGCCGGCCGCGACATCACGACGCTTGCAACGCACAAGCGCGCCGGTCTCGGCATCGCGCGCACGTTCCAAAACATCTCGTTGTTTCCGGGCATGACCGTGCTCGACAACATCAAGCTCGGTGCGCACACGCATCTCAAGATCGGCGTCCTCGCCGCCGGCGTGTTCTGGGGGCCGGCGCGGCGCGAGGAAGTTGAACTTCGCGCCGAAATCGAGCGCCAGATCATCGATTTCCTCGAGATCGACCACATTCGCAAGACGCCGGTAGCCATACTGCCTTACGGCCTGCAGAAGCGCGTGGAACTCGGGCGCGCGCTGGCGATGCGGCCGCGTCTGCTGCTGCTCGACGAACCGGTCGCCGGCATGAACCGCGAGGAAACCGAGGACATGGCCCGCTTCATCCTCGACCTGCAGGAAGAATGGGGCGTGACGATCCTGCTGGTCGAGCATGACATGTCCATGGTGATGGACATCTCCAACCACGTCATCGTGCTAAATTTCGGCGAAAAGATCGCGGAAGGGACGCCCGAGGTCGTGCAGAAGGATGCCGCCGTGATCGAGGCCTATCTCGGCGCCGCGCAGGATGCCGCCTGATGAACATCGCCTTCGTCATCGAGGACAGTCTCACCGGCCTGATGACGGGCGGCGTCTACGCGCTGATCGCGGTGGGGATCGTGCTCGTGTTTCGCGCCACGAAAGTCTTCAACTTCGCGCACGGCGCGGTGCTGATGATCGGCGCCTACTTTTATCACACGATCACCGGCATGCTGGACGTCGCCGGGCTCGGCGCTTGGGCTGTCTATATCATCGGCTTGCCGCTGACCTTGATCGCCGCCGCGTTGTTCGGTGGGGCGGTCGAGCGCGTGCTGATGCGTCCCATGATCGGCCAGAACCCGTTCCCGATGATCATGGTGACGATCGGCCTGATTTCTGTTCTGGAAGGGACCGCCGCCATAGTTTGGTCGACCAACGCGTACTATCCGCCGGCGCTGGTCGGGCTCAGCATCGACTTCGTCGCGGGTCTAGCGATCAACCGCCAGATGCTGGCGAGTTTTCTGATCGCGGGCGTCGTCTTCGCGATCATCACCGTCCTGTTCCTCAAGTCGAAGGCAGGCGTAGCGATCCGCGCCACAGCATCGGACCAGTCGACCGCTTACGCGATGGGTATCAACGTTCCGCGCGTGTTCATGACGACCTGGATGGTTGCGGCCGCGACGGCCGCGCTTGCAGGTATCCTGCTCGCGCCGCTCAACAGTCTCACGCCCTCGCTCAGCCAGATCGGCCTTTCGGTGATCGCCGTGGTGATCCTGGGCGGTCTCGACTCCGTAATCGGCGTGCTGCTGGCAGCGTTCATCGTCGGCTGGCTCGAGGCGATGGCGAACCATTTCCTCGGCGGCGACTTCAAGGAGGTCGTGCCCTACATTGTCGTGCTGCTGATCATTCTCATCCGGCCGTACGGTCTGCTGGGGACGCCCGACGTGGAGCGCGTCTAAGGGATGATCATCGGCGACTATAAGGCGACCTACGCGGCCGATGAGGCGATCTTTCGCTCATTGCCGGTGCGCTACGGCTTCGCTGTGCTGTTGATCGCACTCGCCGTGCTGCCGTTCGGCGCCAGCGGCTTCATCATCTTCCTCGTTACCCAGGTGGCGATCTACACGGTTGCGATCACCGGCCTCAACATTCTCACCGGTTATACCGGCCTGATCTCGCTGGGGCACGGCGCGCTGGTCGGGGTCGGCGCCTACGCGACCGCCGTGTTCGCGAATTGGCTCGGCGCGCCTTGGTGGGTGGTGATTCCGATGGCTGTCGTCTTCACTGCGTCGGTCGGTCTCGTGTTCGGTCTGCCGTCGCTGCGTATTCGCGGGCTCTACCTGACCATCGCGACGCTGGCGGCAAACTTCATCATCATCTTCATCATCGAGCACTGGACCGATGTGACGCGCGGCGGCAGCGGCATTACGCTCGCGCCGGCGACAGTCTTCGGCAGCGCGCTGGAGAGCGACGAGCAAAAGTATGGACTTATCGTTCCCATCGCGATTCTCGCGGTGCTGTTCGCACAGAACCTATTTCGCACGCGCGTGGGCCGCGCCTTCATCGCGATTCGCGATGCCGACTATTCGGCGGAGATCATTGGCGTGGGCCTCACACGCTACAAACTCCTCGCCTTTGGCCTTGGGTCGGCCTATGCGGGGCTCGCCGGCGCGCTGTGGGCTTATAACTTTCTTGTGTTGTTACCGACCCAGTTCGAGCTGCAGCTGTCTATCGTGTTTCTTGCAGCCCTAGTCGTCGGCGGATCGGCGCGGACGCTGGGCCCCGTTTTCGGAGCGGTTTTCGTTGTCCTGATCCCTGAATTTCTGAAGTGGGCCTTTGGCCTGCTGACACCGCTCAACCCGACCATCGTCGAATTCACTGCGCCAGCAAACACAATCGTTTATGGTTTGCTTATTATATGGTTTATGATCTTCGAACCGATGGGCCTAGCCGCGATCTGGACGCGCTTCTGGCGCTTCATAAATCTTTGGCCGTTTTCGCCGTAGATGCCCATCACCGAAATCAATAGGGAGCATCAGCATGAAAGTCGATCGCAGAAAAGTTCTGAAGGGTACCGCCGCGATTGCCGCGACGTCGGTGCTCGGCATGCCCGTGATCGTGCGGGCGCAGAGCAACAAATGGGTCTTCGCCGGTTCGTCGCCCCTGACGGGTCCGTTCGCGCAAGCGGGCACGACGGCGCTGAAGGATCTTCTCGACTGGGCCGAGATGACCAACGACATGGGTGGCATAGCCGGCAAGCCAGTGGAGATCGTTCACGAAGACTCCGGCTACGATCCCGCCAAGTCGCTTGCCAACTTCAAGAAAGCGATGTCGGCCGACGAAAAACCGATCTCCTATTCTGGCGACTCGACGGGCTTCATGAAACTCGTCGCACCGGAACTGCAGCGCACGCCGGTGATTTGTGGCGGCACGTCCTTCTCCTCGGATCTTGCGAACCCGCAGACCCATCCCTACCAGTATATCGCCGGTCCGACCTACCAGTCGATGTTCGACATCTTGCTCAAGCACGTGAGGGACAACGGCGGCACCAGGGTCGCTTTCGTTTATTCGGACACCGAGTTCGGCCGCGATCCGATCGCGCACGGCAAGGCGGCGGCGGCGGCCCTCGGGCTGCAGGTCGTCCACGAAGAAGTCACCAAGCCGGCCGGCGCCGAGGTACAAACGCACGTCGCGCAGCTGCGCCGCGCCGATCCGGAATACGTCATCCTGCATGGCTACGTGACCGGCGTGTGGCCCGAGATCATCGCCACGGCGCGCGCCTTCAAGATGGAGACGCAGTTCCTCGGCACCTTCTGGGGTATGGAGAAGGTCATTGCCGACGCCGTCACGGCGAAGGCCGGCCCGGTGCTCGACGGCTACGCGGGGGTGCTGCCCTACCGCTACTTCTACGAAGCGAAGGACTCGCCCGCCTATTCGAAGTTCTTCGCTTTCAAGAAACAGAAGTACGGCGACAAGTTCCCGGGTTATGTCGTGACCTGGTCGTTGCAGCCGATGTTCAGCCACGAACTCCTCAAGAAGTCGATCGAGGACACCGTCGCCGCAGATAAGAAAGTCAACGCGGAGAATCTCCTGGCCGCGCTCGACGGTATCAAGAACTGGGACTCGGGCGGCTACATGGGTCTGCCCGTCACGGTCGTGAGCCGGTCGGTTCCGCAGGGCCGCGTCTATCGCTACGGCGCGGACTCCAAGCTGTTCCTGCCGATCTCCGACTGGATCGTCACCTAACGGCCCGGCGCCGACCCAATGCGAAGCTCCCCCTGGTGACAGGGGGAGCGGGTCGGTGATCCGCTCCGGGCAAACCGCGTGCTGAGCGTCAACAACATCGAGGTCTACTACCACCACGTGGTGCAGGCCCTGCGGGGCCTGTCCTTCGAAGTGCCCGACGGCAAGGTCGTCGCGCTGCTCGGCGCTAACGGCACCGGCAAGACCACTGCGCTCAAGGCGATCTCCGGTCTCCTGCCGCTGGAGAACGGCGAGGTGACCGACGGCGACATCCTGTTTGGCGGACGCTCGGTGCTCTCCGAGCAGCCGCATAGCCTGGTGCGCCGCGGCATGGGGCACGTGCGGGAAGGGCGGCGAATCTTTGCCGACCTCACCGTGCACGACAATCTCGTCGCGGCTTCCTACGCACTCACCGGACGTAAGGACGCGCCCGCCGATTACGACGACATCTACGACATGTTTCCGCGCCTCAAGGAACGGCGCGCCCAGCTCGCGGGTTACCTGTCCGGCGGCGAACAACAGATGCTGGCCCTGGGTCGCGCGCTGATCGGCCATCCCGAGATCGTGTTGCTCGACGAACCCTCACTGGGCCTTGCGCCGAAGCTCGTTCTGGAGATCTTCGACACCATCTCGCGCATCAACGAGGAACGCGGCGCGACGATCTTGTTGGTGGAGCAGAACGCCAACGTCGCGTTCAGCCACGCGCACTACGGCTACATTCTCGAGAACGGCCGCGTCGTCATCGAGGGGCCGGTCGACAAGCTGCGCAACGACGATGACGTGCGAGAGTTTTATCTCGGCGTCGGGGGAACCGAGGCGAAGTCGTTCCGCGACGTGAAACACTACAAGCGCCGCAAGCGCTGGCTGAGCTGAAGACGCCATGGCTCTCGCAGAACATACGGAACATCCCACCAAGCGCGCGCCCGAGGTGCGCACCCTGCCGCGGCTTCTGCGCGACCATGCGCGCAGGACGCCGAAACGCGTCGCGCTGCGCCAGAAACGCTTTGGCATCTGGGACGAGATGACCTGGACCGAATATGAACGCGCGGTCAGCTACTTTGCGCAGGGCCTGTTGTCGCTCGGTTACGGACGCGGCGACCATATCGCGATCCTGTCCGAGAACCGGCAGGAGTGGGTGATCGCTGAACTCGGCATGCACATGATCGGTGCCGTGCCGGCCGGCGTCTACGCGACGTCTCCGGCGCCCGAGATTCTCTACGTCCTGTCGCTGACCGACGCGCGCGCCATCGTCTGCGAGGATCAGGAACAGGTCGATAAGGTGCTCGAAATCCGCGACCGGCTTCCACAGCTAAGGAACATCATCTATCTCGACGGTAAGGGCCTGTCGCACTACGACGAAGCTGATCTCGTTTCGTACGACGACCTGATGGCCGCCGGTGCCAAGGTCTCGCGCGGCGATCCGGGCTTTCTCGATCGCATGATGGCGGATCACGATCCTGACGACGTCGCGTTGATCGTTGGCACCTCGGGCTCGACCGGCCCGCCCAAGGCGGCGCTGGTCACCTTCCGCAACATCGCCTTCGTCGGCGAGGTGTCGGCGGAGAACATCGGGCAGGACGATACGGATTCGGTCGTTTCCTACCTGCCGCTGTGCCACGTAGCGGAGCAACTTTTTTCGGTATTCCTAGCGATGCGTGGCGGCTATGCCGTGAGCTTCGGCGAGAGCTTGCGCACCGTGCAAAGCGATCTGCGCGAAATCGCGCCGTCCATCTTCCTCGGTGTGCCGCGCATCTGGGAAAAGATGCGCGCCGAAGCCCTGATCGGTGCGCGCACCGCAGGACCGCTGAAGGGACTGGTATTCCGTCTCGCGCTGCGCGACGCGCGGCGCTTCGAGGATCACTGGAAAAAGGACTACAGCTTCGGCGACCGCCTGCGCCATGCGTTCTGGGAATGGCTTGCGTACCGGCCCCTGCGCAACGCGCTGGGCCTGACCCGGAGCAAGATCGCCATTTCGGGCGCGGCGCCGATCTCGGAGGAGACGCTGCGTTTCTTCCGCGGCATCGGGGTGCCGCTGATGGAAGGTTTCGGCATGACTGAAACGGCCGGGGCCTGTGCGATTCAGCGGCTCGAACAACGCACCGAGGGTCGGATCGGCAAGCCGCTGCGCGGGGTCGAAATGAAGGCTGCGCCCGACGGTGAGTTGCTGATCCGCGGCGGCTGCGTCTTCGCCGGTTACTACCGCAACGAAGAAGCAACGGCGGAGGCCCTAAAGGATGGCTGGCTGCACACTGGCGACGTCTGCGATATCCACGCCGACGGTTCGGTCTCGATCGTCGACCGCAAGAAGGACGTGGCGATCACCGCCGGCGGCAAGAACCTGACACCCAGCCTGATCGAGAACGCGGTGCGCGCAAGCCCCTACATCAAGGAGTGCATCGTCGTCGCCGACGGACGCAAGTTCGTCTCCGCGCTCATCCAGTTTGACTATGACATGGTCGCAAATTGGGCCGACCGCAACGGCATCGCCTATACGACCTTCCGCAGCCTGGCCGAGAACGAACAGGTGCGCGGTTTGATTCAGCGCGAGATCGACAAGGCCAACGCGCAACTCGCCAACGTCGAGCAGATCAAGAAGTCCCACCTCCTGACCAAGGAACTCGACCACGACGACGGCGAGGTGACGGCCACCATGAAAGTACGGCGCGCCAAGATCACCGAGGTTTACGAGGATGAAATCGCAGCGCTCTACGCCTGATCAGTAGGCATCGTGCAGTTTCACCCACGCCATGCTGTAGGCCACCAGCGCCTCAAACCATTGGGCCTCGCCGCGCCGATCCACCCTTCGCTCCTGGGAGCTACGGGCCGATTGCCGCTCACCAGATGTCAAGTATGGTCTAAACTAACGCGTGGTACTAACCGTGGGGCAGGTCAAGTCTCCGGGAGGGTCGCCCAGCGGCGGGATCAAGTAAAGAAAAGGGTCCGAATATTGTGGCGCACCCTGCAGGGCCGCCGGATGACTGCGGGCGCCTTGGCAACTCGACGATGTGGCGGCCCGCCGCTGGCGGATCGCTCCCCGGCGCAGGTGTGGAAGCCTGACAAGGGGTAGTGGGGCGCCTTTGTGATCGTTCAAAAGTTTGTGGCTTCAGGGGCTGACGGCTTCCAGGCACGGCCAGACGTGGTGACGTGCGCAGCATTTCGGTTGCCTTTGGTCTGGCGATATGGTGGGACTCGGCTGCATCCATCGGCAGGGGGGGGGCGATCGTGAGGATTCGGATGGTGTCACCGATAGCTGTTGAGGTCCACGATCGTGCCGCCGTTGTCACCATCGACAATCCGCCGGTCAACGCGCTTGGTAGCGCGGTGCGCGCCGGTCTTGCCGAGGCGGTCGCCAGCGCTGCGGCGGATACCGAAGTCAAAGCCATCGTAATCACCGGCAGCGGGCGCCTGTTCAGTGCCGGCGCCGACATTCGCGAGTTCGGCAAGCCTGTCCAGCCGCCGGGTTTGGGCGATGTCGCGGCGGCCATTGAGAATTGCGACAAGCCCGTTGTCGCGGCGATCAACGGGCTGGCGCTTGGCGGCGGGCTCGAACTTGCCATGAGCTGCCACTACCGGGTGGCGGCGCCAACGGCGCTGTGTGGTCAGCCCGAGGTCAAGCTTGGGATCATTCCAGGCGCCGGCGGGACCCAGCGCCTGCCGCGGTTGGCCGGCATCGAGGCGGCGCTCGATATGATCGTCGGTGGCGCGCCGGTCGACGCCGCGCGGGCACTCGAACTCGGTATCCTCGACAAAATCTTCGAGGGAGATTTCGTTGCCGAGGCGATTTCCTTCGCGGCCGGTGTCGATGGGCCGCGCCGGACCCGCGACCGCGACGAAAAACTGGCGGCAGCCAGGTCAAACCCCGGTGTGTTTGACGCCTTCCGCAAATCGATCGAACGCAAGGCGCGCGGGTACAGGGCGCCCTATGCCTGCATCGAGGCGGTCGAGATTGCAACGCAGCTTGGTTTCGACGAGGGCAGGGCCTGCGAACGCGAAATCTTCGCCGAATGCCTGCAATCCGATGAATCCAAAGCCATGCGGCACATCTTTACCGCCGAGCGCCGTATCGCAGACGTGCAGGGAATCAAAAAGAGCACGCCGCGCCGCGACGTGGCGCTTGCCGCCGTGATCGGTGGCGGGACCATGGGCGTCGGAATCGCCATGAACTTTGCCAATGCCGGAATTCCGGTGCACCTCATCGAAGTAAACGACGAGGCGTTGCAGCGCGGCCTCGGCACCGTCGCGGGTAACTATTCCGCCACGGTCGCTAAGGGCCGGCTCGATCAGGGCGAGATGGACCGCCGCATGGGGCTCATCACCGGTGGCATTGACGATGACGGCCTGGCTGACGCCGACATCGTCATCGAGGCGGTGTTCGAGGAGATGGATCTCAAGAAAGAAGTCTTTCAGAGACTCGACAAGACGTGCAAACCGGGCGCGGTGCTCGCCACCAACACGTCCACCCTTGACGTCGATGAAATCGCCGCCGTTACGTCGCATCCTGAGGACGTGGTCGGGATGCATTTCTTCAGTCCCGCTAACATCATGCGGCTGGTCGAGATCGTGCGCGGTGAAAAGACCGCCCCCGACGTGCTGGCGACGGCGATGGCAGTAACAAAACGCATCAACAAGATCGGTGTCGTGGTTGGTGTGTGCGACGGTTTTGTGGGCAACCGGATGCTCCATCCGTATCTGCGCGAAGCGAACTTTCTGGTCGAAGAAGGGGCGTTGCCGCAACAAGTCGACAAAGTGATCTACGACTTCGGCTTTCCGATGGGCCCGTTCGCGATGAGCGACCTTGCCGGGCTCGACGTGGGCTGGCGCATCCGCAAACGCCAGGGCGCGACCCGGCCTGACGATATCCGCTATTCGCCGCTCGCCGACCGGATCTGCGAGCGCGGGCGCTTTGGCCTGAAAACGAGCGGCGGTTTCTACGATTACGAATCCGGCAACCGCACGCCCGTGCCCTCGGCGGAAATCGAAAACCTGATCCTCGATTTGTCCGGGGAATTGGGCATGGAACGACGGGAAATCGACGATTCTGAAATCCTCGAACGCTGCCTCTATCCCCTTATCAACGAAGGTGTGAATATCCTCGGAGAACAGGTGGCGGCGCGGCCAGGCGACATCGACATCATCTGGCTAAACGGCTACGGCTTTCCGCCGTACCGGGGCGGCCCGATGCATTACGCCGATACCGTCGGCCTCGACGTGATTGTTGGCGCGCTTAGCCGCTACGAGGCCGAGCACGGAGCGCAATGGACACCGGCGCCCATATTGGTGAAACTTGCTGGTGCTGGCTTGACTTTTGCCGGTTGGTCCGGCGACTGATGCGATGGCTCCGGTGGCTGACCAAATGGCTGATTCCAGTGGCTGATTCATGGACCTGACCTACAGCGACGCCGACAACGCCTTTCGGGCCGAGGTCCGGTCGTTCGTTGCAGCCGAACTGCCGGCCGGCTTCCGGCACAAGGTCGAAAACGGGCTCTACCTCGAAAAGGACGACTACGTCCGCTGGCAGAAGATCCTGTACCGCAAGGGCTGGATGGCGCCGGCGTGGCCGGTCGAATACGGCGGCACCGGCTGGACGCCGCTGCAAAAGCATATTTTCGACGAAGAATGCGCGCTTGGCGCCGCGCCGCCGGTGATTAACTTCGGCGTCAACATGGTGGCGCCGGTCATCATCGAATTCGGCACCGAGGCGCAAAAGCAACAATACCTGCCGCGGATTCTTTCCAGCGAGGACTGGTGGTGCCAGGGTTATTCGGAACCCAACGCCGGGTCGGACCTTGCCTCGCTGACCATGCGCGCGGAGCGCGAGGGCGATACCTACCTCGTCAACGGCGCCAAGACCTGGACCACGCTGGCGCAGCACGCAGACATGATTTTTTGCCTCGTGCGTACCGATTCGAGCGGCAAGAAACAGGAAGGAATTTCGTTTCTGCTGATCGACATGACCAGTCCGGGGGTGACCGTCCGCCCCATCGTCACTTTCGACGGCAGTCAGGAAATCAACGAGGTCTTGTTCGAGGACGTGCGCGTGCCGGCCGGCAACCTGATCGGCGAGGAAGGCATGGGCTGGACCTACGCCAAGTTCTTGCTCGGGCACGAACGCACGGGCATCGCGCAGGTCGCGCGCTCCAAGAGGCAGTTGCAGCGGCTCAAGGAAATTTCGCGTGCCGAACAGGCGGGCGGCGCGCCGGTGGCCGACGATCCGGCGTTCACCGCCAAGATTGCCGAGGTCGAGATCGCCCTGATGGCGCTTGAAATGACCGAACTCAGGTTCCTGTCGGACGAGGGCGCGGGCCGTGCGCCGGGTCCCGAATCCTCGATCCTCAAGATTCGCGGCACCGAGATCCAGCAGACCCTGACCGAACTTCTGGTCGAGGCGCTCGGCTATCATGCCCACCCGTGGCTGCCCGAGGCCGTGCGCGAGGGCTGGAACGAAGAACCCGTAGGGCCCGACTACGCGGCGCCGATCGCGCCCAGATATTTCAATTGGCGCAAGGCCTCCATCTACGGCGGCTCGAACGAAATCCAGAAGAACATCATCGCCAAGATGGTTTTGGGCCTTTAGGGGCGATGGACCTCTCCTACACCCCGGAACAAGACATGTTGCGCGACAGCGCGCTGCGCTTCGTGCGCGAGGCGTATCCGTTCGATGCCCGCCGCGCCGCTGCCGCCACCGAACCCGGCTACCGCGGCGGGATTTGGCAGCAGTTCGCCGATCTCGGCTGGCTCGGGGCGACGTTGCCGGAAGATTTCGGCGGCACCAGCGGGGGTGCGGTCGAGACCATGATCCTGATGGAAGCCTTCGGGCGCGGTCTCGTGCTGGAACCCTACCTGTGGTCGGTGGTGATGGGCGGCGGCCTGATCTTGAGGGCCGGAACGGCGGCGCAAAAATCGGAAATCCTGCCGGCGTTGGCGGCCGGAGAGTGCCGGCTTGCGTTTGCGTTCGTGGAGCCCGGCTCGCGCTACGATCTCGCGCACGTCGAACTCGCTGCCGAGCCACGCGACGGCGGATTTGTCCTCACGGGGCGAAAATCGCTGGTCTATCACGCCGCCAGCGCCGACCGGATCATCGTTTCCGCGCGCCTCACGGTCGCCCTGGGCGAGGCGAACGGGATCGGGCTGTTCCTGGTTTCCGACGGCGCCGAGGGGCTTTCGCGCCGGGACTACAAGACCCAGGACGACGGCCGTGCCTCCGACCTGACTTTCGAAGGCGTCGCGGTGCCGGCCGAGGCCCGGATGGCGCCGGACGGCGATGCTTTGGCGCAAATCGAATTGGCCGTCGATACCGGGATCGCCGCGATCTGTGCCGAGGCGGTCGGCGCCATGGGCGCCTTGCGCGAGATCACGCTCGAATATCTCCGCACCCGGGAACAGTTCGGGCGCCCCATCGGTACGTTCCAGGTGTTGCAGCACCGCATGGTCGATCTGTTCATGGCCGAAGAGGAGGCGCGTTCGATGGCGATACTGGCGGCGCTATCGCTGGATCGCCCGGTAGCGGAACGAAAACGGGCTGTTTCAGCGGCCAAGGTTGCGGCCGGGCGCGCCGGTCGCCTGATCGGCCAGGAAGCGGTGCAGCTTCACGGTGGCATGGGCATGACCGACGAACTGAGCGTCGGCCACTATTTCAAGCGCCTGACCCTGATCGGAAGCATGTTCGGCGACGCCTCCCATCACCTCAAGGAATTCGCCGCGCTTGGCGGTGGACCCGCGAACCGGGCCGCCGAGGGAGGAGACTGACGATGAATGACGCAGTAATCGCATCGACGGCGCGCACGCCGATTGGCAAGGCTTACCGGGGCGCCTTCAACAACACCCACGGGGCGAAGCTGGGTGGGCATGTCATCCGGCACGCGGTCGAGCGCGTAGGCATCGAACCCGAGGAAGTCGAAGACGTCATTATGGGTTGTGCCCTGCCCGAAGGTGCGACCGGCCAAAACATTGCGCGCCAATGCGCCCTTCGTGCGGGGTTGCCAGTGACGGTCAGCGCGGTGACGGTGAACCGGTTTTGCAGTTCCGGCCTGCAAGGGATCAGCATGGCGGCCCAGCGGGTGCTTGTCGACGGCGTGCCGATCGCCGTGGGCGGTGGGCTCGAATCCATCAGTCTGGTTCAGAACGAGCACCAGAACCTGTTCCGCGCCCGCGAAGACTGGATCGACCAGCACAAGCCGGAACTCTATCTTTCGATGATCGACACGGCCGAAGTGGTTTCCAAACGCTATGGCATCGGCCGCGACGTGCAGGACGAATACGCCTTGCAAAGCGAAATGCGGATCGCTGCGGCGCAACAAGCGGGCCGGCTTGACGACGAGATCGTGCCGCTGGAGACGGTCAAGATCGTTACCGACAAGGAAACCGGCGAAACGCACGAAGAAACCGCGTGCCTCGAACGGGACGAGGGCAATCGCCCCTCAACCTCGGCCGAGGGACTCGCCGCGCTCAAGCCGGTGATGGGCGACGATGGATTCATTACGGCGGGCAATGCGAGCCAGCTTTCCGACGGCGCTTCGGCCTGCGTGGTGATGAGCGCCAAGGAAGCATCGCGCCGCGGGATCGAGCCCCTCGGCATTTATCGCGGCCTCGCCGTTGCGGGCTGCGAACAGGACGAAATGGGGATCGGGCCGGTGTTCGCGGTCCCGCGCCTGTTGAAGCGCCATGGCCTTTCCATCGACGACATCGACTTATGGGAACTCAACGAGGCCTTTGCCGTGCAAGTCGTCTATTGCCGCGACCGGCTCGGTATTCCCGACGACAAGCTCAACGTCGATGGCGGCTCGATCGCGATCGGCCATCCCTATGGCATGAGCGGCTCGCGCATGGTCGGCCACGCCCTCATCGAGGGCAAACGCCGCGGCGCCAGGTATGTCGTTACTACCATGTGCATCGGCGGCGGCATGGGCGCGGCGGGATTGTTCGAGGTGAACTGACGGCCCGCGCGCTAGGGGTCAATGCGCGCGGCGTAGTTGTTCGAAGTGAACCGGCGGCCCGC
>CAZTAK010000013.1:44271-53872 GCA_964611585.1 uncultured Alphaproteobacteria bacterium
CGCGCTAGGGGTCAATGCGCGCGGCGTAGTTGTTCGAAGTGAACCGGCGGCCCGCCTAGGCCCGCGAGCCCGCAATCGTCACGCCGCCGTCGATGACGAGGGTCTCGCCGGTGATGAAGCGGCCGGCTTCGGTCGCCAGCAACAGCGCCGCGCCGGCGATGTCTTCCGGTTCGCCGATGCGCCCGAGCGGGCTCGCTTTCAGGACTTCTTCATAGACCGGGGGATTGTCCCAGAGCGCACGGGCGAAGTCGGTCCGCACCAGACCGGGCGCGATGCAGTTGACGCGCACGTTGCGCCGGCCCCATTCGACGGCGAGGTTGCGCGCGAGTTGCATGTCGGCGGCCTTGGAAATCGCATAGGCGCCGAGCATCGGATCACCGCGCAGACCGGCGACACTGGAGATAATGACCACCGCGCCGCCGCCGCGCTCGGCCATCTGCGGGATGGTCATGTTGCAGAGCCACAGGGTGCTCTGCACGTTTCGCTTCAGAATGGTCTCGAAGGCATCGTCCGCAATCTCCGCCAACGGTCCGAAGTGGGGATTGACGGCGGCGTTGCAGACCAGCACGTCGATCCGGCCCCACTCGGCGAGCGTACGGTCCACCAGCGCCTGAAGCTGGCCCTTGTAACCGATGTTGCAGGGGACGGGCAGGGCGGACCCGCCGGCGGCACTGATCTCTTCGGCGGTCTCGCGGCAGCGGTCTTCGTCACGGCTGGAAATCACCACCCTGGCGCCGTGCCCGGCCATTGCAAACGCGATCGCCCGGCCGATTCCCTTGGTCGATCCGGTTATCAGGACGACTTTGCCGGTCAGGTCGAATAGGCCGGTCATGGCGCTGCCTCGGGTTGCCGCGTATCCCCGATTCGCACGGTCCTCCGATGCAGCGCGCGCGGATTGCCCTTGCCCCGGCGTCTCGACTTGCCGCCCGGCGGCGAGCGCGTGAGCGGCCGCATGGTCCGGCTGCCGCCGGGATCGGCGGCAATCGTGAAATCGCCGTATTCCTGATAGGTTTCGGGCGTACCGATTTCGCCGCTAAAGAAACGTCCGTTGATGATCGAAAGTTCCATATTGCCCCCTAGTCCGCCCTTTGGCCTGCCTGCCGGTGACTCGGCCCGCCGCGCGGTTGCCGTTGTTCGCAGCATTGTTCGCAGCATTGTTCGCATCATCGTCTGCATTGCCGCTCTATTGTCGGCGCGGGGGCGGCGCGAGTCCATGGACCAGGGACGGGCGTAAGTCGGGTCATGGCGTTCGATAGCCTGGTCCCGCAACCGCCGCGCACGCTGGAAAATTCGCGCGACCCCGAGGCCGCCATCCGTTACGCCGAGCGCGCACTGGCCGCATCGCGCGCCGCCGCCGAACGCTGCCGCACCGTGTTCGACGTGCCCTTCGGCGACGATCCCTGCCAAAAACTCGATCTCTACCTGCCGCAACATGCGCCCGCGACGCCGCTGCCGGTGCTGATCTACTTTCATGGCGGCGCCTGGTCGCACGGTTACAAGGAATGGAACGGCTTCATGGCGCCCGCGTTCGTCGATCTGCCGGCGATCTTCGTATCCGCCTCCTACCGTCTCGTGCCGGAGCACAAATACCCGGCGGCGCTGGAAGTTGCGTTCTCGGCGATAAAATGGGTCTATGGGCACATCGCCGGGCACGGCGGCGACCGTGACCGGATTACGGTGGCGGGGTGGTCGGCGGGCGGCAATCTGGCGGCAATGGTTGCGCTGCGGTACGAAATCTATGCCGCGCTCGATTTGCCCGCCGATGTCGTCAAGTCCTGTCACGCCTCGAGCACTGCCTTCCGCATCCGCCGCGACGATCCGGCACCGGGCAATCGCGGCATCACCTACGCCGAATTCCTGCTGAGTGAGCCCGAAAACGACGAAGTGGCAAGCCCGATCAATTTCGTCGACGACAAGGCGGTACCGTTCTTTATCGCGCATGGCAGCGATGATTTTCCCCATGTCGTCGGGTCCAGCCGGGAAATGGTCGCGGCGCTGGAACGCAACGGAACGCAGGTCCTGTCCAAGGTCTACGACGGCCTCGACCACTACGAAAACAATCTGTCGCAAGCCTCGGCGGACAACGACTGGGTGGCGACGGTGCGGTCGTGGATGGTGTCCGCGCCCGGTGCCTGAACTTCCGGACATCACCGTCTATATCGAGGCGCTGGAACGGCGCGTGACCGGCGAGCCGCTGAATCATACTCGCTTCGCCAGTCCGTTTTTGCTGCGCTCGGTTGAACCGCCACCGTCCGCCGCCGAAGGGCGGACGGTCATCGGGCTCCGGCGGCTCGGAAAACGAATTGTATTCGAACTCGAAGACGAGCTGTATCTGGTGTTGCACCTGATGATCGCGGGGCGTCTGCACTGGCGCCAGGCCGGCGTCGCGCTCAAAGGCAAACAGAACCTGGCCGCATTCGACTTTTCCGCCGGATCGCTGGTCTTTACCGAGGCAGGTTCGAAGAAACGCGCGTCCCTCTACGTCGTGCAGGGCGAGGCCGGACTGGCGGCGCACGACCCGGGCGGCATCGACGTTCTCGCGTGCGAATGCGATCGGTTCTCGGCCGTTCTCACCGAAACCCACCATACCCTCAAGCGCGCACTAACCGACCCGCGCCTGTTCGGCGGCATCGGCAACGCCTATTCGGACGAAATCCTGCACCGGGCACGGCTCTCGCCGCTCAAGTGGACGGACCGGCTAACGGTCGAGGAGGTGGGGCACCTTTACGGTGCCGTGCAGGCGACCCTGAGGGAATGGACCGAACGCCTGCGTGCCGAAATGGGCGACGGGTTCCCGAAAAAAGTGACCGCGTTTCGCGAACAAATGGCCGTTCACGGGCGCTATGGAGATCCGTGTCCCGATTGCGGCGCGCCGGTTCAGCGCATCGCCTATGCCGGCAATGAGACCAACTACTGCGCCCGCTGCCAGACCGGGGGCAGGTTGCTCGCCGACCGTTCGCTTTCGCGATTGCTCAAGAAGGACTGGCCCAAGACTCTGGACTAACTCGAAGACCTGCGCCGGGGGCACGCGCCGCCCTCCTGACGGGCCGGGGCGCCGCCTAACGCAAATCCCGAGCCGGCGGAATCGCCAGCGACGACGATTTGCGTTCTATGTCAAAGGGATAGAGCTTTTCGCGTGAGCGCATGCGAACGGAAAAAGCTCTAGTTGACGGCGACCGGGGAAGTCAGATGACGCGAATCGAGATCGGCTTCGTCGGCGAGCTTTGCCGCGTCGAGAACCTTCAGGGTGCCGTTCTTGATCGCGACGATTCCGTCTTCGCGGAGCTCCCGCAACATGCGGTTGACGTGGACCGACGTAAGCCCAAGGGCGTCACCGATGATTTCCTGGCTGACCGGCAGTTGAATCGAACCCCGCAATTTGGGATCCGACGTGGCCCGCACCCGGACGATCAGTTCCATCAGAAGATTGGCAATGCGTGCCCGGGCCCGGCGCTGACCGACGTTGGCGAGGTGCTGGGCCAGGGTAATCTCGCGCGTGCGGCTTATCCCGGCGAGACGAATCGCCAATTCCGGATGCGCGCGCAGCAGTTCGATCAGCCCGGCGCGCGGAAGCACGCACAGACGGGAGTTGGTCAAGGCTTGCGCCGAAATCCGGTTGGGCGCGCCCGGTTGCGTCTCGAAGCCGATTAACGTTCCCTGCAGCGCGAAATCGAGGACCTGGCGTTCGCCATCGGCCAGCCACTGGTACAGCATCGTCCAGCCTTCCAGAACCGTATAGAACTCGTCGGCGGGTTCGTCCTCGGTGATGAACTCGGTGCCCGCCCTGACGATCCGGTCGCCGGATTTGAACCGTTCGAAGATCCCTAGTTCCGACACGTTCAGGGCGCCGCAGATCGCCCAACGGCGCACGGCGCAATCGGAACAGCTCTGGGATTCATCGCGCCCGACGAGCGCGTAGGTCTCCGAGCGGCCTCCGTCGAGTACTTCCAGCGACAATTGCGATCCCCGATTATCGGTTCTTTCGGACGACCCGCGTGCTAGATACCATACCGGACGATGCACCGCAAAAACGGGCGGCACACTGAATGCTAGTACAATAGGACAGAACGTCACGGGACATTTGAATTGGCGATGGAAAATATCAATGCAGCGGGTTCGCGGAGTGACAGCAGCCCTCCGCTGGGGTCGGGGCGCGGTGTGACGCTGCATGCGCCGGCCGAAGCTCATGCCGCCCTGCGTCAGTGCCTGGGCGCCGGCCTTGAGGCGCCCGATATCGAGGCGGCGCTCGGGTGCGTTACCGGATTGGTCGTCAATCTGCTGGGCGATCATCAGGCCCATCTCAAGCCCGGTGCCCTGAAGGGCGAGGAGCGCCAATTTTCAGTTTCCGGCGTGTTCATGGTCTCGGCCGACGGCAGTCAAAATGTCTTGATTGCCGAACGTAATTTCCCTCCCGAGCAGCACCGCCTTGCCGTCGAGTCCGGCCACGCCCATCCCGGGCAGGTGGTGCGGACCGGAAAATCCCTGTTGCTGGAAAACACCGACGACGATATCTCGTTCCGGCAGATACTGAAGACTTCGCGCATGGGCTCGGCGATCTACGCGCCGATGATGTGGCAGGGCCGGGTTCTGGGCCAATTGGTTTGCGGGGCGCAGGCGCGCAACACCTACCGGCCTCTCGACCTCGAAATTCTCGAAAGTTTTGCCGACGTCGCCACGCTAACCTGGCTCGGGTTCAACGGCCCGCGCGATCTTGCGGCGATTCTGGCCGGATGAAGACCGGCGGCGGCTAAAGCACCTAAGTCCGGACGCGGAGGGAGAAATCAATGCGTGGAACCGGCATCGGCCGCCAACGCCCCCTGAAAGAAAAGCTCGACCCGGCGCGGACTGCGCTGGTCGTGATCGACATGCAAAACGACTTTTGTCACGCGGACGGCTTTTTCGGCAACCGCGGACGGGACATGTCGGCGATGCCGGCCGTGGCCGGCCGAATCTCGCGCCTGGTCGAGGAAGCGCGGCGGCTGGGCACGCTGATCCTGTGGGTTCGGGCGCACTACAACGACATCGTATTGGGGCCGCCGATGGGGGAGGCCATGAACAAACCGGGCAGTTCGTCGGGATGCTGCCAGGCGGGCACCTTCGGCGCCGACTGGTACGGCGATCTTCAGCCGCGCAATGTTGCAAACGAGCTGGTCGTGACCAAGCACCGCTACAGCGCATTCTGGGATTCGCCGATCGACCTCTATTTGCGCAGCAACGTCATCGAAAACCTGGTAGTGGCCGGTGTCAGTACCGACGTTTGCGTCGAATCGACGGTGCGGGATGCGTTCTTCCGCAACTATTTCGTGACCGTTGCCGGCGATGCTACCGCCGCCGGGCCGGAGAATCACGCGACCGCTCTGGCCGCCATGGGACGCTATTTCGCCGATGTGGTAGAGACGGATTCGGTTCTCGGCGTCTGGCAAAATGAAAAGCCGCCGCCGGCCGGCACGAAAAGGGAGCCCGGCGCCGGGTCCGGGCAAGATTCTGAGACACTGCTCGATCCGGTGCAAACGGCGCTGGTGATCGTCGATCTGCTAAACGACTTCTGTCACCCGGAGGGCGTCATGGGGGCGAGCGGCGACGATCTCTCGCAAATCCGCGGCGCCGTTCTCGACACGAAAGCGTTGCTCGAGGCGGCGCGCGGGTGCGGCGCGCTGGTGGTACACGTCCAGACCGTGAACGATCCGGCGGCGCGGCCGGCGCGCTGGCGCGGCCTCAAGTCGGAGGCGGAGGAAGTGAGCCGCCTGTGCGCGCCGGGGTCGTGGGGCGGGGCGATTGTGGATGAACTCACGCCCCTGGACGGCGAGGAAATCGTGCCCAAGCACCGCTGCAGCGCCTTCATCGACACGCGGCTCGAAACGCTGCTGCGTTCAAACGGAATCCGTACTCTGGTGGTTACCGGAACGACAACCCAGACCTGCGTCGAATCGACTGTCCGCGACGGTCAGATGCGCGACTATCGGGTCGTGGTTGCGCGCGACAGCGTTGGCGCCCGTGGCCACTTGCGCCATCTTCACGATGCCGCACTGGAGACGATGGAACTGTATTTTGCCGACGTTACCGAATCGGCGGCGGTGATCGGCGCCTGGGAAGCGGGCCACCGCAATATTGCCGCGCAGTCCGCATTCTGAAGGGCGGTCGCGGCGCCGGTCAGAAAACTTGAAGTTTTTCCCGGATCGAATGGCGGCGCATCAGCTTGGTCTGAGCGGCTTCGGGAAAGTCGGTCAAAAGGACGAGATTGTTCTCGACCAGGACGTTGACCACGTCTTCGATGATTCGCAGCAATTCCGAATCGGTCGAAGCCAGGTACGCCCGCAGAGTCGAATCGGATTCGCCCCCCCAGAACAAATGCGACCAGGTCAGGATCGGCATCTTCGAGCGTCTCTTCGGCGCCCTCAACCGGATAGCTGAAAATCGCCTCGATTTTTCCGTTCTCGTCTCTGGAGACGTAGCGCATGGTGCCCTCTTCGGTATGCTTTGCCACCGTTTCCTTTATCGCACGCCAAGGCCGGTGTACAACAGCCGAAACCGCAGGGCGGTGGCGCAGGAGGGGGCACAACGCCGCCTTGGCACCGCCGCGCGTCCTCCTCCAGAGACGGTTAAGGTCTTGAACGAAACCCCGTATCCGCTTCTTTTTTCTCCGCTCGAGGTCGGGCCCATTCGGCTGCGTAATCGCATCGTCCATGCCTCGATGTCGACGCGCTACGCCGAGTGCCGCGAGGTGACCGGCCGGCTGATCGCTTATCACGCCGCCCGCGCCCGCGGCGGCGCGGCGATGATCGTGACCGAGCCGCTGGCGATGTTGCCCTCGCAAACCGCGGCGACGCGGCCCGCCTTGTACGATCAGGAAAACCTCGACGGACTCAAGCGCTGGGCCGAGGCCGTCGAATCGATCGACTGCCGTTTGATCGGGCAGATGCAGGAATCGGGGCGCGGCCGCCACCGCCCGGGCCGCAACACGTCCGCGATTGGCCCCTCGGCGCTGCCCGACGACCTCAGCTGGACCGTGCCCCATGTCCTCGGCGCCGGCGACATCCGCCGCCTGGTCGAGTGCTTCGCGTTATCCTCGCGCAAACTTCAGCAAAGCGGCTGGAGCGGAGTCGAGATATCGGCCGGGCACGGGCACGTTTTTCATCAATTCCTGTCGCCCTGGTCGAACCATCGCGACGATGAATATGGGTGTGCCAGCCTCGAAAATCGTGCTCGGCTGGTGCAGGAGATTGTCGAAGCGGTGCGTGCGGAATGTGGCGTCGGTTTCGCCATCGGTCTCAAACTGCCGGGCGACGACCGCGTTCCCGGCAGCATCGGTCCCGACGAGGCCGAGGCCATCGTTCGCCTGTTCGCTGGCCGCGGCGAGGTCGATTTTCTGTGTTTCTGCATGGGCAGCCATTCGCGCAGCCTCGAAGATCACATTCCCGATCTGCATTCCGAGCGCGGAACATTTCTTCCGCTGATCCAGCGCCTGCGGAATGCTTCCAACGGGATCCCGGTCATCGCGGTCGGGAGGATTCTCGAACCAGTTCAGGGCGAAACGCTGCTCGCCGACGGGGTGGCCGAACTGGTCGGCCTCGGCCGCACGCTGGTGACCGATGCCGCGTGGGGCCTCAAGGCGCAGCAAAACCGCGACAACGACATCAGGAAGTGTGTGTCCTGCAACAGCTGCTGGGGCGTGATCAACGAAGACAAGCCGCTGATGTGCGACAACAATCCACGTGTCGGGCTTGGCGACGAAGTCGACTGGTGGCCCGATCCGGCGCCTGAGACCCGGCGCGTCGCCGTCGTCGGAGGCGGCCCGGCAGGACTGGAAGCGGCCTGGGTCGCGGCCGCCCGTGGCCACGACGTCACGCTGTTCACGGCGTCGTCCGAACTGGGCGGCCGGCTGCGTCTCAACGCCGAACTGCCGGGGTGCGAAGCGCTGTCGAGCGTCTACGACTATCAGAAGGTGGCGGCCAACCAGGCCGGCGTCAGAATCGAGTTGGGATGGCGTGTTTCCGCCGAAGACGTTCTCGCCCACAAGCCCGACGCGGTGGTGCTGGCCACCGGGTCGGACATGGCCTGGCCCGGGTTTTTGCCCGATGAACTGCGCGACGAAGGGTTCATTCCCGACTTGCGCGCGGCGGTCGCGGCGATTCTCGATCACCCGGGAAAGCGGGCTGGAACTGCCGTTATCTTCGATGCCGACCACATGGACGGGACCTACTCGGCGGCAGAACTGTTCCGGTCGCGGTTCGCTCGCGTCGTGCTGGTCACGCCGCGCGAGCAAATCGCCCGTGACGAATCCCTGGTCCGCCAGCAGAGTATCTACCGGCGGATCTATGATGGCGACATCGACATCGTGCTGCTTTCGGAACCGACGGAGGATTCTTCCTTCATCGACGGAATCGTGCGTACCCGCAACGTGCTTTCGGGCCGCGAAGAAGAAATCACCGACGTTTCGCTGTTCACCTATTCGACGCCGCGCGTTCCCGCATCCGATCTCGAAGCGCCGCTGCGCGACGCCGGAATCGAGGTGCATTTGGTCGGCGATTGTTTTGCCCCGCGCACACTCATGGTTGCGACGCAGGAAGGGCATCGCGTCGGAAATGCCTTGTAATCTTTCAGATTTATCCGGACCCTGATCGCCGTGCCCTTCGACATTGCCAGCCGCCAGATCCTCGGCACCCGATCCCACCAGGAAGACGATTTCGCTGTTGCCGAATTCTATGGCGGTGCGCTGTTGATTCTGGCGGACGGCATGGGCGGTCATGCCGGGGGCGACGTCGCCGCGAGCCTTGCGGTCGAGAGATTTGGCGCCGCGTTCCGGCAGGCGGATTCGCAAAACGTCGCGGTGCGCCTGGAGAGGGGTCTCGATACCGCCAATGCGGCGATTGCCGATCGAATCGCGGAGGACCTGAACCTCGAGGGCATGGGCTGTACCGTTGTCGGCGTGTGGATGGTGGCCGACCAGCTTGGATTCATCAGCGTCGGCGATTCGCCCCTGTGGTGCCTGCGCGCTTCCGGGTTCGACCGGCTCAACGAGGATCATTCCATGGCCGGCCTGATGGAAGAGGCGGGCGACGACCTATCCGATCCGGCCTCCCGGCTCGCCTACACCAAGGCCCGGAACATGTTGCGCTCGTCGGTGCAGGGCGAGGCGATCGATCTCGTCGACCGCCGCGACCGCATCGCGATGGCCGCCGGCGACATGATTGTTCTGGCGAGTGACGGGATTCTGACGCTTGACGTGGACGAAATCGCCTCCCTGGCGGAGTCCCTTGCCGGGCGCGATTCGGAAACCGTTGCGGCGACGCTGATCGGCGCGGTGGTGGCGCGCGACAATTCCCGCCAGGACAACGCGACAATCATCGTCGGCCAGGCGCTGCTCCCGGCCTGACAGCGCCGCTTGCGGCGCGGCCGCCACTAAGCCCAAACCGGATCTTGCGGTTGCCGCGGTTCATTAGAGTCATCGGAACGCGGAGCGAAGGGGGGAGACATGCTGCGAGCGGGAGGACTCGGTTCTCCGGGCGCTTTGGGCGCCACGGTTGCTTTTCACGTTCCGGACGCTTTGCGTGCTCCGGGCCTTCTGGTTGCCAAGATAGCCACTTGTGCGGCAGCCCCGCCG
>CAZTAK010000014.1:0-43493 GCA_964611585.1 uncultured Alphaproteobacteria bacterium
CCGTGGATCGCCAGATTATTGGCCTCCGTGCCGCCCGAAGTGAACACCACATCTTCCGGCGCCCAGCCGCCCAACCCGGCGACTTGCTCGCGCGCACTCTCGACCGTCCGCCGCGCAAGGCTACCGAAACGGTGCACCGACGAAGGATTCCCGGCCCGGAGTGCCGCGGACCGCATCGCCTCCGCGACCGGCTCGCGCACCGGCGCGCCCGCGTTGTAATCGAGATAGATGCCGAGTTCGGTCACAAGACTTCTGCTTTCGAAGGTGCGCCCGACATCGGATGCCGGGCCGCCCGCTGCTAGGCGGTCGCCCGCTCCGCCTGGTCTTCGTCGATTTCTGCGCTCCTGAGGCCGCTGGTGCCAATGACTCGTTTGGCAATGACATCCTCCAGCGACACCGAACTCAGAAACATGTGAATCTGGTTGCTGAGTTCTTCCCACAGGTCGTGGGTCAGGCAGCGGCCGGAATCGCGGCTGCAACCGACCGAGGACCCGGGCGTACACCGGGTCGCGCGCAACGGCTCGTCGACCGCAATCACGATGTCCGAAACCCGGGTCTCGTCCGTTGTCCGGTTGAGCAGATAGCCACCGCCCGGCCCGCGGACGCTTTTGACCAACCCGCCACGACGCAATTTTCCGAACAACTGTTCCAGATAGGACAGCGAGATTTCCTGCCGTTCTGCAATTTCCGCCAGCGAGACCGGCTTGCCGGCACTGTTGGCGCCCAGATCGACCATCGCCATCACCGCATAGCGGCCTTTGGTACTGAGTTTCACGCTTCGTCTCCTTGATTTGCCGGGCCGGCCGGATCAATCGTCGCCGTCGGCCTCGTCCCCTGCTGCCAGACCGGGAATTTGGGCGTTGCCCGGCCAAGCCGCATCGACATTGCCCGCGCGGCCCTGTAGCGGCCGCTCGAGTTCGGTGACGCGTGCACTAAGGTATTGAATCTGTTCCAAAAGTCCTTCGACCGCATTCGAGGATGGGTCGCGCAGGGTGTCACCCGCAGCGCCGTAGGCCGTGAAGGGCTGCGGTGCCGCCGATTCCTTACGCGCAATCGCCCGCGCCGGAATCCCGACGACGACGTTGTTGGACGCCACATCCTTGACCACCACCGCGTTCGAGCCCACCCGGACGCCTTCGCCGAGCGTAATCGGGCCCAGCACTTTGGCACCCGCGCCGACGATGACGTTTTCCTCGAGCGTCGGGTGGCGTTTGCCGGGATCGAGCGAGGTCCCGCCGAGAGTCACGCCCTGATAGAGCGTGACGCCGTCGCCGATGACGGAAGTCTCGCCCACGACCACGCCCATTCCGTGGTCGATAAAAAACCCGCGCCCGATGACGGCGCCGGGATGAATTTCTATTCCGGTCCACCAACGGGCGATGGCCGAAATCCAGCACGCCAAAAACCGAAAACCTCCCCGCCATAACCCGTGCGCCAGCCGATGCGCCACGACGGCCTGAAATCCGGGGTAAAAGAGCACCACTTCGAGGCGCGACCGGGCCGCCGGGTCGCGATCCAACACGGCATCGAGATCGGCACGCAAAGACTTGAAACCGGGCCGACTGCCCATGATATATTCCGACCTTGGCTATTCGGCTCAAGGCACTGAGCCGCAGGGACCCTATATATTGATCCCGACCCCTGTGATCAAGTAATTAATGCCCGATTCAAGCAGTTTCGAGATCTATTTTCTACTGTTTTAATCAATTATAATCGGGTGGTCCCGACGGGACGGCCCCTGTAACAAACGGAACCCGATGCCTGACGTTACCTTTCACGGCCCCGACGGCCGCCTCGAAGGCCGCTACCACGACACAGGGTCGCCGGGTTCGCCGGTCGCCCTTGTGCTGCACCCCCATCCGCTGCATGGCGGAACCATGAACAACAAGATCGTGTACACCCTCTATCGCGCCTTCGCGGATCGCGGTTTTTCGGTGCTGCGGTTCAATTTCCGCGGCGTCGGCCGCAGCGAGGGCGCCTTCGACCACGGGCTTGGCGAGCTGTCGGATGCAGCGGCGGCGCTGGACTGGCTTCAAACCTTCAACGAAAACGCCCGTCAGACCTGGATCGGCGGGTTTTCCTTCGGCGCCTGGATCGCAATGCAGTTGCTGATGCGCCGGCCCGAAATCACAAGTTTCCTGTCGCTGGCACCGCCCGCAAATCTCTATGACTTTACTTTTCTTGCGCCGTGTCCGTCGTCGGGCCTGATTCTCCAGGGGGATGCCGACGAGCACGTTCCCGAGGAAGACGTCAGCAAGCTGGCGAAGAAACTGGTGGCCCAGCGCGGCCTCGACATCGACTACCGCACCATCAAAGGGGCGGACCATTTCTTCACCAACAAGCTGGACGAGATGGCCAAAGTGGTCGGCGGCTATCTTGACGTTGCGCTGCCCGTCGCCGAGGCCGCAACGGGATAGAGCAATATCCGCAGGGATTGAACCGGCGCGGTTCGATCCGTCGGATGAAATTGCTCCAGTTTTCAAGAAGCTAGAGCAGCTTTATCCGTTCAGGTATCGCCGAAAGCGATTCCACCTGAACGGATGCTGCTCTAGGTCGTGGACTCACAAACGACGCAAGGCATTGAAATTACTTGTTTCTTCGCCAGCCGCAGTTTGTTCCAAACAGGTCAGCAACCCACTGATCTGTATTGGTTTTCTGGACTAATGGGTACGTGACCTAGTACGCAAATCGTCGTCGCCGGCGATTCCGCCGGCTCGAGATTTGCTCTAGCCGGCCGGCGGCCGCCACAAGCGACCACCCTGCGCCGGTTCGCGGCAGCCGGTGGTCGACGGCAGGCTGAGCGGAAGACCGCGCAGGTGGCGCACGGCGAGGTAGGCGAAGGCCTCGGCTTCCAGCGCGTCGCCGCGCCAGCCGACCGATTCCACCGGTTCCACCGGGGCGCCGAGACGCGCCCGCAATTGATCCATGATGGCGGGATTGTGGCGGCCTCCGCCGGTGACAAGCCAGCGGTCCGGCGGCGCCGGCAGGTGGGCGCAGGCGGCTGCGACGGCGGCGGCGGTGAAGGCGGTGAGGGTTGCCGCTGCGTCGGCGGCGCCGAGCCCTTTGACGGCATCCGAACGGAAATCGTTGCGGTCGAGTGACTTGGGCGGCGGCCGCCCGAAAAAGGCGGACTCCATCAAGGCGCGCAACGCCTTTTCGTTGCAACGCCCGGCTCGCGCCAATGCACCGTCGCGGTCGAACCGGCCGCGGCCCTCGCCCGATACCCAGTCGTCGAGCAAGGCGACACCGGGGCCGGTATCGAACGCGAGAATGTCCGAATCGTCCGGCCCGAGCCACGTCACATTGGCGACGCCACCGATATTGAGGACCGCGAGCGGGTGGCCGAGGGTGTAAGCCCGGGCCCGGTGATAGAGGGGCGCAAGCGGGGCCCCCTGCCCGCCCAAGATCATATCGGCGCTACGAAAATCGTTGACCACCGGGCGCCCGATCACGGCCGCCAGCAGTTCGCCGTCACCAATCTGAACCGTGCGGCGGTCATCGGGTGCATGAAAAAGGGTGTGACCGTGAAACCCAATAATCTTTATTTTTGAGGCTGTTATTCTTTCTTTCTCAAGTAATAGATCGATGATTTCGGCGTGAGCGCGGGTGAGATCGGCTTCGACCGGCGCGCGTTCGGCGGCGGCAGGATCCGACCCCAAAAGGGCGCGAAGGCGCTCCCGCAAATCTGACTCATAGGGCGCCGACAAGAAGCCGCCCGGCTCGGCAAGCCGCTCACCGTCGGTCCACAATAAAGCCGCATCGATACCGTCAAGCGAGGTGCCACTCATCAGCCCGAGTGCGAGCCGGGCCTTGCCGTCCGCGGGGGTCATCGCGGCAGCTCCGGCGCCCTTGGCCGCGCTGCGCCGTCCCGCATTGTCGCTCGCGGGCGATCGTGATACATCAGCCGCCCGCCCGGCGGCGGCTTGCTTTTGCGGCGGCCCGCACCGAATCTGATCTGACCCATGCCCACTTTCCGCTCAAACTTCCTGCACCGGATTCAGGATCGCGGCTACCTCTATCAGGGAACCGATCTTGAGTCTTTGGACGCGGCGGCCGTGGCCGGGCCGGTCACCGCCTATATCGGCTACGACTGCACCGGGCCCAGTCTCCATGCGGGCCACCTTCTGTCGATCATGGCGCTACGCTTGTTCCAGCAGACCGGGCACCGCCCGATCGTGCTCATGGGCGGCGGCACCACCAAGATCGGCGACCCCACCGGCAAGGACAGACAGCGCCAGCTATTGAGCGACGACGAGATCGCCAGCAACATGGCGAGCCTGAAGGATACCTTCAGCCGTTATCTCGATTTCGGCGACGGGCCCACCGGCGCCATCATGGTCAACAACGCGGACTGGCTGGACGAGCTTGAGTATGTTCCATTTCTGCGCGAATTCGGTTCCCAGTTCTCGGTCAACCGGATGTTGTCGATGGAGAGCGTGAAAAACCGGTTGGACCGCGAACAACCGCTGTCGTTCCTGGAGTTCAACTACATGGTGCTCCAGGCCTACGACTTCGTCGAGCTGGGGCGCCGCTACAACTGCGGCCTGCAGATGGGCGGTTCCGACCAATGGGGCAATATCGTCGCCGGCGTCGAACTCGGGCGGCGCGTCGATGGCCGCACCCTGTTCGGCCTGACAATGCCGCTGCTGACGACCCATTCCGGCGCCAAGATGGGCAAGACCGAATCGGGCGCGGTGTGGCTCAACGCCGACCAGCACTCGGCTTACGACTTCTGGCAATACTGGCGCGACGTCGAGGATGCCGACGTGGGCCGCTTTTTGCGTCTGTTTACGGATTTGCCGCTCGACGAGATCGCGCGCCTTGAGTCTCTCGAAGGCCAGGAAATCAACGACGCCAAGAAGGTCCTCGCAGGCGAGGTGACGCGGCTCTGTCACGGCGAAGATGCGGCGGCGGCGGCGAGCGAAACGGCGCGGCGCACGTTCGAGGATGGCGAGGCCGGTGCCGAGCTGCCGACGGTCGAGATTCCGAAGGCAGAACTCGGCGCCGGAGTCGCGGTGACGCGGCTGCTCGTCGAGTCCGGTCTTTGCGCCTCCGGCGGCGAGGCGCGGCGCCTGATCCGCGGCGGCGGGGCGCGTATCAATGGAAAGGCGGTCGAAAACGAGCTCGACCAGGTCACCAGCGCCGATGTCGGCGCCAAAGGTACGGTCAAGCTGTCGGCGGGGAAAAAGCGCCACGCGTTGGTCCGCGCCGTTTGAGGG
This sequence comes from uncultured Alphaproteobacteria bacterium, assembly GCA_964611585.1. Lineage (GTDB taxonomy): Bacteria > Pseudomonadota > Alphaproteobacteria > SHVP01 > SHVP01 > CAZTAK01. Next base: position 5,220 of record CAZTAK010000014.1, read on the forward strand.
CGCTCAGATTCCGTCCGGTTCGGCCTCGTTACTAGGTGTCGGCCCCTCGGCACCGCGAAAAATCGAAAAAAAGTTGCGCAGAAATCCCGGCGCGAGCGCCGTCAGCGGATTGACCGTAATCACCGGCTCGTCGACCGGGCCCTTGATGTCGTAGTTGATCGCGAACACGCCCTCGCCTTCGCGCCCGACCAGCAGGCTGCCGATCAGAGGAATCGAGCCGAGGATGCGGTTTATGGTGTAGGCAGGCACCAGCGTTCCGTACAGGAAGATCGCGTCTTCCGGCGTATCGATCGTGCCTTCGAGCGTAATGCCCAACGAGGGCCCAAACGCACGCGCATCGGTGACGCTCAGGACACCATCACGGAACGAAAACGGGATGTCGGCGCGGGCAAAGCTGATGCCCTCGCCGTTCAGGGTTTCGAGAATCCCGGTCAGCGACGCCAGTGTCAGAAGGCGGGCCAGCGCCGGCGCATTGTTGATTCGGATATCGGTCACTGCAATGCGGCCGTCGAACACCGGACGCTCGCCGCGATCGTCGATTTCAGCGGCAAGCCTCAGCGTGCCGCCTTCAGCTTCGCGGAACATGCCGGTGGTGCGGGCCAATGCGCCGGCATCGCTGGTGGTGACTGCGAGGCGGCGGCGGCGCTCGGGGTCGGTCGACATAACGACGGCAAGCGGCGCCACTTCGTTCAGGGTGCCGACCATCTGGATGCTGTCGAGACCGTCGGCGCCATAGATGATCTCACCCGAGAGGCCATGAAGCGCCCGCGTCGGGCTGATGACCATTTCCGTCAGGCGCACCGATACCCGGACTGGCGGCACATTGCCGATGCTCTCGGATGAAAAGAAGGCATCCAGGTAGGGGCCGACGTCGATGGCATTGCCGTCGACCGCAACGATAAACCCGTCCGGCGCCTGGGGGCGCACCGAGGCGGCAAGATCGTTGCCGCCGAACTGCAATCGCGACACGTCGAGCCGACGCAACGACCGATCAGCGTTGATTTCGACTTCGCCCATCGCCACCAGATCGATGGCGCGCAAATCGATGTCGTGCGCCAGCAGATTGTCGCTCGCCCCCGGGACGACGCGGAAGGTCAGCCGGCCCTCGATGTCGGGGGGCTTTTCCCACAGCAGCGGCCCGAGATCGAGACGCGCGGGCGCGAGATCGATGTCGAGCGTGGCCTCGAGTATTCTCCGGTCCTGCGACAACAAGCGCACCTCGACGCCGACCGGGCCGGTTATGACGGAGCCGGTCGGAAAACCCAACGCGGTACGGTTTTCGTCGTCGAACAGCCCGCTGACCGTAACCCTGGCCGGCTGGCGCTCGCCCGGCGCGAAATTTTCCTCCCAGGTGACGTTGGCGGCCACGCCGTTGAGCGCTGCCGTCCCCGCGAGCGACAGGCCGGCGGCATTCAATTGCAGCGCCAGACTGCCGTTGGTCACATCGATCCCCGACAGGACGTCCTCGAAGGACGTGTCGCGAAGGTTGGCGGCCGCCGCGAACCGCACGTCGGACGGTTTCAGTCCCGGACGGACGGGGAATCCGATACGCGCCCGCGCTGCCACGAGCCCGCCAATCGCTTCAGGATCCAAACCGATCTTGGTCGCAAACAGCAGCGGCTCCCGGTCGAGCATGCCAAGCATGATTTTGCTTTCGCCCGAGGCCACAAATTCAACCACTGCATTCCATTTGCGCGGTGCCTCCTTCACCAGGCGGATGCGCCCTTCAGACAGGGCGAGCCCTTCGACATCGGCGCTGTCGAACGTGGCCTCGAAGGTCGATTCGGTCATGTGAACCGATCCGGCGGCATTGGTGACCGGCGGCAGCGCCCCGAGATAGGTGCCGGCCCCGCCGCTGAACAGAAACCGCGCCTCGACGCTGCCGGAGCGGAGATTGCGGTTTTCGATATCGCTGCCCCGCAGCGCCAACCGGACCGAGCCCTGGGTAAGGGTTCCACCCGTCACATTCTTCTTGAACCAGGCCCGCGCGAAGGGCGTAATCCCGGCCGGCCAATAGCGGTCAACCAATTGCGCGCTCACGTTTTTGATGATGCCGGAGAGGTTGAGCACCGGCTCGCCGTCTTCGAGCAAGATTTCGCCCGACCCCTCGCCCCGTGCCCCGTTGGAGCGCGCCCGCAAATCCGTCAACGTCACCGAATCGAGGGTCGGGGGCACGACGCCTTTGGCGAACAACTCGGAAAGCGCAAGCGGCTCGTCGAGGAACGGCGCCAGCACGATCCGCCCGCTGCCGCCCTCGATTGCGAAATTGAGCGGCGACAGAGATCCATCGGGCGCGATCACAAGGTTTGCAGTCCCTGTCAGTGGCATCTGGATGGTTTCCAGAATCCTCAACTCTTCCGCCGCCGCGGCTAGATCAGCCGGAACGATGTCGTTGAAGCGCAAGCCCACCTCCAGCGACTGGCGCACATAGTCGAAAGCCGCATCGGCCAGGAAGACAAATCGTTTCGCGCCCAGCGCCAGTTCCAAATCGACATTGCCGTCGATACCGAACTCGTGGCGCCTGAAATCGGCTTCGGCACGGGGGAATATCCATAACCGGCCGCTGCCGACGTCCTGGAAGGTGACGCGCGCGCCGATGATGCTGAGGCGCTCGAGCATCGCGGTGGGCCGCGACGAATCGGGCGGCAACAGTAGCTGCTGGCCGAGGCGGCCGATCAGCCGCGTGCCCGTGACATCGTCCGCGGCCGCCCCGACGCCCAAATTGAGGCTGCCATCGAGGTTGCGCACGAGGTGCAGGATCGGCGACAGCACATCGACGGTCCGCGGCACCAACCGTCCGCGCACCAGCTGCCGACCGTCCAGCCCTACCGCCATTTCCGGAATCCCCGCGGCGGCGGTGCCATCGGCGTCGAATAGTGTGACCCCAACGACCCGGATATCGAGGCCGCGATCAAGCCCGGCCCAAGTCAGAATCGTATCGTCGAGGGTAAGCGCGAATCCGTCCGCGCCGCTGTAACTCAAGGCTTCTTGCAGGTATCCGGAAAGAAATCCGAGCGAGACCGGTCCCGACGACAGGCGCCAGGCACCGGCCGCGACGATAAGGGCTGACCCCGCGACCAGCGCGGCAATTGCCCGCAGCAGAATTTTAATTGCTGACCGAATCACGCTTTCTTGCTACGCCAGAGGCAGTAGTGACAAAAATTCAAACAAAATGGCCGCCGGGCCAGATTGCCACTGCCGACGTCCGCATCCGATAGCCCAACATAGACGGAAATGCACGAGTTTTCCTTTCCCGACGCCAAGGCCCGCCTTCCCCGTCCAGCCGGCTCGGCACGCGCTGAATCGCTGATGAGCGATTTTCTTGCCCGCGCCGAGGCCACGGGGGAATCGGACTTCGCGCGGGCCTTTGCCCAGACCCGCCAGGGGCGTGCCCTGCTCGAAACCGTATTCGGCACCAGTCCCTATTTGTCCCGGCTGATCCTGAAGGACCTGGACCTATTGCGCAGGCTCGCCGAGACCGGGCCCGATCCGGCGTTCGCAGAGGCATTGCGGCCGATCGAAACCGGGGTGCGACCGGCCGCAAGCCCAGGCACCAACCGGGAGACGCTGATGGCCGACCTGCGCACGGCCAAGCGGCATGCGGCCCTGGTGGTGGCCCTCGCCGATCTCGCCGGTGCCTGGGACGTCGATGCCGTGACCGGCGCGCTATCCCGACTTGCCGAACTGGCGGTCGGGCGCGCGCTCGACCTGCTAATCGGCGAGGCCGTTCTCAAAGGCGATCTCGCCGAGGGCACCACGGCTGCAACCGCCGGCTACGTTGTGTTGGCCATGGGCAAACTAGGGGCGCGCGAACTCAATTATTCCAGCGACATCGACCTGATCGTTCTGTTCGACCAGGAGGCCGACGTGTACCGGGGCAAGCGTTCGGTGCAAGACCTGTTTTCGCGCCTGACCCAAGACCTTGTGCACATTCTGCAGGAGCGCACGCGCGAGGGCTATGTGTTCCGCACCGATCTCAGGCTCAGGCCCGACGCCGGGGCGACGCCGGTGGCGCTGTCGATGGCGGCGGCCGAAACCTACTACGAAAGCGTCGGCCAGAACTGGGAACGGGCGGCACTAATCAAGGCCCGCCCGGTGGCCGGCGATCTCGACGCGGGACGCGAGTTTCTCTGCCGCATCGGCCCCTTTATCTGGCGCAAACACCTGGACTTCACCGCCATCGCCGATATTCACTCGATCAAGCGGCAGACCGATTCCCATGGCGGGCACCGCGGCGTCGCGGTCGCGGGGCACAATCTTAAACTCGGCCGCGGCGGCATCCGCGAGATCGAGTTCTTCGCCCAGACCCAGCAGTTGATCGGCGGCGGGCGCGACCCGCGCCTGCGCGAAGCCCGGACGCTCGACGCCATCGCCGCACTGGCCGACACCGGCCGTATCGAGGACGGTGTCGAACGCGACCTTGCGCAAGCCTACCGATTCCTGCGCCGCCTCGAACACCGGTTGCAGATGATCGACGACGAGCAAACCCACACCTTGCCAGCGACCGAGGACGGCATGGCGCGCATTGCGGCATTCGCGGGCAACGAGTCGGTGACCGAGTTCAGCGATTCGGTGCTTGAGCACCTCAATCTTGTACGTACCCATTACGCCAACCTTTTCGAGGAGGCGCCGTCGCTGGCGGCGGCGGGCAATCTGGTGTTCACGGGCACCGATGACGACCCCGATACGCTCGAAACCCTCGACTCCATGGGGTTCAGCGGCCCGAGCAAAGTGGTGGCGGTCATTCGGCAATGGCATCACGGCCGCTACCGCGCCACCCGGAGCGCACGCGCCCGGGAAATCCTGACCGCACTGGCTCCGCGTCTTCTTGAATCGCTCGCTGCCACCGCCTACCCGGATGCTGCCTTTGCGCGATTCGATGAATTCCTCAAGAACCTGCCGGCCGGCATCCAGTTGTTTTCGCTGTTCCACAGCAATCCGCGGCTTTTGGATCTTGTCGCCGAAATCACGGGCATGGCGCCGCGCCTTGCCGAAACGCTGGCGCGGTCGCCGCAACTGCTGGACGCCGTCTTGTTGCAGGGCATTACCGGTCCGTTGCCGAACCGGGCCGCGCTCGCGAACGACCTCGAAAAGACTCTTGCGCCGCTGGGCGTTCATGAAGAGCTGCTCGACCGGGCGCGGCGCTGGAAGCGCGAGAATGCCTTTCTGGTCGGCGCCCGGGTGTTGCGGCAAACCCTTTCTGCCGAGGAGGCCGGCGCCGCCCTCAGCGATCTTGCCGAGGCAACAATCCTGAGTCTGCTGCCCCGGGTGACGGAGGAATTCGCGGTCAAGGCCGGCACCGTGCCGGGCGGCGGCCTGGTCGTGCTGGGACTGGGCAAGCTCGGGAGCCGCGAAATGATGTTCGGCTCCGATCTCGATCTGATATTTCTCTACGACCATCCCGCCGCGGTCGAAACTTCGGACGGTATCGCGCCGCTTGCCGTCAGTCAGTACTTCGCGCGCCTCGGCCAGCGATTCATCAATGCGCTGTCGGCGATGACCTCCGAAGGCCGGCTCTATGAAATCGACATGCGGTTACGGCCCTCCGGCGCTGCCGGGCCGATTGCGATCCATCGCGCCGGCTTCGAGAAATACCAGCGCGAAGACGCTTGGATCTGGGAACGAATGGCGCTGACGCGCGCGCGCGTCATCGCCGGCGACGCCGCCCTGTCAGCGGAGATCACCAGCCTGATCGCGGAGCTTCTGCAACGGCCTTGCGACGACGGGGTGCTTGTTGAAGGCGTCGCCGACATGCGCGGGCGCATCGACAAGGAATACAGCGCCGACAGTCCCTGGGATGTGAAGTACGCCCGGGGCGGCCTCGTCGATCTCGAATTCCTGTGCCAGTACTTTCAACTCAGGTGCGCCCCGCGCGAACCCCGCGTCCTGGCACAGAACACGATCGAGGCTTTTCGCCGCCTGGAAGAGAGCGCGCTGTTGGAACCGGGCCTGGCGGCGCGCCTCGCAGACGTGGCGGCGTTCTATCACCGCCTCTACAATCTCCTGCGGCTCTGCCTCGAAGGAAGCTGGTCCGACGAAACGATACCCTCGGGACTCGCGCAGGCCCTGGTGCGAGTGTGTGGCGAAACCGATTTCCAGGCGCTGAGCGCGCGCTTGATAGCGACCGAAGAAGAGGTGTACGGCGCGTTCCGGCGCTTCGTCGAAGTACCAGCGGCCGGCGTCTAGGTGCGCCTCAGCCAGTCAATGCGGGCATTGCCGCGGCTCGTGCCACGACCTCGCCGAGCCAGCGCTGCACGCGGCGGCGATTGACGCCGAGGTCGCCGTGACCGTACTTCGAGCGGCTATACACCGCACACGTCGAGCGGCCGCCACCGAGATCAATGAACTGCACCGTCACCGTATCCGGAAACCGGAAGATCAGCGATCGCTGGACGAAATCGCACTGGTTGTGGTCGGGATCGTCGCGGACCATGGCAACGCGCGGCTGACGCAGCGCGACGTCGCGCCAGAGCCGACGCAACGCATCGGCCGATAACGGAAATTCCGGGCTTGCCGCATGCGGCTGCGCGTCCGTCACGAGCCCGTCGGGACACACCAGGTAGTGATTTGGCGATTCCTTGAACCGAAGAGTCGAAAAGTCCATTCCCCATCCGTCACAAATCTCAGCTTCGCGCGAGAGGCTTTTTCGCACGCCCGTCATCGGGCATGTTCGTCACCGGTGCAACTCAAACTCGCGTGACATTGGCGGCCATGACCTCGGAGGCAAAGGCGCCCACCCTCGCGGCAGCGGCCTCGGCCGTGATGGCCGAACCGGATCCGGCACGCAAGACCGGGGCCGCCCTCACCCTTGCGCATGACCGGCGGCCTGGCGGGCATCGGCCTGCCGGTTCCGGTCGCGCGGCCGAAACGGCCCGCCCGCCCGGAATTGCGCCCGCCACGGGAGATGCCGCGGCGGCGGAACCTACAGACGCTCAAGGCACGGGTGGCTTTGCTGCACGCCCTCGCCCATATCGAGTTCAACGCCATCGATCTTGCTTGCGACATGATTGCCCGGTTCGCAGACTTCGCGCTGCCACCTGCCTATTACGATGACTGGTGCACGGTGGCGGGCGACGAGGCCCGGCATTTCAGGCTGTTGCAGCGCCGGCTCGATCATTACGGCGCGGCATACGGCGACCTTCCGGCCCACGATGGATTGTGGCAGGCAGCCACGGATACCGCCCACGACCTGCTCACCCGGCTTGCCGTCGTGCCGCTGGTTCTCGAAGCGCGCGGGCTCGATGTAACCCCGGCCATGGCAACCCGCCTGCGGGACGCCGGCGATGCCGAATCGGCGGCTGTTCTGGAATCCATCTATCGTGACGAACTGACCCACGTCACTGCCGGCGCGCGATGGTTCCGGCATTGCTGCGACGCCCGTTCCCTTGAACCCCGCGACACTTGGCAACGGCTGGTAAGGCAGAATTTCAAGGGCCAGTTGAGGGGCCCGTTCAACGACGGGGCGCGCGCCGCCGCCGGATTGCCGCAGACCTTTTACCGCCCTCTCGCCGCCGCCAGCCAATCCCGCCTCAAAGACCCCACCTAAAGTCGGGAATGCGGCTTGCGGACCCCCTCCGAAACCGCTATCTCTGGCAGCAAAGGCTGGTGCTAGGAGGAAATATGGTCACAGGGAGGGTATTGAGTCGGGCGTACGTCTGGCTTTTTCCTGAGCGCCAATTCTATCTGAGGAGCCGCGGCCGGGTGCGCTACGTCGCCCTGCCGGGCCGGATTCAGGCCGGGCTCGCCCTCGTCTTAGTAGCGATGCTCGGCTGGATTGCGTTTGCATCGGCCGACTTCGCGATACGCCAGCGCACGCTGGCGGCCATGAACTTGCGCATCGCCGGTCTCGAGTCTTCGCGGCAGGCGATCACCGACGAACTTCGTTCGACACGCCTGCGTTTTATTGCCGTCGTCGGCGAACTCGAAACCAAGCACAATCTGCTGGTCGCCCTGCTGCGGGAAAAGACCGACCTCGAACATCGCCTCGAAGCCCTCAACGAGGAACTCCACCGCACAACCGAGGAGCGCGACGCCGCCAGCCTCGACAGCGAGCAGTTGGGCCGCGATCTGCTCGATCAGCAGGCCGACCTGACGGCGCGAATTGCGGCGCTTGAGCAGTCGCTGACCAGTTCGCGGCTGAGCCGGTCCAATCTGGAGACCGACCTCACCGGCTCTCGCAACCGGGTCGCGCGCGTCAACGCTGAGCGCGACGTCCTGATGTTGGCGCAGGACGAACTTACGAGTCGGCTCAATCAGGTCATGCTGCGCCTCGAGAGCCTGCGTGGCGAGCAACAGGTATTTGTGGCCCGGATCCTGTCGCGCACCGACGGCGAGATTGGATCGCTCGAAGCCACGGTCGCCATGACCGGGCTCGACATCGAGGCGATTCTCGGACGGACGGAGAACGGCGATGATGTGGCCCAAGGGGGGCCTTTTACGACTCTCTCGGTGGCGCCCGATTTCCTGCGGCCCGACTGGGGCTATTCCGCGGAATTCGAGTTCTCGGTGCTGGAACTCGAAAACCGCCTGGAGCGCTGGGAGGCGCTGCAATCGGTGGTCCAGGTGCTGCCGCTCGCTGCGCCGGCGGACAACTACTATATTTCAAGCAGATTCGGTCGCCGCCGCGATCCTATCAATGGGCGATGGGCGTTTCATGCTGGCGTTGACATGGCCGGTCCGGCGCGCACCGCCATCCGCGCGACCGCGCCGGGGACCGTTCTGGGGGTTAGGTCCAGTGGACCTTATGGGAAATCAATCCTACTCGATCACGGCATGGGCGTCCAGACCCGATATGGACATCTCAATCAAATTCTCGTCGAAACAGGACAAGCAGTTGGATTTCGTGAGAAAATAGGGCGAATGGGCAGTACGGGACGCAGCACGGGGACGCATCTACATTACGAGATACTGTTCGACGGCACCCCGCTGGACCCCGATAACTTCATCAACGCAGGGACCTATGTTTTCAAAAACTGAACGGGCGCGCACCGACGGAACGGGAAAACCGCAAGACACCACCCCTTCGTTGATCAGCGCGAATCTCTACATCGTCGGCAATCTCAAATCCGAAGGTGAAATCCAGATCGACGGCACGGTAGACGGCGACGTCGCGGCCCATCTGCTGACCGTCGGTGAAAAGGCGAAGATCACCGGCGAAGTGGTCGCCGACGAAATAATCGTGCGCGGTTTGGTACAGGGCCGGATTCGGGCGCGCCGGGTCCAGTTGTCGAAAACGGCGCGCGTGCGCGGCGACATCTGGCACGAACTGCTGGCGATCGATTCCGGCGCCTTCGTCGAAGGACACTGCAAACGCACCGACAAGCCGACCGACACAATCGACACCAAGATCAATGTCATCAAAAGCCCGGCGCGCACCGAAGTCGCAGCGGCAAACGCCGCGCGGGCACAAAAGACCGCGAAGAAACCCGCCGCGGTGGCAAGCTAGATCCGCGACCCCCTGCCCCTCGCGCGATCGCGGACTTTCCCGGCGGTCCGCGCCGCTCCAAGCGCACCCTTGATCCCGTGACGTGCGTCGCCACGACTTGGGACGGCCTCGCCGCAGGCAGGCCGGCCCATCCAGTCATGTAAGAGCGCCATCCGCATCTTCGAGCACCATCGACATCTTTGAGGGCCCGTCCGATTCCTTGAGAGCGCGCCGTTTCGGGCGCCGTCATCCGCAAGAATACAGTGACGCAATAACGGGTCGGCGCCCTCAAGCCCGACTGCCGGGCCGGGCTCCGGGCGCCGCCGGCACGATCGGCAGCTCGACGAAGAATATGCTGCCGCCATCACCAGGATCGTCGAACCCGATGCGCCCGCCAAGCCGTTCCATGATCGACTTGGAGATGCTGAGGCCGAGCCCGGTGCCGCCGGCACCCCGCGTATTGGATGAATCGGCCTGGGCAAACTTTTCGAACAAACGGTGCTGAAAATCTTCCGGCACGCCGGGCCCATGGTCGCGGACCGAAAGGCGAGCGTGCCCGTCAATGTCCTCGAGCGCAATCGCCACGCGTTCGCCCGACGGCGAAAACTTCACCGCATTCGACAGCAGATTGCCGAGCACCTGGATGAAGCGCCGTCCGTCAACCTTTGCGGTCAGGGTCTCATCCTGGCGGTAAAGATCGAACTGCACGCCGAAGTGCGCCGCAAACTGAGCATTTTCCTCCAACGCCCGGTGGACCAGCGGCGCCAGCGGCTGCGTTTCCATTTCAATGACGAATTCGCCGCTGCCGAGCGCCTCGGTGTCGAGAATGTCGTCGATCAGATCGTTAAGCCGCACGCTGTTGCGAAGGGCGATATCAACCATGTTCTGGGCGCGGCTCGGAATCTCGCCCATTCGTCCTGAGGTCATCAGCCCCAGGGCGCCCCGGATCGACGTCAGCGGCGTCCGCAGTTCGTGGGCACCACCGAAAGAAAATCCGCCTTGGCACGATTCGCGCCCTCGGCGACATCGCGCGCCTGCACCAGTTCGAGTCGGAGCCGCACGTTCTGCATGATCCGGTTGTTCATATTACGGCCGATCCAGGCAAGCATGGCGACGAAGAGCAGCAGCATCAGACCCATCGAGGAATTGATCATGTCGCCCTCGACAAACAGGCGCACCACCAGCGGTCCGAGCCCCGGCACCAGAAAAGCGTAGAGCGCCGGCAGGGATTGCGAATTGGTCGTAACCGCGCCCGCCGCCATCCCGCCCATCGCGAAAACGAGAAACACCTGCAAGATGGGGTTGCCAGGCGTAAAAAGCACCATCGTTCCCACCGCCCACAACAGGCCGACCCCGAAGACCCCGGCGACGAACCGGTAAAGCCAGCGCCGGCAATTGGTTGCGTCGAGTTGGACGCGGCGGAAGACTCGCAGTCGGCGTACCGGACGAGGGAAAGGACCACGTGGGCGCCCACGAGCAGCGCGATGAAGATCGTTTCCGCGCCGCCCCAGAAAACGGCACCCAAAATGATGGCGATGACAGGATTGGCGATCAAAGCCGCAACGTTCTGGCCGTACAGGCTCCGGACCTGCTCGATGCAGGTTTCCGTTTCGCGGTCGAAGGCAGGTGCTGCCTCGGGCCCGCCGGCGGAGCGGCTGGAAAACTGGGGATAGCCGGGTTCAACCATGCCGAATTGTGCCAACTCTGTAATTGCGGCGGAGCGTCGCCCTGTTGCGCCGGGGAGACCCCATCCCCTAGGAGTGCCGGGAAAAACGGTCAATTACAAGTCGTCAGGCCGCGGCCGCGGCCCGTCCCGGCGATTCAATGCCGATGTTTGGACGCCCTGGAATTGAGGTCAAACGTCGAGTCAAACCGAATACCACCAAAAGATTAACCGTTGCGCACGGGTTGACATCGTGGACGTAGGGCCGGAATTGGACCCCTAGGCCGGCTGTGCGCCGCCCCCGACCCGCGCCGACAGTGCCGCCGCCATAAAGGCGTCGAGATCGCCGTCGAGCACCGCGCTGGTATTGCCGGTCTCGACCCCGGTGCGCAGGTCTTTCACCATTTGATAGGGCTGAAGGACGTAGGAGCGAATTTGATGGCCCCAGCCGATGTCGGTCTGGGCTTCGTATTGGGCCTTGCGCGCGGCCTCGCGTTTATCGAGTTCGAGTTCATAGAGGCGCGACTTCAGCATTTTCATCGCCGCCGCGCGGTTCTTGTGCTGCGAGCGATCGTTCTGGCACTGAACCACGATCCCGGTCGGCAGGTGGGTGATGCGGACGGCACTGTCGGTGCGGTTGACGTGCTGGCCGCCCGCGCCCGAGGCACGGTAGGTATCAATCTTGAGGTCCTTGTCCTCGACCTCGATGTCGATTTCTGTGTCGATAGCGGGATAGACGCCGACCGCGGCAAAACTTGTGTGCCGGCGCGAAGATGAATCGAATGGTGAAATCCGCACCAGGCGGTGGGTCCCCGATTCCGTCTTGAGCCAGCCGTAGGCGTTGACTCCCCGCACCCGCACGGTGGCGGATTTGAGGCCCGCTTCTTCGCCCGGGCTTTCTTCCAGCCACTCGACCGTGTAGCCGTGCCGTTCCGCCCAGCGCGAATACATGCGCAGCAGAATTTCCGCCCAGTCCTGCGATTCGGTGCCACCGGCGCCGGCGTGAACTTCGAGATAACAGTCGTGCGCATCCGCCTCGCCCGACAGAAGGCTCTCGGTTTCCTGTTTGGCAGCGCGCTCGCGCAGGGACTCCAAATCGCTCACGAGATCGGCGATGGCGTCTTCGTCGGATTCCTCTTCCGCCAATTCGAGCAAGTCCAGCGTATCGCGCAAACCCGTTTCAAGATCCCGGAACGACCGGATCGCATCGTCAACACGGGTGCGCTCGCGCATGATTTTCTGCGCCGCCTCGGGATCGTCCCACAGCGCCGGGTCCTCGGCGCGGGCGTTCAGGCGGGTGAGTTCCTTCTCGGCGCGGTCGAGGTCAAAGATGCCTCCTCAGCAGTCCTAATGACTGCTCGATTTCGGCGGCGGTTTTTTCCTGTTCGGAGCGCATGACAAAAGACCCTGTCGGGGCCGGTGGGGACGGGCGCCCTTCTAGTCGTTCGCGGCCGGTCAGTAAAGCCCGCCCACGCCGTCGGCAAAGCGAAGGTCGTCGGGACCAAAACTGTCGAGCCCGTCGAGCACCCGGCCGTTCTCGCCGGAGGGCTCGGTGCCGGGCCGGAAGGCCTCCAGAATGACGGATTCGTCCCCCGGCACGGCCGGAAGCCCGGTCGCGGCCGCAACGCGGACGAGGCGGACCTCCTCGGGTATCCGGAACGGAATGTCCGGCGTATCGGCGAGCGCCTCGGCCATGAAGTCACGGAAGATCGGTGCCGCCACGCTTGCCCCCTGCTCGGTCGGGCCGAGGCTTCTGGGCTCGTCGAAGCCCGCATAGACGCCGACCGCAAGATCCGGCGAAAAACCGATGAACCAGGTATCCTGCGATTCGTTTGTGGTGCCGGTCTTGCCGGCCAGCGGCTTGCCGACGGCGCGCACGCGCACGCCGGTGCCGCGCTCGATCACGCCGCGCAGCATCGACACCATCTGGTAGGCGGTAGCCGGATCGACAACCTGGGTGCGCCGGTCGGGTATCTGCGGCTCCGCCTGGCGCCGCCACGCCAGCACCGAGCAGCCGGGGCACCCGCGCTCGTCGTGACGTACGACGGTGCGACCGCGCCGGTCCTGAATGCGGTCGATCAGCGTCGGTTCGATGGTCTTGCCGCCGTTGACCAGCATCGCATAGCCCGCCGTCAACCGCAGCAGAGTTGTCTCGCCCGACCCCAGCGCCATCGACAGCATCGGCGGCATTGAATCGACGATGCCAAATCGCTTGGCGTAAGTGACGACGGTTTCCATGCCGAGGAACTGCGCCAGGCGGACGGTCATCAGGTTACGGGATTTTTCGAGGCCAAGCCGCAGCGTCGAGGGGCCGTAGAACCTGTTGGTGTAGTTGGCGGGCTTCCATTTGCCGAGACCCGGGCCCTGATCGATCACGAACGGGGCGTCGAGAATCTTGCTCGCCGGCGTGAACCCGTTTTCCAGTGCCGCCGCATAGACGAACGGCTTGAACGCCGACCCGGGTTGTCGCATCGCCTGGGTGGCGCGGTTGAATTCGGTTTCCTCGAAACTGTAGCCGCCGACCATGGCATGGACCCGCCCGGTGTGGGGGTCCATGGCGACGATCGAGCCCTGGATATCGGGAATCTGACGCAGCCCGAAACTGCCGGGCGTGCCCTCCAGCGCCTCGACCAAAACCACGTCGCCGGGCGCGACGACGTCGGCCGGATGCTTGACCGCGGGTCCGACTCTCTGGCCCGCGATCCAAGGCCGCGCCCACGCCATTTCTGTCAGCGGCAGAAACGCCTGCGCCCCCGACACCAGACCGATGGTGGCGCCGTCGTCGCGCAATTCGAGCACGATAGAAAGCCGCCATCCCCCGCGCCCCTTGGGCGGTTCGACCTCGGCCAGACGCTGCGGCCACGCCGGTGTCAACTCGATTTGATCGACTGGCCCGCGCCAGCCGTGGCGCTGGTCGTAGGCGATCAAGCCGGCGCGCAGGGTGCGCCGGGCAATGTCCTGGAGCCGCGGATCGAGGGTGGTGCGCACAGAGAGTCCGCCCTCGTAAAGCCCGTCCTCACCGTAGCGGTCGTATAGGAAGCGCCGCACCTCCTCGGTAAAATAGTCCGCCTCGACGATCTGGCTGCGGTCGCGGCGCGCCATCTGCACGGGTCCGTCGCCGGCAATGCGCGCTTCGGACGCGGCAATGGCGCCATCCTCGACCATCCGCGACAACACCCAGTTGCGGCGCGCCTTGGCCGCCGCGGCCCTGCGGATCGGATGGTAATTGCTGGGCGCCTTGGGGACGGCGGCGAGAAAGGCGGCCTCGGCCAGCGTCAGCGTGTCGAGCGATTTGTTGAAGTAGTTGAGCGCCGCCGCCGCGACGCCGTAGGCGCCCTCGCCGAGATAAATCTCGTTGAGATACAGTTCGAGAATCCGCTCCTTGGTAAGGGCGCGTTCAATTCGAAAGGCGAGGATCGCCTCCTTGATCTTGCGCTCGATCGAGACTTCAGGCGTAAGCAGAAAGTTCTTCGCCACCTGTTGCGTGATGGTGGACGCCCCGACCGGACGCCGGTTCTCTCCCAGATTCGAAAGGTTGGTGAGCGCAGCGCGCACGACGCCCGCGATATCGACGCCGGGATGGTCGAAGAAATTCTTGTCCTCGGCCGACAGGAAGGCCTGAATTAGTGTTTTGGGAATCACTTCGATGGGAACGAAGACCCGGTGCTCGCGCGCGTATTCAGCCAACAGGCTGCCGTCGGCGGCATGAACCCGGGTCATGACCGGCGGCCGATAGGTGGCGAGCTGGGTGTAATCCGGCAGATCGCGACCGTATTTGTAGAAAATGAACAGCCCGCCGCCGGCGCCCGCTACCGCCAACAGCAAGGCGAGTGCGACCACATAGCCGGCCAAACGTAACAACCACCGGCCCCTCCCGCGCCGCGGTTTTGCCGACCGCCGCTTTCTCGCCATTGGCGAGTCCTTTCCCTGCCTCACTGCCCGGCAATTATAGGGTCAAATACGGCAGCCGTGTGGCAACCGGGGCCGTTAGCGCCTCAAGTCGGCGAAATAGTGGTCGATTGCACGCACCAGCGCCCGCGCCAGGCGGATCCGATATTCCGGCGAAAGCAGCAATTCTTCATCTTCGCGGTTGGACAAATAGCCCATCTCGATGAGCAGCGAGGGGATATCGGGAGCCTTGAGAACGGCAAAGCCGGCGAAGCGGTGGCCGTTGCGGAGGGTGCCGCCGGTGCTGCTCAGTTCGGGAATGACCAAATTCGCGAAAACCGCCGCCTGGTTCATGGTTTCCCGCTGCGCCAAATCGATCAAAATGGTCCGGACCTCGGCGCTCTCGCCGCTAAGATCGAGACCGGCAATCAGGTCGGCGCTGTTCTCCTTGGCCGCCAGCGCCGCCGCCTCACGATCCGAGGCGATCTCCGAAAGGGTATAGACCGAGGCACCGCGGACACGGCGATTCTCGATCGAATCCGCGTGCAGCGACAGAAAAAGATCGGCACCGGCGGTGCGCGCGGCCTCGACGCGCTGGCGCAGACGCAGGAACCGGTCGTCGGTCCGGGTCAGGACGACTACGTAGCGCCCGGTCGCCTCAAGCTGCCGCGCCAGCTCCCGGGCGGTGGCGAGGGTCACATCCTTCTCGCGGGTGCCGCCGGAGCTGACGGTTCCCGGATCGACCCCGCCATGTCCGGGATCGAGCACGATCAGCGGCCGCACCCGCCGGGGTAGCGGCACCAATTGCAGCGGCTGGGTCCGGGGCGACTCGGTCCGGGGCGTCTCGGTCCGGGTCGGCGGCGGCGGCAGCGCCGCCGTGCGCTCGAACTCGCCGGGCTCGACCTCGGCGATGTCGAGCACGAAGCGGTGCGAGAAATTCCCGTTCGGCGGCAGCAGGAATGACCGCTCCACCCGCACCGGTCCGGAAACGTCGATGACCACCCTCGACACCCCCGGCCGGAACAGCCCGAAACGCATCGCCTTGATAGGGCCGAGGTAGAGGTGGTCGCCGGCATTGGCCTGCCAGGCGACTTCGGGCAGGTCGATGACGACCCGATAGGGATCGGGCAGGACGAAAACCTTGAACTCGACGGCTTCGGTGAGGTCGAGCACGAACCGGGTCGCCGCCGGTTGCTCGCCGGTGCGTATTCCGGTGACCGCAGGCACGGCATGGGCCGCTCCCGCGGATAGAACCGCAAACAGAACCAACAACCACGTGGCCAATGCCCGCGCGGCCTGGTGAGGGAGGGAAAGGTCAAACATCTAGTGTTTTCAATCCGCTGACCTACTATATATAACCCATGCGGTGAGGCCAGAGCAAGAGATGCCCCGCCCCCGTTCGCTATCGCACCATTATTTCGGTTGTTATCGGTACGCCAACTGTGCTTATTTCCGCACCGGCGAATATTCCGCGGCGCGCGCATCTCGTGGGGCCTGGGGCCGAAGCCCGGCTCATTTGAGTTCCCCCGATTGCGGCGGCGCCGTGCTTCCGTTCCAGACTACCCGTTATGGATAACTCGAAACCGGCAGTCCTTTCCCCGTTACCAATTCAAGTCGCCGCCGCGTCAATGCTGGCGCGCGGCGAGGGGATAACATCCGGTTTCGCTCCAACATATGGCGCCGCCCTGCCCGCGCTTCGCCCGTGGATCGCGCCGGCGCCCCGGAGTTCAACCCCATGCCGACCAGCATGCTTATCGACACGGCCCACCCGGAAGAGACCCGGGTTGTGGTCGTCAAAGGCAAGCGCCTTGAGGAATTCAACTTCGAGACCTCGACCAAGGCGCAGCTCAAAGGAAACATCTATCTCGCCAAGGTAACGCGGGTCGAGCCCTCGCTACAGGCCGCCTTCGTCGACTACGGCGGCAACCGCCACGGTTTCCTGGCGTTCAACGAAATCCACCCCGACTACTATCAAATCCCGGTCGCCGACCGCGAGGCGCTGCTGGCTGAAGAAGCCGCCGCCGCGAAAGAGGACGCCGCCCGCGATGACGAAGAGGCGGAACGGGAAGCCGCCGAGGACGATGACGACGACGCCGAGGACGAAAACGACGCCGACGCTGAGGAGAACGGCGAGCCGGACGAGCCGGACAGCGAGAACGACGGCGAGGACGAGGGCGATGGCGAGGACGATACCGGCGACACCCCGGACAAGCCGAAACGATCGCGCCGCGCGGCCGCCGCCGCCGCCGACAAAATCGAAGACGCGCGACCCTGCCGCCCCTCGCGGTTGCGCTCGTACAAAATTCAAGAGGTTATCAAACGCCGCCAGATCCTGCTGGTGCAGGTGGTCAAGGAAGAGCGCGGCACCAAGGGCGCGGCACTGACGACCTATATCTCGCTGGCCGGACGTTATTGCGTCCTGATGCCCAATACCGCCCGCGGCGGCGGCATCAGCCGAAAGATTGCCGACGCCAAGGACCGCCGCCGTCTTAAGTCCATCCTCGGTGATCTTGAAACCGACGAAGGCATGGCGTTGATCGTCCGCACCGCTGGCGCCGAGCGCAGCCGCGCCGAAATCCGCCGCGACTACGATTATCTCTACCGCCTGTGGGAAACCGTCCGCGAAACGACGTTGAAATTGCGCGCGCCGTCGCTGATTCACGAAGAAGCGAACCTGATCAAGCGTTCGATCCGCGACCTCTACAACAAGGACATCGGCGAGGTTCTGGTCGAAGGCGAGGAAGGCTACAAGACCGCCAAATCGTTCATGCGAATGTTGATGCCAAGCCACGCCAAGCGGGTTCAGCGCTACCGCGAAGACATCCCGCTGTTCCATAAATTCCAGATCGACGCCCAACTCGATTCGATGATGAGCCCGGAAGTGGGCCTCAAATCGGGCGGCTATCTGGTGATCGGGACCACCGAGGCGCTGGTCGCCATCGACGTCAACTCGGGCCGGGCGACGCGCGAGCGGAATATCGAAGAGACCGCCCTTCGCACGAACCTTGAGGCCGCCGAAGAAGTCGGCCGGCAACTGCGGTTGCGCGACCTCGGCGGTCTGGTGGTGATCGACTTCATCGACATGGACTACCCGCGCAACAACCGCGCCGTCGAACGCAAGCTCAAGGAAGCCCTGAAGCACGACCGTGCCAGAATCCAGGTTGGGCGAATCAGCGCTTTCGGGCTGCTCGAAATGTCGCGACAGCGGATGCGCCCGAGCCTGATCGAGGCCAGCACCGAAACTTGCGCGGCGTGCGGCGGAACCGGGTTCGTGCGCTCGACCGAATCCTCGGCGCTCCACGTGTTACGCGCGATCGAAGATGATGGAACCAAGGGCGAGCACGGTGCCATCGAGGTGTTCGTCGCCGCGCCCATCGCAACGTATCTCCTCAATCAGAAGCGCACCACCGTGAGGTCGCTGGAAAAGCGGTACGGCATGAAGGTCTTCGTGTCGGCGGACGATTCTCTGGTCCCGCCGACGCTGCGAATCGAAGAAATCGGTACCGAAAAGCCGCAGGCGCCATCATCCCGCGCCAGAACTTCGAAAACCCGCGCCAGCACGGCGGAACCCCGCACTAGTGCGGCGGAACCGGAAGCACCGGCGGAGACCGAAGATGCCGAAGCCGGTGGCGAAGACCGTCCGCGCAAGGGCCGGCGGCGCGGAAAACGCGGCGGGCGCCGTCGTCGTCGCGATGGCCGGGCGACCCCCGATGCGATCGAGTCCGATGCCGCGCCGACCGAGACCGGCGAAGCCGGTGAAGCGGCAAAGGAGGACGCGGCCGAACCGGAATCCGCGAGCGAGGAATCCGGGGAAGAATCGAAACCCCGCCGCGCCCCCCGGCGCCGGCGCCCGCGCCGGCGGAAGACTCAAACTGCCGCCGCCGCGGCCGGTGAAGACGCGAACGTTGCCGGTGCCACAGCCGAAGGCGAAACCAAGGTACCGGACGATGGTGTGCCCGCCGATGCGACCGCTCCGGCCGAGGCCGCGAGCTCTACCGTTGTGTCCGCGGACACGGGCGAAGCGGCGGACCGGCCGGAGCGGATGAACGATCCCGCCCCTGCCTCTGCGCCCCCTGCTACCCCTGAGACCGCACCGGAGCCCGCATCGGCGCAGGCCACATCGGAACCCGAAGAGGCCGCAGCGGCCGCAGCCGCCGAAACCGGCGGCGCCGACGGGACGGAGGACGCCGACTCAACCGGGGAGCCCGCCAAACCCTCACGCAGCGGCTGGTGGCGGCTTCCGGGCTGATTTGGCCGCGCCCGCAACGGGGATTTGCGCCGGGAACCTGCGCCGGCTTGCGCGCCTTCAGGCCAGCCAGGCGTGCAAGCGCCGGGCGGTCTCGGTCATGTCGTCGGTGGTGCCGGCAAAACTGATCCGCACATAGGCGCTGCCACGCGACGAATCAAAGTCGATGCCGGGAGTTATCGCCACGCCGGTCTCGGCCAGCATTCGGCGGCAGAATTCTGAGCTGTCGTTGGTCACATGACTGACGTTGGCGTAGATGTAAAACGCACCGTCGGCGGGCGCGAGATCGGTCAGGCCCGCGCGCGGGAGTTCCCGCAAAAGAACCTCTCTGTTCTTTGCGTAACTGGCGACGTTCGCCTCCAGTTCGTCGGTGCAGTCGAAAGCGGCGATCGCGGCGCGCTGCGATATGTTGGGCGCCGAGATGTACAGGTTCTGCGCCAGCCGCTCGACCGGCCTCAGCATGTCTTCCGGCACTACCATCCAGCCCAGCCGCCAGCCGGTCATGCAGTAGTATTTTGAGAACCCGTTGAGCACGACGGCGTGCGGCCCGAACCGAAGCGACGTCTCGGCGGGCGTCCCATAGGTAATCCCATGATAGATCTCGTCGGCAAGCAGCCGGATGCCGTTGCCTTCGCAATAGCTGACGACCGCTTCAAATTCCTCGCCCAAAAGCATCGTACCGGTCGGATTGGCGGGGCTGCACAACAAGAGCCCGTCCAGCGGCCCCGCCTTGGCGAGCAGCGCGGCCGTCGGTTGAAACCGGGTCTCCGGCGTCGTCGCCATCGGCACCACCTCAAGTCCGAGGGCCACCATCATGTTGCGGTATGCCGGATAGTAGGGAACGCCGATGCCGATCCGGGCGCCTGAATCGAACGCCGCCAGCAACGCCAGCAGGAACCCGCCCGATGACCCGGTGGTCACGACAATCCGCTCCGCCGGCACCTCGATCCCATAGGTACGCCCGTAGTGTTGTGCGATTGCCGTGCGCAGGTCGGGCAGGCCAAGGGCCTCGGTATAGCCAAGCGCCCCTTCGTCCAGCGCCACCCGCGCCGCCGCCACAACACCGGCCGGTGTGCCGACGCCGGGTTCGCCGACCTCCAGATGCAACACCGAATGTCCCGCCGCCTCGCGCTCGTTCGCGGCCTTCATGACTTCCATCGCGTAGAACGGCGAAATGTCCGAGCGCCGGGATATCTTCATCGGGTTTCTCGCCCGCATCGGGGCGCTAGAACGCGCCGCCGGTGCCGATACCGTAACCGCGTGCTTCGCTGACGAATTCGCAGGCATTGGGACGCGAGCCCTGGATGTTGACGCAGGAAATCGCGTTGACGCGGCCCGGCCGCACCGTCCGCGCAACCTGGTGGCCGAGCCGCTGCATCGCCGCCAACGCCTCGGGTGCATATCCCGCCTCGACAAACGTCACATCGGGATTCGCGAATTGAAATATTCGCGGCGCCGCCACGTTTTCCGCCAACGGACTGCCATTCAATATCGTCGGCAGCACCGATTGGACCAGTGCAGCAGGCGCCGCCGCGCCGCCCGAGGCCGCCCCCGCAAAGATGATCTCGCCGGAGAAGTTGTTGACGACGATCGCCGACACCAGGAAGTCCGACCCGGCAAGCGTCCAGCTACGGGTTCCCTCTGGCACCGCGGCCGCGGGCACGAATCCAAGTCCCGGCAACAGCCGTCCGATTCCGAACGCGCCGTTCATCGACAGGCCGCAGGCAACCGCGGACCCGCGCCGGTCAATCACCGCAAATCCGGTCCCACCGTCGTCGCCGGGCCCGGCCCACCCCGAAAGATCGGGTCCGCCGGCTGGCAACCGACCATGTTGCGCCGGATCGAATCCCGACATCAGCGTATGGGCGCGGAACGCCGAAATCTGTGTCCCCCCGTCCGCGGTCGCACCCAGGTTGCCGAATGCGCGCGCCGACACTTCGGAGAGCAGATGGGTGCGGGCTGCCGCCCCGGTCTCGCGAAAGCGGCCCTCGTCCAACAGCATCGCCCACATGGTTCCGGCCAATAATCCGCCCGACGGCGGCGACGGGTTGGTATGAATGATCAGATCGCCGAAACGAAGGCCCGAGCTCGGTTTCCATTCGGGCAGGTAGCGCTGCAAATCGTCAGTCCCAACGGCGCCACCGAGGGCCGCGCTGGCTTCGGCGAGTTGCCGCGCCAGGCCGCCGAAATAAAGATCGCCACCGCCACGGGTTCGGATTTCGCCCAACACCGCGGCGAGGTCGGTCTGCGTCAGCATCGTTCCTTCCGGCAGCGCCACGCCGTTGGGAGCAATCGATTCCCGAAGTCCGGGGCCGGCGCGCTGGACAATGCCCGAATCCGCCAGACGGGTTGCCAACGCCCGCGAAACCGGGTGGCCAAACCGCGCCAGGCTTTCTGCCGGCAGGACCACCTGGCTCCAACGCAAGCGGCCGTAGCGAGCATGGAGGGCGGCGAAACCGCGCACCGCGCCGGGTACCGCGATCGGCCCGCCACCGGCCGCCTGCCGCGGCAAAAAGTCGATGCTTTCCGTCGTCTCGGTGACGGAGTCGTAGACGACACAGGCCCCCCCGGCGCCAAGGCCGGCGGCCACCGGATAGGTCACAGCGAGGGCAAAATAGAGCGCGGCGGCGGCATCGGCAGCGGTACCGCCCGCTTCGAGAATCGCCTCGGCAATCAGCGCCGCGCGCGGCTCGTCCGCCACCACGCCGCCGGAAAACCGTTGTTCGATCACGTTGACCGACCGGCCCTTGTCGCCGCCGCAGGACGCCAGTATCAGCGCGCCCAGCAGTACCGCGGCTGTGCGTTGACGCGCTCGGCGAGCGTCCCTACTTTGACCCGAACGCTCCGGAGGCCCCCATTTGAACCGCATTCTGTTCCTGTTTCTCGTTCTGAGCCTGGCCGTACCGACGGCCGGGCGCGAGGCAGCGGCCCAACGCCTGCCCCTGATCCGCGACGCCGAAACTGAACGCGTAATCCGGGACCTGGCGGCGCCGGTTTTCGCCGCGGCTGGTCTTAGCACGGATTTCGTCGAAGTCCACCTGGTCAACGACAGCACCCTCAACGCGTTCGTGGGCGGCGGTCAGCGCATCTTCATCAACACCGGCTTGATCCTGGAAGCGGAAAAGCCTCGCCAGATCACCGCCGTCATCGCCCATGAGACCGGCCACATCGCCGGTGGCCATCTCGCCCGGACTCGGGAGGCCTTGCGCGGTGCAACCGCCCAGAGCATCGCCGCGGTCATCATCGGCGCCGCGGCCGTTGTCGTCGGCGGCGGTCGCAGCGGCGCCGCGGTGCTCGGCGGCGGTGCCCAAATCGCGCAGCGAAGCTTGTTGCTGTACAGCAGGACCCAGGAATCGGCGGCCGATCAAGCTGCCCTCCGGTATTTGCAGGACATCGGCCAGTCAGGCCGCGGGCTGGTCGAGGTGCTGGAAATGCTGGGGACCCAGGAACCCCTCCTGCGCACCAGTCAGGACCCGTACACGCGGAGCCATCCGCTCTCTCGCGAACGCCTGAATGCGGTAACGCGGATTGTGGCGGCCGCGCCGGAGCCAGCGCCGGACCCGCAAATGGCTGAGGCCTATGCGCGGATACGGGCCAAGTTGCAGGGCTATATCGAGCGCCCCCGCAACACCTTTCGAATTTACCCCGAGAGCGATACCTCGATTCCGGCCGTGTACGCCCGCGCACTGGCCCATCACCAGTCGGGCGACACCGCGCGCGCGCTCGAGGCCGCCGGCCTCTTGCTCGACGCCGAACCGGACAATCCTTTTTTTCATGAGCTGAATGGGCAAATCTTTTACGAGAACGGACGCCTCGATGAAGCGCGACACGCCCTTGAAGAGGCCGTCCGGCTGGCGCCGCACGAGGCGCTCTTGCGGATCGGCCTCGCCCAGACCCAGATCGCCCTCAACGAACCCGGCTTCAACCGCGACGCGATCGTCCATCTTGAAGAGGCGGTTCGGATCGACAGAAACAGCACCGCGGCGTGGCGTTCACTCGCGATTGCCTACGGCCGCGATGGGCGGTTCGGCATGTCGAGCCTGGCGAGCGCCGAACGCGCCTTTCTGATCGGCGATCACGATTCGGCCACCACCCACGCGCGCCGTGCCGAAGACCAGCTGCCGGTGGGATCGCCGGGCGCGCTCAGGGCGGGCGATATCCTAAACGCCGCCGGGCAGTAACGTCCGCGGACCCGCCGCGGGCCCCTGAGGGGGTAATTCTGACGTTTCGACCCTCGCCGTCAGCCCGCGCCCTCAGTCAGGGCGCAGGATCAAGACCAATCCACTTCGATACATGACAACAAATGGCCCGGTGGCATCGCCGCCGAATGCCGGAATCAAACGCCTAGATCAGGCCCGCCAGCGGCGAGGAGGGATCGGCGTAGGTGCGCTTTCCCATCCGCCCGGCGAGATAGGCAAGCCGCCCGGATTCAACCGCGAGCCGCATTGCCTTGGCCATGAGCACCGGGTCCTTTGCTTCGGCGATGGCGGTGTTCATCAGCACCCCGTCGCAGCCCAGTTCCATTGCCTCGGAAGCGTCCGAGGCAGTGCCGACGCCGGCATCGACGATCACCGGAACCTTGGCGTTTTCGATGATGATCCGCAGGGTGACCGGATTCTGAATCCCGAGGCCCGAACCGATGGGCGCCGCCAGCGGCATGATCGCGCAGCATCCGATGTCCTCCAGGCGTTTCGCCTGAATCGGATCGTCGCTGCAATAGACCATGACGTCGAACCCTTCCTTGACGAGCGTTTCGGACGCCCGCACGGTTTCCGGCATGTCGGGATAAAGGGTTCTCTCGTCGCCCAGCACTTCGAGCTTGACCAGCGACCAGCCGCCCGCCTCGCGCGCCAGCCGTAGCGTCCGCACGGCCTCGTCGGCGGTATGGCAGCCGGCGGTATTGGGAAGATAGGTGTAGACCTTGGGATCGAGGTAATCGACCAGCATCGGCTGGCCGGGGTCGGTCAGGTTGACGCGGCGCACCGCGACGGTAACGATTTCCGCCCCCGACGCCGCCACCGCCTCGCGGGTTTCGTCGAAATCGCGATACTTGCCGGTGCCGACAATCAGGCGCGATTGAAATGCCTGCCCGCCCAGGGTCAACGCGCCCGGTTCCAGCGCCGGTGCCGGATCGTTGCCGCCGCCGATGAAATGAACGATTTCGTAGGCATCGCCATCGGCGACCGCTGTCGTGACGAACGCCGATCGCGGCACAATCCCAAGATTGCGCTCGAGTGCCACCTTGCGCCCATCGATGCCGAGCCGATCCAGCAACTCGAGCACCGACAAGGGCCCGGCCACATCCCGAGCATCGCCATTGACTGTAACGCGCATGAAAACTGCCCCAATGGGAACCATAAACCGCACCTCGCACAAGTATGGGGATAGCAACGGCTGGGTTCAACCGGCGAGATAGGTGGGTACATGGCGCGTTTCCGCGAGTGGCGCCGGGCGAAACCCGGCGCTTCAATTCCGACCGCTGGACGCGATGAAATGGGGACCCAACAACGAATCGAAACGAGCCCATCAAGAAGGCAGCCATGCGGTGCAGGCCGGTGCGGGTTTTTGGAAAGGCCAGGGTCGCGCAACTAGAGCATTTCCCGGCCAGATTGAACTCTTTGGCCGGAGATACGTTGTGCCACGGCGCGGCGCGGTCCGTGTGCCGTGGCGCGGCCCTGTCCGCAAGGCGATGCCCGGCATCGGAAAAGGGACGCAACAATGCCACGGCGCAACGAATCCCGGTCTTCGGTGGAGCAAACAGGCTCCTCGGGCGCGTTGCGGCACTCGCCCGATGCGGCGGCATCGCGCTTCACGGCGCGCCGCCCCGAAAATCCTGTTTGCCGCCATCAAATCGATTCAATCCGGCCGGAAAGTGCTCCAGAACCGCATTTGTCGCGGAGAGATCGCGTTCGGCGATCAAGGAACGGTTATAGCGGCGCCAGCTTCCGGAAGCCCCGTTCGGTTTTACCCGAGCGGTTTGAGCCGAGCCGGTCCAATCTTGTGGGTATTTTTGCTTTAGGCCGGGGGCGACAGGATCCACAGGACGGCTGCCGCCAGCGCCAGTGCCCCCACGGCGATGTGGCGCCGCCGGACACGGGTCCAGCCGCCGCCCGACTCGCGAGGCGGCGCCTTGCCCGCAGCTTCCGAAACGGCCGGATCACTGCCGGTCGTATAGAAGATCTCCGGCGCCGAGGATTCGCGCCCCGCCTCACGGTCGAGAACGATGCGCAACCTCACGCCGTCTTCTACGCTCCGGCGCTCGGCCTCGAAGGTGGCGAGTTCAAGATCGTCATAAAGTGAATCGGCGACCCGCTCCCCGCCTTCACGAATCTGCACTTCGTAAAGGTTCATGCCGAGTCACGCCTGTAGTTGGTGGCCCCGAACAGGATCGAAAACGTGCCGTTCTCATCATCCAAGGGTAGGATGACGCTACGATAAAGCGTGCGGGTACCGTCCTCCCCATTGAATTCGCCGCCGAAGGTCACCGGCACCGCTTTGCGCACCGCGTCGGGAAAATACGTGGTGGCGTACCGCAGAAGCGAAACCGAATTGATTTCCGACAGGCGGCACCCGACGGGATCGGAATCGAGATCGTCGAAGTAGCCGTGACCGGCAAACCTGATGATCGGATCGTCTTCCGGTTCCGAAAAATCGAGCGCGTAGCACCAGTCCCAGCTATCGGCGAGGGTTTCCGGATTGATCCGGTTCATGCCCGGTCGGCGCGCACCATTTTCGATCAGGCTGCGCCAGTACTTCAGCATGCGCACTACAAGCCGCCGTTCCATCCCGGCCGCAGAATCGGCGCCGAAGTGAAGTACGCTAGTCACACCATTCCGCCCCAAGGTTCGCCCCGGTCGCGAGTTTGCCTCAAGTGCCTTAATGTGAGGTTAATCGCCAGGTAACTGCCTTCCAACACCGTTGCGCACGCTTGCGCCCATGCTATAAGGCTGGACCGGCGCCCGCCGCTGGCCATCGCCTGAAACCGAATTGCGTGGACCGCCTTGGTAAACCCTGTCGTCCTGGTCCTCAACGGCCCCAACCTCAACTTGTTGGGAACGCGGGAGCCCGAGATTTACGGCTCTGAAACGTTGCAGGACATTGAATTAGCCGCCACGCTCAAGGCCAGCGACCTGGGATTTCAACTCGATTTCCGGCAATCCAACAGCGAAGCGGAACTGGTCACCTGGGTTCAGGAAAGCCGCGGCAGGGTCCAGGCCCTGATCGTCAACGCGGGCGCCTACAGCCACACCTCCGTGGCGCTACTCGATGCCCTCCGGGCGGCGGACGCGCCGGTGGTCGAGGTTCATTTGTCCAACATTTGCCGGCGCGAGGAGTTCCGCCACCACTCCTATGTGAGCCAGGCCGCGAGCGGCGTAATCAGCGGCTTCGGGCCGCACGGCTACGTTCTGGCGCTGGAGGCGGTGGCGCGCCTTCTGGAGGGCGTCAGTGCCTCAGATTGACACGAATTACTTATGACTAAATCGAATATAAACAAAGATTTAATCAGAGAGCTTTCGGAGTTACTTGAAGAAACCGGGTTGACTGAAATCGAGTGGGAAGAAGACCGCCAGCGCGTCCGTGTGGCCCGCAATACGGTCGCCGCGGCGCCCGTGCTCCCGGCCGCGCCTGCGCCTGCCGTGCAAGCCCCGGCAGCGGCCTCAGCCGACACTGCCGGCCACCCCGGCGCCGTCAACTCGCCGATGGTCGGGACCGCCTACCTGTCGCCTGAACCCGGCGCCAGCCCGTTCGTCGAACGCGGCGATCAGGTCAGCGAAGGCCAGACCCTCCTGATCATCGAGGCGATGAAAACGATGAACCCGATCCCGGCGCCGCGTGGCGGCAAGGTCACCCAAATCCTGGTGGCGAACGGGGCCCCGGTCGAATACGGCGAAACACTGATCATCCTCGAATAAACGGCGATGTTCGAAAAAGTCTTGATTGCCAATCGCGGAGAGATTGCGCTTCGCATACATCGCGCCTGCCGTGAAATGGGAATCCATACAGTCGCGGTGCACTCGACTACCGATTCCGATGCGATGCACGTGCGCCTTGCCGACGAAACGGTCTGCATCGGGCCGCCACCGGTACGCGCCAGCTATCTCAACGTACCGGCGATCATCGCCGCCGCCGAGATCACCAACACCGACGCCATTCATCCGGGTTATGGGTTCTTGTCCGAGAATGCGAATTTCGCCTCGATCGTCAAAGAGCACGGGTTCGTATTCATCGGCCCCGAGGCCGAGCATATCAGGGCGATGGGCGAAAAGATCGGCGCCAAGTTGCGGATGGCGGCACTGGGACTACCGGTTGTCCCCGGATCGGACGGTGCGGTGCGCGATCCGGCCGAAGCGGCGCGGATTGCCCACGAGATCGGTTATCCGGTGCTGCTGAAGGCTGCCTTGGGCGGCGGCGGTCGCGGCATGAAGGTGGCGCACGCCCCGGACGGCCTTGAGGAGGCTTTCACGACGGCGCAGGCCGAGGCACGGGCCTCCTTCGGCGACGATTTGCTCTACCTCGAAAAATACCTCGCCCGGCCGCGCCATATCGAGGTCCAGATCCTGGCCGATTCCCACGGCAACGTCGTGCACCTGGGCGAGCGTGACTGTTCCTTGCAGCGCCGCCACCAGAAGGTGCTGGAAGAAGCCCCCTCGCCCGCCCTCAACGCTGCCCAACGGACCGAACTCGGCAGCCTGGTGGCCCGCGCCATCAGCGGACTCGGCTACCTCGGCGCCGGTACCATCGAGTTTCTCTATGAGGATGGCGCGTTCTATTTCATCGAGATGAACACCCGCCTTCAGGTCGAACATCCGGTGACCGAGATGATTACCGGCATCGATATCGTCCGCGAGCAAATCCGCATCGCCGCCGGCGGCGAGATCGGGTTCACGCAGGACGACACCCAGTTTGCCGGACATTCAATCGAGTGCCGCATCAACGCCGAGGACCCGGTCACCTTCCGCCCGGCCCCGGGGCGGGTCACCGACTATCACACGCCGGGCGGCCTCGGCGTTCGGGTCGATTCCGCGCTTTATGCCGGCTATACGGTGCCGCCGAACTACGACAGCCTGATCTCGAAACTGATTGTCCACGGCTCCAGCCGCAACGAATGCCTGATGCGCCTGCGCCGGGCGCTTGAGGAGTATGTGATCGGCGGCATCGAAACGACTATTCCGGTGCATCTGCGGCTGGTCGAGAATGCCGATTTCGTCAATGGCGACTACGACATTCACTGGCTCGAGGCTCAAATCGCCGCCACCGGGTAGATGTCCCTGACACCGGACATACTGCTGCGCGCGTACGCCACCGGCCTTTTTCCGATGGCGGACGGCACCGCGGAATCGGCGCTCTACTGGATCGATCCGGATCTGCGCGGCGTTCTGCCGCTGGACGAATTTCATATTCCCCGGCGGCTGACACGCACGGTCCGCCAGGACCTGTTCGAAGTGCGGGTCGATACCGCCTTTGAAACCGTGATCCGGGCATGTGCCGAGCCCGAAGCCGGTCGCGAATCGACCTGGATCAACGACGAGATTGTCCTCCTTTACACAGCCCTTCACCGCGGCGGCAATGCCCACAGCGTCGAATGCTGGCAGGACGATCGCCTGTGCGGCGGCCTCTACGGCGTGTCGATGGGCGCGGCTTTTTTCGGCGAGAGTATGTTCACGCGGCGCGCCGACGCCAGCAAGGTTGCGCTGGTGCACCTGGTGGCACGCCTGAAGGTCGGCGGTTTTCGGTTGCTGGACACCCAATTTGTGACCAGGCACCTGGAAATCTTCGGTGCCCGCGAGATTTCGCGCGATGCCTATCAGCGTCGGCTCGTCGAGGCGCTGGCGGTCGAGGGAGACTTCTATTCGCTGCCTTCCGAATCGGACGGCGCGGGGGTTTTGCAGGCGATCACCCAGACGTCGTAGACGGGATGTTCGAGCGCCGATAGCGCCGGGGTGGAGGCAAACATCCAACCGGTAAACAGCGGCACCGATGGCTCACCGGGGCGAACGTCGGTGATTTCCAGAAAGGCGGTCGTCTCGGGCGGCTCTTCGGGCGGGCGGGTGCGGCAGGCACGCGCCAGAATCCGCAGCGTGCCGAACCGGATTTCCCGCTCGATCGGCGCTTCAATTGTCGAAATCCGCGCCGTCACCTTGTCGAGCGCCCGCAGCACAACGACCTTGCCGCGCCCTTGGGCCGCCCCATCCGGGACAACCGCGAACCCAAGCGCGATCAGCACCAACGCCCCGATTCCAGCCGCCGCGCGCCTCATCGCGGCAGGTCCGCGGCAAAGCGAAGACGCACATAGTCGGCCCACCACACACCGTCCGCGTCGCACAGCACGGGCCGCAACCGTTCGACGATCTCGTCCCGCACTGCGGCCTTCGCCGCGGCCGGAACGTGGCGGAAAAATCCGTCTCCGAAGACGTCGAGCCAACCGCCGACGTCGCCCGGAAGCCGCGTCGGCCTGGAAATCAGGCGAATCTCGCGCACCAGGAAACCGGCACCGACGAGGCTTTCGGCATATTCGTCCGCGCGCGGAAAATACCACGGATGAGCATTGCTCCCCTCGAGGCCCCGCAGCGCCAAAACCTCGGCGATGCCGGCGATGATCTTGACGACGTTTCCCGCGCCGCCCATTTCGCCCACGAACCGCCCGCCCGTTTTGAGGGCCCGGCCCACGCCCGCGATAACGCGCGCCGGCTGGCCCATCCAATGGAGCGCGGCATTGGAGAATACAGCGTCGAATTCGTTTTCGAAGGTGAGCGCGTGGCCGTCACAGACATGGGCGTCGAGCCCGGCGGCCTGCGCCGCCGCAACCTGATCGGGGCTTGCATCGACGCCGACGACCCTGGCGCCAAGGGCGGCAATCTCTTTGGTGAGGGCGCCGTCGCCGCAGCCAAGATCGAGAATCCGCTCACCCGGCCGCGCCGCCAGCAAGTCTAGCACCGCCCCGCCGAGGTCGGAAACGAACCGCGCATTCTCGGCGTAGCGGCCCGAGTCCCAGTCTTGAATGGGACGCAAGCCTTCGCTCACGGCGGCCTCAGTCCCCGCTGCCTTCGGGGTCGTCCCCGCTACCCGCGCTGAAGATCAACTGACCGATCAGATTTTCGAGGATTATGGGCGACTGGGTAAAAGTGACCCGGCCGCCGGGCGGGATTACTTCGAAGTCGCCGCCGGGAATCAGCGCCATGAATTTGCTGCCCAGCAGGCCGTCGCTGATGATCTGCGCAGAAGTATCGACCGGCAGTTCAACCTCTGAATCAATGCTCATGTGGACCACCGCAAGAAAGGTCTCGGGATCGAGGCGCTGATCGATGACGGTGCCGATCTTGATTCCGCTCATGCGCACATCGGCGCCAAGCCCAAGGCCGTCGATGCGGTCGAATTCGGCCGTGATCTCGTAGCCCTGAACGGTGCCGACATTGGCGCTGGAAAAGGCGAACACCAGAAACACCGCCGCCACCACCAGCACCACGGCGCCGATGAGCGCTTCGAAAATATTGCCGTTCATGTTCTCGTCACCCAATAGCCGGGGCGGATGATCTGGCAGTTCCCGGAGCGAATGATCCGGCCCCGCTGCCGACCCTGCCCCGCCGGCCGCTCTGGGCCCTCGCGCCTATTCCCGACGCCATTCCTCGTAGTCGCCAGTGGTCGCCGCGCGCTCGCCGCCAGCGGCGATACTGCCCGGAGGGTGATAGGCGGCCGAGGTCCCGGTCCGGTTTGGCTCGTGGGGTTTTTCCCAAGTATAGTCCGCCGCCGGGTCGGTCGGCGGCACATCGGTGGTGTGCTGGAGCCACGCGTTCCACTCCGGCGGCACCGAAGATGCATCGACCCGGCCTTTGTAGATCACCCAGCGCCTGCGGCGGTTCCAGTGCGGGCCCTGCTTTTCGGGCCGGCCGCGCTCCTGGTAGTAGCGGTTGCCGAGGGCATCTTCGCCGACCCGCTGCCCCTTGCGCCAAGTAAACAATCGAGTCGAAAACGTGGCCTTGTCAGACCAACTGAATATCATTGTACCCAGGCTCATGGTCGCTGCTTCGTCCTTTAGTCCGGTCGGCATCACCCCCGCTGGCGCGGGACTATGGCACCGCCCCGGTATTTCGTCCAGCCGCGCAACCCGCCGCCCGCGGATTGAGACCCGCCGCCCGCGGACAATGGCGGCGCCGATCACAATCGACCACATATTGTGTCAATTGTTTGACAGCCCCCAGGAGCGTCTATATCTTGTGCCGTTCTGGGCGCGAACCACAATATAGATCATTAATCGGTCGATGGTTTCGCCCACCTAATGGGACCAGACACAAGGCGGCCGACAGTGCTGCCGGGGACAGGGGGCACGATGCGTATTGCGCGGTATCTTACGGTCGAGGGCTGCTCACCCTTCGAATCGATTCCGTTCCGCTACACCAACAGTGAAATTCGCAACCCGGACGGCTCGCTCGTCTTCGAGATGAAGCGCGTCGAAGTCCCGGAAGCCTGGTCGCAGGTGGCAAGCGACATTTTGGCGCAGAAATATTTCCGCAAGGCGGGCGTCGCCGTACGCCTGAAGAAAGTGGAAGAGGAGACGGTGCCGTCGTGGCTGTGGCGGTCCGTTCCCGACGAGGAGGCGCTGGCGAAACTGCCCGCCGAAGACCGCTACGTCGCCGAATCCAGCGCCAAAAAGGTGTTCCACCGCCTCGCCGGAACGTGGACGTACTGGGGCTGGAAGGGCGGCTATTTCGACCGCGAAGAAGATGCCCGCGCCTACTACGACGAGATGCAGTTTATGCTGGCGCGCCAGATGGGCGCGCCCAACTCGCCGCAATGGTTCAACACCGGGCTGCACTGGGCCTACGGCATCGACGGGCCGGCGCAGGGCCATTTCTACGTCGATCACGAGAGTGCCGAGGTGCGCCCCTCGGCTGGCGCCTACGAGCGCCCGCAACCGCATGCCTGCTTCATCCAGGGAATCGCGGACGACCTCGTCAACGAGGGCGGCATCATGGACCTGTGGGTCCGCGAGGCGCGCCTGTTCAAATACGGCTCCGGCACTGGCAGCAATTTCTCCAACCTGCGTGGCGCGGACGAACCGCTGTCGGGGGGCGGCAAATCGTCGGGATTGATGAGTTTTCTCAAGATCGGCGACCGTGCCGCGGGCGCGATCAAATCCGGCGGCACCACCCGCCGCGCCGCCAAGATGGTGGTGGTCGACGCCGATCACCCCGATATCGAGGCCTTCATCGACTGGAAGTCCAACGAAGAGCAGAAAGTCGCGGCGCTGGTCGCGGGCTCGAAGCTTTCGGAAAAGTACCTCAACGCAGTCATCCGGGCTTGTAATTCGGTCGAGGGCGCGGGCCGCTTTACGCCTGCCGACAACCCCGAGCTCAAGAAATCGATTCTCGAAGCGCGGCGCGTAATGATTCCGGAAAACTCGATCCAACGCGCCGTCGAGTTCGCTCGCGAGGGGTACACCGAAATTGGGTTTCCGACCTACACCACCGACTGGGACGGCGAGGGGTACCTGACCGTATCCGGCCAGAACGCCAACAACACGGTGCGAGTCACAAACGACTTTCTCAACGCCGTGTTCGCCGATGGCGACTGGACATTGACGCGCCGCACCGACGGCAAGCCGCACAAGACTCTCAAGGCACGCGAGTTGTGGGACCGTATCGGGCTTGCGGCCTGGGCGTCGGCCGATCCCGGGCTTCAGTTTCACACCACGATCAACGACTGGCACACCTGCCCGGCAGGTGGCGAAATCCGCGCCTCGAACCCGTGTTCGGAGTACATGTTCCTCGACGACACGGCCTGCAACCTGGCGTCATTGAACCTGATGGCGTTCCGCGACGAGACCCGGTTGTTCGATATCGAGGCGTTCCGGCACGCGACCCGGTTGTGGACCTTGGCGCTCGAAATCTCCGTCATGATGGCGCAGTTTCCGTCGGCGCGGATCGCGCAGCTTTCCTACGAATACCGCACGCTCGGCCTCGGCTACGCCAACATCGGCGGCCTGCTGATGGCTTCGGGAATTTCCTACGACAGCGAGGCGGCGCGGTCGAAATGCGCGGCGATCACGGCGCTGATGACCGGTACCGCCTATGCCACCTCCGCCGAAATCGCCGGCGAAATGGGGGCCTTCCCTTGCTTCGGCGATAACCGCGAGGCAATGCTGCGGGTGATTCGTAACCATGCCCGGGCCGCGCGCGGCGAAACGGCCGGCTATGAAGCATTGTCGGTGCCGCCGCTGCCGCTTGAAGCAGAGACGGTACCCGAGCCGATGCTGGCCGAAGCCGCGGTCGAGGCGTGGGAGCAGGCGCTGCGGCTGGGCGAGTTGTTCGGCTACCGCAACGCCCAGACCACGGTGATCGCGCCCACCGGAACCATCGGCCTGGTGATGGATTGCGATACCACCGGAATCGAACCCGATTTCGCCCTCGTCAAGTTCAAGAAGCTGGCCGGCGGGGGATACTTCCGCATCATCAACCGCGCGGTGCCCGAGGCGCTGAGGACACAGGGCTATGACGAAACGCAAATCGGCGACATCGTTTCCTATGCCACCGGCCACGGAACCCTCGATGGGGCGCCGGACGTTAATCACGACACCCTCGCCGCGCTTGGTTTCGACAAGTCCGCACTGGATAAACTGGAGGCGGCGCTGGCCAACGCTTTCGACATCAAGTTCGTCTTCAACAAATGGACATTCGGAGAGGATTTCTGCGTTGACGGCCTGGGGCTCGATCCGGGCGATCTCAACGACCTCGGGTTCGACATGCTGGCGGCGTTGGGATTCTCTCCGGCCGACATCGAGGCCGCAAATCTCTACTGCTGCGGCGCGATGATGCTCGAAGGCGCTCCCCACCTGAAGGACGAGCACCTGGCGGTGTTCGATTGCGCGTCGCAATGCGGGCCCAAGGGGGAGCGATTCCTCGCCTGGGACAGCCACATCCGCATCATGGCCGCGGCGCAACCGTTCGTGTCGGGCGCGATTTCGAAAACGATCAATATGCCGAAATCGGCCTCGATCGAGGATTGCAAAGAAGCCTATGCGTTGTCGTGGCGGCTCGGCCTGAAGGCTAACGCGATCTATCGCGATAGTTCGAAGTTGTCGCAGCCGCTATCGGCCATCGTCATTGACGAAAGCGTCGAAGACGAACTTGCTGAAGAATCCCGGCCTGCGGTGCGTGCGAAGGTTGTCGCGGAATCGCTGGTACGCGATCTCGCAACCGACGTGTTGTCGGGACGCGGCGTCCGGTTCCGGATGCCGCAGCGGCGCAAGGGCTACACCCAGAAGGCCGCTGTCGGCGGGCACAAGGTCTACCTGCGGACCGGCGAATACGACGACGGAACACTGGGCGAAATCTTTATCGACATGCACAAGGAAGGCGCCGCCTTCCGCAGCCTGATGAACAATTTCGCCATCGCCATTTCCATCGGCCTTCAGTACGGCGTGCCGCTGGAGGAATTCGTCGACGCCTATATTTTCACCCGGTTCGAACCGTCGGGCATGGTCGAGGGCAACGACGCCATCAAGATGTCGACGTCGCTGGTGGATTACGTATTCCGCGAATTGGCGATTTCCTACCTCGGCCGCAACGATCTCGCCCACGTCGAACCGGACGACTTGCGCCACGACAGCATGGGGGCGGGCAATGGCGGCGGCGACACGACCGATACCTCCGAGTCCCTTGCCGCCGTCATGGGCCTTGCCAGCAACGGCTACGTCCGGTCGAACCTCTATATAGTCAATGGCAGTTCCTCGCCGCAGGCGGCGCAGGGTCCTGAGCCGATTGCGGTCGCGGTCCAATCAGCGCCGGAAGGCGCCAGCACGGCGATTGCCGTCGCGGCGGGTGTGGCCGAGGCGGTCGATGCCAAGCTCGAACCGATCCGCAAGGCACGAATCAAGGGCTATGAGGGCGATGCGTGTTCCGAGTGCGGAAATTTTACGCTCGTTCGCAACGGAACCTGCCTCAAATGCAATACCTGCGGATCGACCAGCGGCTGTTCCTAGACGCGTTTCAAGCCCGGTTCAGGTGCGACGAGTGGTTAGTAGGTTGAGTATCGTGTTTTGGAGTTAACCTCTCTTGGTCTCGGGGGCGCGCAGTTAGCGCGCCCCTTTTTCTTGCCCCGATATTTCCGTGTGATAACAGAACCATAACAGACACCGCACGGACCTCGGCGAGGCCCGCCGCGCCAATTTACAGAACGCCCGCCCTCGACTACCCTCGACCAATTGTGATCTTGACGCTTGGAGGCAGGGGACCCGTAGCATCCCCGGCAATAATAAATGGCCAGTCCGGATAAACGACCGAAAATCTCGATTCATTCGCCCCAATCGGAGCAAGAGCGGGAACGCGTCTACGGATTCCGCTACCGGACGCTGGTGGAACGGCAGGGCGGATCGTCCGTTCACGCCGACCATGAAAAAAAGGTAATCAAGGACGATCTTGACGATTCGGCGTTTCATTTGTTCCTGATGGCGAAGGGCGGGGTGGTGGCATCGGTCCGCGTCAACTCGGCGGCTTTGTCCCAGTTTCCCGAAAAACTCGTCAAGCAATTTCAGTTCGACAAGTTCTCCGAGTTCGGTTCCGGGGCACTTTCGATGACGTCGCGGCTGTTCATGGCGGGGGGCTCCATGCAAAGCAAGATGGCCGCCGTCCTCATGGGGGCAGCCTACAAGATCGTCCGCAACAAGGGTAACCGGTTCGACTTCGCGTCCTGCCCGCCCTCGATGGTGGGCTTGTACGAAATGCTGGGGTACCGCCGCTATGGCCCCAACTTCGAGGACGAGGATGGCGTCTATCAGGTTCCGCTGTGCCTCGTGACCGAAGACGAGAAATACCTGCGCGATGTGAATTCGCCCTTCGCCCGGCTGTGCGGCGAATTCCTCAATACGGTCGAAACCGGACAGTGGTTTCCGCGCGCCTTCCCCGACTTTGCCAGCAAGGCAGGCGACCACACGATGGACGAGGACAAGTTCTGGGAGTTCCTGACCGAAAAAATGCAGCAAACGCCACTTGAGCGCATGCCGCTGCTCAAGGGGCTGAACTACAACGAAGCCAAGAAGATCCTGCACGCCGGCACCATGCTGGAGTGCAAGCCCGGCGATCATATCGTGCAGGCGGGTCAGATGGGCCGCGAGATGTTTGTATTGCTTTCGGGCGACGTCGAGGTAAGGCCCACGGCAGCACGGTTGCGGAATTGAGTTCGGGAGCGATCTTCGGCGAGGCCGCGCTCATCAGCGAAGTCCCGCGCACCGCCAACATCGTCGCCAAGAACGATGTCGAGGTGCTGATCGTGACGCAGGAAACCCTCAAGAAAACCATGGCAACGATGCCGGAGATCATGGTGAAGGTAATGTTCAATCTCGCCGCGATCCTGAGCGAGCGCCTTCAGGAACAGACCGCACTGGTCGCTCGCGAAGACCCCCGGCCGCAAACCAAAGCGCCGGCCAGTTAGAAACTCAGTTCCGGCCTGGGTCGGCCAGAGATTGGGGCGGCGAGAGATTGGCGCCCCGTTTGCCGGCACCGGTCGAACATAACCCAATCGTTCGATGGGGATGCGGGGCGACCCTGAGGAATCGAAGAATCTAGTGCCGCACCGCTAGTCGGCGCCGGAATCGGATTTGTCCTTTTTCGCTTCCGGAAGCGCCAACCGCAAGTGGAGTTCGCGCAAGTGCCGCGCCGTCACTTCCGCCGGCGCCCCCATCATCAGGTCTTCGGCGCGCTGGTTCATCGGAAACAGGATCACCTCGCGGATATTGGGTTCGCCCGCCAGCAACATGACGATCCGGTCGATTCCCGGCGCGATCCCGCCATGCGGCGGCGCCCCGTATTGCAGGGCATGCAGCATGCCGCTGAACTGTCGTTCGACCTCGTCTTTGGCATAACCCGCTACCTCAAACGCCTTAACCATGATGTCCGGCCGGTGGTTCCGGATTGCACCGCTCGAAAGTTCGACGCCGTTGCAAACGATGTCGTACTGGTAGCTGACGATGTCGAGAGGATCCTGCGAATTCAGGGCCTCGAGCCCGCCCTGCGGCATCGAAAACGGATTGTGGCTGAAGCCGATCTTGCCCTCGGTCTCGTCGAATTCGAACATCGGAAAATCGGTGATCCAACAGAAGTGAAACGCTTCCGATTCCAGAAGGCCTAGGTTTTCGCCCAGGCGCGTGCGCGCCGCCCCGGCCAGAATCGCCGCCGCCGGTGCCTTGTCGCAGGCGAAGAATACCGCATCGCCGTCGCCCACCCCGGCAAGTTCCCGGATCGCCCGATGCCGGTCTTCTTCCAGATTCTTGGCGATCGGCCCCCGCCCCTCGCCTTCCGAAAAAATGATGTAGCCCAGGCCAGGTGCGCCCTCGCCACGCGCCCACTCGTTCATCTTGTCGAAGAAACTACGCGGCCGCGATGCCGCGCCGGGAGCCGGTATGGCGCGCACAACCGCGCCGTTCTCGATCGCGTTGGCAAAGATGCCAAATCCGGATTTGGCAAAGGCGTCGGTCACGTCGTTGATTTCGATGGGGTTGCGCAGATCCGGTTTGTCGGTTCCGTACTTCAGCATCGCGTGAGCATAGGGAATGCGCGGGAACGGTTGCAGCACCTGACGCTCGGAAAACTCGGAAAATACGCCCGCCAGCACCGGCTCGACGGCTTGAAACACGTCCTCCTGTTCGACGAACGACATTTCGATGTCGAGTTGATAGAACTCGCCCGGTGAGCGGTCGGCGCGGGCGTCCTCGTCACGAAAACAGGGGGCGATCTGAAAATAGCGGTCGAAGCCCGCGACCATCACCAGTTGCTTGAACTGCTGCGGCGCCTGCGGCAGGGCATAGAACTTGCCCGGGTGCAGACGGCTGGGAACCAGAAAATCGCGCGCGCCCTCCGGCGAACTGGCGGTCAGGATCGGGGTCTGGAATTCCATGAATCCCTGCTCGTGCATGCGCCGGCGAATGCTTTCGATGACCTTCGCGCGCAGCACGATGTTCTGGTGCAACTGTTCGCGGCGCAAATCGAGAAACCGGTACCGGAGCCGGGTTTCCTCGGGATAGACCTGATCGCCGAATACCTGGAGCGGCAGCTCCGCCGCCTC
>CAZTAK010000014.1:43593-49210 GCA_964611585.1 uncultured Alphaproteobacteria bacterium
GCGATGGTGTGCGGCTTTGGCGATTCGGTCGGCTATGAAACCCTGGCCTCGCGCCTGGTGGGTGCACGAATCGACAAGTCCTCGCGCTTCACCGACTGGTCGCGCCGCCCGCTGAGCGACCGCCAGATCCGCTATGCGCTTGAAGACGTGACGCACCTGCGCACGGCCTACGAAAAATTGTCGCGCCGGCTCCATGAAACCGATCGCGAAGGCTGGCTCGACGAAGAAATGGCGGTGCTGACCTCGCCTTCGACCTACGAATCCCACCCTGAGCATGCCTGGCGGCGAATCAAGACACGCAATGCCAAGCCCCGGTTTCTGGCGGTCCTGCGCGAAGTGGCGGCATGGCGCGAAATCGAAGCGCAGACCCGTGACGTGCCGCGGAACTGGATACTGCGGGATGAGGCCCTTCTTGAGATTACCGCCCAACTGCCGCACACGCCCGAGGAGCTGGCCCGCGTGCGGGGCCTCGGCGCAAAACTCGCCAGCGGCGGACGCGGACGGGCATTACTGGAGGCGGTGTTGCGTGGCGAGGCGGTCCCCGAGAATGAACGCCCCAGCCTGCCGCCGAAGAAACCGAAAGCCGCCGGGATCAGGCCCACGGTCGAACTCCTGCGGGTTCTGCTGCGCCTGCAGTGCGAACGCCACGAAGTCGCGCAACGCCTGGTCGCCAACGTGGATGAACTGGAACAAATCGCCGCCGACGACAACGCGCCGGTGCGCGCCTTGAGTGGATGGCGGCGCGAGATCTTCGGCGAGGTGGCCCTCGGCCTCAAGCACGGCAAGATCGGTCTCGTCATCGAAGACGGCCACGTCGAAATGATTGAACCGGCCTGACCGCGGGCCGGTCGGCCCTATTCGACCACCAGCCGGGTTTTTTTGCCGAGGCTCTCGCCGAGGGCCTGGAGACTGACCGTCACCGCCTCGCCCGCGAACGCTGCCAGCGTCGCCGGCAAGATCAGGTCGATGCCCACGCCGGTCGATTCGAGGCGGGTCGCCGAAAGGATATTGGGCATTCCACCGGAAAGCGTATGCGCCAGATTTAGGGCGAAACCAAAGGCACGGGCTTCGCGCGCCGCGTCCCCGCTCATCAGATTCTGCGCCTCGACCGCGAGGCCGCTTTTGACCCGGCCGCCGTACCGAGTCGCAACCGCCAGCGATACGAACGCGCGCTCGCGGTGATCGAGACCGACAAACGGGGCCCGGAGAATCCGCACCATGGCCAGTTCGGCGCGGTAATCGGGGTGGCCGCGCCAGGACAAATCGCTGAGGGAACAGGCCGCAAACCGCAGTCGCGCATGTTCGGAATCGCCATCCTCAAACACGGGCCGGGCCCAGGCGTTGATTTCCTCGGCATGAACCGAATATCGCCCTTCACGCGACGCCGAATCGCGCGCCGCCGCAAGGAACGGATCCTCGCCGCGCGCCTCACGGGGAAGGTGTTCGTACAGCAGCCCTTCCCGCAGTCCGAACGCGCACATCACCACTTCCGCCGGTTTCGCATGATCGAGCAGACGTTCGAGCACCAGCGCCGCCACCGGCAGCGATTCGGCGCGCCGCCCGGGCACGCCCTCGATTTCAGCCACCGATTGAGAACCGAGCCGCGATACCAGCGCCGCAATCTCGGCCATGTCTTGCCGCGATATCCGATAGCCGTGAACGATGCGCAACGGATACCGGTGATGGGCCATATGGATTCGGGCCAAGGTCCGCCAGGCGCCGCCGACCGCATACAGCGTCCGTCCTTCGGCTTGGTGCAACCACGAAATCGCGCCAATCTGGGAATCGATGGCGGCCGTAATTTCTTCGCGCGACGGCGCCGGGTCGGTCAGAAAACGAAGCGGTCCCAGCGCCAGGGTCTCGTGATTCGACCGGGCACCCGATCCGAGCTGGACAAGCTCGAGACTGCCGCCACCGAGGTCGCCCATCACGCCCTCGGCATTCGGAAACGCGGACAACACGCCGAGCTCCGTGATCCGCGCTTCTTCGGTACCGCTGAGAACTCGGAGCGCGATACCCGCCTCGGCATGCACAACGCGCGCAAAATCCTCGCCATCTTCGGCGTCGCGCACCGCCGCCGTCGCCACCGCCCCCAGCAACTGCGCCCGCATCGCCCGGATCAGGGCTCCAAAGCGCCGGATCGTCGCCAGCGCGCGAACGCGCCCCTCCGGACTCAAACGCCCGCTTTCACCCAGACCGCGCCCCAGCCCACACGGAACCTTTTCGTCGAACACCGACCTCGGCGACCGTGTCAGGAGCTCAAAAACCACCAGGCGCACGGAATTCGATCCGACGTCGATAATGGCGATGGGCCCCTCGCCGGCAACCGGCGTTTCGGTGACAAAGGGTTCGATTTCGGCCATGGGATCGCCCGGGCGGCTACCCGTTGTCGAGAACCAGGCGTGGCAGCTTCTCTACATCCAGCGCCTTGCCCCGGCCGGATAGACTGGGGTTGGTCATGAAGTACCAATGAGCGCTAAACGGCTCGGCGCCCAATTCGACACGGGCGTAGGTGCCATCGCCGCCCATAACCCAGGACTGGGTTTCGTCCTTGAGGTTGGCGATCATGATCTGGTCGAGCACCTGCTGACGGACGGTCGGGTTTTCGATCGGCACCAGTGTCTCAATGCGGCGGTCGAAGTTGCGCGGCATCCAGTCCGCTGTCGACAACCAGATGCTTGCTTTCGGCGAGGGCAAACCGTGGCCGTTGCCGAAGCAGACGATGCGCGCGTGCTCGAGAAATCGCCCGACAATGCTTCTGACCCGAATGTTTTCAGACAGTCCCGGCACGCCGGGCCGCAGACAGCAGATACCGCGCACCACCAGATCGATCGAAACGCCGGCCTGCGAGGCGCGGTAAAGACTATCAATCGCCTCGCCATCCACCAGCGCATTCATCTTGGCCCAGATCGCCGCCGGCCGTCCGGCCTTGGCGTGGGCCGTCTCGGCCTCGATCGCGCGAATGACTGTCTCACGTAAATTCAACGGCGACACCGCCAGTTTTTCGAAAGAGACAGGCTCGGCGTTGCCGGTCAGGTAATTGAACAGATGCGAGGCGTCGTTACAGAGACCCGTCTCGGTCGTAAAAAACGACAGATCGGTATACGTCTCGGCGGTCACCGGGTGATAGTTGCCGGTTCCGAAGTGTACGTAGGTACGAACGGTATTGCCCTCGCGGCGCGCTACCAGGGATACCTTGGCGTGCGTCTTGAGACCGACGAACCCGTAAACAACATGCACGCCGGCGCGCTCCATGTCGCGAGCCCACTTGATGTTGGCCTCTTCATTGAACCGCGCTTGTAGTTCAACCAGCGCCGTTACCGATTTTCCCGATTCCGCTGCGTCGATCAGCGCCTTGACGATCGGCGAGTTGTCGCTGGTGCGGTAGAGGGTCTGCTTGATCGCGATAACGTCCGGATCATCGGCCGCTTGACGCAGGAACTGCACCACCACGTCGAAGCTCTCGAAGGGGTGGTGAACGATAATGCCTTTCTTCTGGATCGCCGCGAAACAATCGCCGCCGAATTCCCGGATGCGCTCCGGAAACCGGGCCCGGTAGGTTGGAAACAGAAGATCGCGCCGTTCGCGTACGATCAACTGGCTGGTATCGGACAGTCCCACCGTCTCGTCGACGACGACGACTGACTCCTCGTCGGTATCGAATTTCTCGACCAGGAACGAGATCATCTCGGGCGGCAACGAGGAATCGACTTTCAGCCGCACCACGATTCCGCGGCGGCGGCGCTTGAGAGCCGATTCAAACACCGGCACCAAATCTTCGGCTTCTTCCTCGATCTCAATGTCACTGTCGCGCAGCACACTGAAACAACCCCGCGCCAGCAGCTCGTACCCGGGCAGCAACTGGTGCAGGAACAATTCGATGGTGTTTTCGATCGACAGAAACCGGATGTTCGGACCGGGCAGGCGATTAAACCGCCCGATCTGCCGCGGCATCGGCACGATGGCGTTCATGATCCCGCCGTTGGCGGTTCGCCGCAGCCGCAAAAACAGACTGACCCCGAGGTTGGGCAGGAACGGAAACGGGTGGGCCGGATCGATCGCAAGCGGTGTCAGCACCGGAAACACATGCCCGAGAAAACGGTCCTCAAGCCAGTCGCGATCGGCCACCGACAGTTCGGCGGGCTCGACGACCGCGATACCGGCATCGGTCATTTCGGCCCGAAGAAGGCGCCAGGTCTGCTGTTGAGCGGCGATCAGACGGCGCGCCCGCGCCCATACCTGGGCCAGTTGCTGCGCCGGCGTCAGGCCGTCGTCGCTGGGCGCCTCGAATTTGGCACGCACCTGGCCGCGCAGGCCGGCCACGCGCACCATGAAGAATTCATCCAGGTTGACCGCCGAAATGGACAAGAACCGCAACCGTTCCAGCAGCGGGTGGAGTTCGTTGGTGGCCTCTTCGAGGACGCGCTCGTTGAACGCGAGCCACGAAAGCTCCCGGTTGAGGAACCGCGCGGGCGAGCGGAACAGGTCTTCGGCAGCGTCGGTCGCGCGCGCAATTTCGTTATCGATGCTGGTTTTGGCCATCGCTATGATGGGGTTTCTGCAATGGACCCGCCGGGTCCGATTTTCGTCTCTTAGCCGAAGGGGCGATTCTTGGCAACCAGGGGCGCGCGGCGGCGGTGCGACCCACCGGAGGGCTGGCCGCGGGGCAACGGGTGGCGAAAACGAAATCCCTTATTCTCCTGCGCCATGCCGCGGCGGCGACGGACGACGGCGGCCCCGACCGCGACCGCCGCCTC
This sequence comes from uncultured Alphaproteobacteria bacterium, assembly GCA_964611585.1. Taxonomy (GTDB): domain Bacteria; phylum Pseudomonadota; class Alphaproteobacteria; order SHVP01; family SHVP01; genus CAZTAK01. The sequence continues at coordinate 48,351 of CAZTAK010000014.1, forward strand.
AGCGAGGCGGGTGCGCGAGGCTGTGAATTGCTGGCTGCCTATCTCGGCGCCCAAGCCTCTAGACCGGGACTGGTGCTGTGTTCGCCGGCTGCCCGTACGCGCGAAGCCTTCAAGCGCGTCGCCAACGATCTCGGTTGGAACCCGCAAGACGAAAATCCGAAGGTCCGATTTGTTGAAGCGCTTTATTTCGCAACCGCGGTCGATCTTCTCACTCACATTCAAATAGCCGACGACGGGATCAACACCCTTCTGGTTGTCGGACATAATCCGGAAATCGAGGATCTAGTGGGAGTTCTTGCCTAAGTGGGCGATCCTGCGGCACTCAAAGGCTTGGCGCGGCGGGCCCCCGCCGGGGGGGCTGATCCGATTTACCGTCGCCGCGGCAGAGTGGCGCGATACCGGACCAGCGACGACAGCGCTGGAAGATTTTGTTTCGCCGAAAACCCTCGAACGCGCCAGTGCCTAGTTCTTCGGCTCAGCGCGAGTCCAGATCTGGGTTTCTCCCAGCAATGGCACGCCGACATAGCCGCGCACCTTGAGCGTATTTTCACCGTCGAGTTGCATAGTCGACTTGTAGGTTTTTCCGTTACGAGGATTGTAGATGCGCCCGTTTTTCCACTTGTCGTGCTTTCTTTCATCGACGATGAACTCGATCAAGAATTCCATCCCCAGGAGCGGGCGCCCGCGCAGCGATACGTCGATGTTGTTGACATCGACCTGAGGCACGCCGTTTTCGTCGTTGGGCACCTCAAGCCAGGTAATGCGGCCGCACACCTGCCCCTCGCCGCAATCGTATATTTGGTACTGCGAGTCCATTTCGGGCGGCATCCAGGTGCCTTTGACCCCCGCGGAAAGATGAT
>CAZTAK010000015.1:0-47220 GCA_964611585.1 uncultured Alphaproteobacteria bacterium
GTGCGCAGACGTTCCGGCCCGCCGATCACCCGCACCATGCCCCTGTTTGAGCCCAACGCACGCACGATCGAAAAGGTCCTTCCCGCACTGTCTGTGTCGATTCCCCAGAGCTGCTCGAGCTCGCGTTCGATGGTGCCTTCCGCGAGCACCTCCCAGCCCCATTCCTGGACCAGAATATCAATGAGCCGGCTAGGTTCGGGGCATGCGATGGTCATCCCTGCCAGAGCGGTCACCAGCGGCCGAGTCATCTTGTTTCCCTTCGTTCTTTCTCAAGGCGGAACACGGTCACAGTGACCGGTCGCCGCAATGTGATCCAGCATTCAATACGAATCCGCCGCCGAAATGTTACGGGGGGAGGCCCAAGAACCGCCTGATCATACCTTAGGTTCGATTGAAACTCGGCTCATGCCGCGGCAGAAGGAGGGTCCTAGTGGGCCCCGGCCCGGCACCGGGCGGGCGTCATTACCAGTCACCTTTGGGATAAGCGCAACGAACCCGCGATCACGCCGGAGCCCCGGCCCGGCGTCGTTTCGTCGGGCACGACGTTCGATGCCCTCCGGGCGCCGGCCCCATCAAGGCAGGGTGCCGGGTTGATTTGGCGCTTGGCCTTCAGTCTGCGAAGATAGGCCGAGATTCGGGGGCGCGCACCGCGCTGGACGACGCCACCGGGCCGTTGGTTTCAAAGCAAGTATGAAACAACTCCGCTATTCGCGATTCGGTGAGCCGGGCGAGGTGCTCGAACTTGTGGACGGCGAAACCCAACCCGTGGGTGCGGGCGATGTTGCTGTCGTCGTCGAGGCGGCGCCGATTCACAACGGCGATTTGATGAACGTCGCCGGGCTGGTCGGGTTTCGCCATGCCGACCTGCCGCGGGTTCCGGGAATCGAAGGTGTCGGCCGGATCGTCGAGGTCGGGCCCGAGGTCGAGGGCCTAAAGCCGCACGACCGTGTCCTTTTTCGCTGTAGCTCCCACGGCGGCGTCTATACGCCCTACTATGCCGGATCGTGGCAAGAGCGGGTCTGCGTCCCCGCCGACCGCGTCTATCCCGCGCCCGAGATCGATGCCGCCCAACTCGCCAATATCGTCAATGTGGTCACGGCTGAATTCATTCTTCGAGCAACGATCGACCTGGAAAAAGGCGAATGGATCTTGCAGAACGGCGCCAATTCAAACGTCGGCCGCTACCTCGTCCGCCTTGCATCGATGCGCGGCTATCGCACGGTCAACGTCGTCCGACGTGACGCCTCGGTACCCGAACTCGAAGCCCTTGGGGCCGACGCGGTTGTGACCGACGGCCCCGAACTTGCCGCCCGCGTTCGCGCGGCGACGGGCGGTCAGCCGATCCGGCTCGGCATCGACTGCGTCGCCGGCGACGCCACCACCCGGATTGCCGAATGCCTTGCCGACGGCGGCACCGTGTTCAACTATGGTCGGATGAGCGGCGAACCATGCAACATGAACTACACCCAACTGGTTCGGCGCGACATCGGCCTGCGCGGCTATTTCATGGGTCGACCTTTCGCCGGCCTCAACCGCCCGGAACAGCGCCAGATAATCGCCGATCTCACGGACCTGGTCGCCGACGGGACCCTGGTGGCCAAAATTGCGGGCGCATACCCGTTGGAGCAATATCGCGAGGCGGTGACGCATGCCGCCAAATCGGGGGAGGAACGCGACGGAAAGGTGATCTTCCGCATGGATCCGTCGTTCGAAAGATAGGGAAGGAGGCAAGGCGATGGCCCGGCCACACATGTCAGGCGGGGCGCTGTTGTTTTTGGCCTTCGGCAGCGCCTCGTGTCTAACGTCAGCGCCGCGGCTCGCGCGGCGCGCGTGCTTCGGGCCTCGATCCCGAAGGTACACGTTTTGATTTGGCGCCGATGCCGCCAAGATGCTGGTCCCCCGCTCGGTCCGGCCACCGGCAAGCGATTGATACTCCTATGTGTATTGTCGGCCATCATGGTAAACTGGGCAGAACAAGAATAATCCGCCGAACGCAACCGATTTGCAGGGGAGATAATAATAATGATGGGTATCGACAGAGTAATCTCGGGGCCGTGGCGGCGCCGATGGATTAGGACGGGCGCCGGCGCCATCGCGCTCGCAGCATTGTTGCAGGCGGGGATGCCTGCCCAGGCCGACACGGTTCGTATTGGGGTTCGGGATTTACCGCCGGGACTGGGCAATCCCTACACGGGCCGGGGCATGCCGCACGTATTTGTATGGCACGCTATCTTCGATGAACTGACGGCGGTTACGAAGACCGGTGAGACAGTTCCGAAGCTCGCGACCGGTTGGGAGAATATTAATCCGACGACATGGCGCTTTAATCTGCGCCGGGGCGTGAAGTTCTCCAACGGCGAACCGTTCAACGCGGCGGCTGTAAAGGCCACCATAGACTGGCTGCGGTCGGAAGTGGGCGCGGTGACCGTAACCGGCAAGGACCTAGTCAAGACTGTGGCGCAAGCCAATGTCGTGGACGACTACACCCTGGAAATTGTGACCGTTGCCCCAAACCCGATTACGCCGAAACAGCTTTCCTTCGTCTCGATCGTGGCGCCGATGTCGTGGGTGGACAAGGGTCTTGACGGCTTTGCCGCCAAGCCTGACGGCACCGGCGCCTTCAAGATGCAGGAGTTCGCTCCCGGCGCGGCGGTCGCAGTAGCTAATGTGGGTTCGTGGCGCAGTCGGGCGGACGTCGATCGTATCAATTACACGGTGCTGCCGGATCCCGCTTCGCGGACCGCGGCCCTCATTTCCGACCAGATCGACGTAGATGTGCTGACCGCCCGGGATTCTTTCGGCGAGCTTGAGAAGGCGGGCGTGAAGATCTTTACATATCCGGCAGGCCGGACTCTCGGCATTACCATCGTCTCCACACACGGCGGGCCCTTCGCGGACAAGCGCGTGCGCCAGGCCGCGAACTACGCGGTCAACAAGGAGGCCATGATCGAGGCGGTCTATGGCGGCGAGGGCCGCCCGGCGAGCCAGGCAGCGACCTCAAACGCGTTCGGATTCAATCCCGATATCGCGCCCTATCCCTACGATCCGGACAAGGCGCGCGCCTTGCTGGCCGAGGCAGGGTACGCCAATGGCGTCGATATGGAGATCCAGGCGATTACCACCAGCACGGAACGAAACCTGATCTATCAGGCGGCGGTACAGGATCTGACCAAGGTCGGATTCCGGGCCACCCTGATTTCGCAGACCTTCCCGGATTGGCTGAAGTACTGGATCGCTGGCGACTGGCCGTACGAAGCATTCGGGTTCGGCACCGACCTGACCGGTGTCCTCGACGCCGGCCGCGCTTTCAACGCCTTTGTGTCGTGCAAGAAGAATCCGCCCTACTACTGCAATGAGGACGAGATGCCGCTGGTGGAGGCCCAAGCGGCCGAGTTCGACGTCGACAAACGCAAGGCGATTCTGCAGGAACTGCTCCAGGCAAACGCGGCAAACGCGCCACTATTGTTCCTGACCGAGGGGTTCGAGGCGATGTCGTATCAGCCGAGAATCCAGAACTTCGAAGCGATCAATCAACGCCTCAACTACGACACGATGATCATCAATTAGATCGTAGAGGTGCAGCGGGGGCCCGCGGGTCGGCGGGCCCCTTTCTTTCTTTTTTGGCCAGCGACCGGCCTCACGTTTCCCAGATCGACCTGCCATTCAACCAACAAACGCACCAACGTGGCGCAAATCGCGCGCCACTCCGTACCACCGATCAATCAGCAGAACGCCGAAAAGGGGAAGAATTCCCCGCGCGAGTTGCTTGATCGTATTGCCAAGGCTTGCTCTGCCGACTTGCGACACGCTCCAGCCGCCATGACAGGGCTGGCATAGATACCGGACACTCTCATGAAAGGTGGACCATTTTGATCGTGTCGGTCACAAGCCCTTGCGATGTGGACGGAGACAGCGCCACCACGGCGTGAACCCATCCTGAAAGCCGGGTATGCTTGGGCTGGCTTTGGGATTCGTGACGAAGCCCTTCCGCGCCTCAACCAGGGAGTAACCGATGTACGTCATTAACACGACATTTGAGCGACCGGATCCGAAACTCGTCGCCCGCGCGCGCGATACGTGGGCTTGCATCGCTGGGCAGGTGGCCGGCCGTTGCTGCGTCATGGACAGCGGTATTCGACCGTTGCGCCGCGACTGGCGGTTCGCCGGCCCGGCGTTGACGGTTACCTCCGATGACCCTTCCGACACACTCGTCGGTAAAGTCGCGACCCAGTACGTGGAGCCGGGCGATGTCATCGTCATCGACGCGGGCGGCCGCATGAGCACATCCTGCTGGGGCGCGACCATGGCCTGGGCGGCCAAAGAGTCTGGTGCGGTGGCCGTCGTTGCCGATGGCGTCGTGCTCACAACCGAGCTCTTGATCGATCACGAAGGCCTTCCCGTCTTCTGCCGCGGCTCCACAGCCCGTTGGGTTGGCGGAGAGGGACCCGGATCGATGAATGTGCCAATCGTCTGCGGCGGCGTCATCGTAAACCCGGGCGACATCATCCTCGGAGACGAAGACGGTGTGGTGGTCTTGCCCCGCGAACGGGCGGAAGCGATTCTGGACGGGGCCGGCCAGCAACGACTTGACCCCTATCCGCCGGTCAGCCGCAAGGTTCCTTTTGGTGAGCGTGGCTTGCAGGAAAGGTTGCGTGGGATGGAGGGCGTCGAGTGGCGCTAGGGGTGCGATCGCGCGTCCCGTGTTGCGAACACGGTGCCTGACTGTTTGCCTCTCCCAATTCCAAACGGAATTGTCATGTTTGCTGGCTTGTAGCGGTATCTTCCGGTAGCGATGCTGGTTGAATGACTGGGATCGACACGAAGGGCCACCGTTTCCCAACGACGTGATCAAGCAAACTGTCCGGCTGGGCATCCGATGTGCGCTCAGCATCCAGGATGCCGAAAAACCGAGGGCTGAAGGAAAGCCGAAGTCTTCTACGAGACCATTTTGATCGTGTCGGTCACAAGCCCTTGCGATGTGGACGGAGACAGCGCCACCACGGCGTGAACCCATCCTGAAAGCCGGGTATGCTTGGGCTGGCTTTGGGATTCGTGACGAAGCCCTTCCGCGCCTCAACCAGGGAGTAACCGATGTACGTCATTAACACGACATTTGAGCGACCGGATCCGAAACTCGTCGCCCGCGCGCGCGATACGTGGGCTTGCATCGCTGGGCAGGTGGCCGGCCGTTGCTGCGTCATGGACAGCGGTATTCGACCGTTGCGCCGCGACTGGCGGTTCGCCGGCCCGGCGTTGACGGTTACCTCCGATGACCCTTCCGACACACTCGTCGGTAAAGTCGCGACCCAGTACGTGGAGCCGGGCGATGTCATCGTCATCGACGCGGGCGGCCGCATGAGCACATCCTGCTGGGGCGCGACCATGGCCTGGGCGGCCAAAGAGTCTGGTGCGGTGGCCGTCGTTGCCGATGGCGTCGTGCTCACAACCGAGCTCTTGATCGATCACGAAGGCCTTCCCGTCTTCTGCCGCGGCTCCACAGCCCGTTGGGTTGGCGGAGAGGGACCCGGATCGATGAATGTGCCAATCGTCTGCGGCGGCGTCATCGTAAACCCGGGCGACATCATCCTCGGAGACGAAGACGGTGTGGTGGTCTTGCCCCGCGAACGGGCGGAAGCGATTCTGGACGGGGCCGGCCAGCAACGACTTGACCCCTATCCGCCGGTCAGCCGCAAGGTTCCTTTTGGTGAGCGTGGCTTGCAGGAAAGGTTGCGTGGGATGGAGGGCGTCGAGTGGCGCTAGGGGTGCGATCGCGCGTCCCGTGTTGCGAACACGGTGCCTGACTGTTTGCCTCTCCCAATTCCAAACGGAATTGTCATGTTTGCTGGCTTGTAGCGGTATCTTCCGGTAGCGATGCTGGTTGAATGACTGGGATCGACACGAAGGGCCACCGTTTCCCAACGACGTGATCAAGCAAACTGTCCGGCTGGGCATCCGATGTGCGCTCAGCATCCAGGATGCCGAAAAACCGAGGGCTGAAGGAAAGCCGAAGTTTCCTTCAGGAAGATTCCGCGTCCGGGGCAGGTCTTCGATGCGCTGTCCGCCAACAGTGCCCGCCGAGGCCGCGCTCGTACGCAACCACAATGGTGTAGGTTCGGTTCCTGGGCGGGGAAGCAATCCTTCGGGACGGAAGGTTTGGGAGCATAACTGAACCCGCGGTAACCCGCCTCACATCCAGCAACACTTGCTACTCCAGACGATGCCGGGTGTTTGGTGAGCGTCGATCGCGGTGAGCATCCGGATGGTCGAGACCGAGTGGATGTGGAGCGGTCACGCGATAATGCCTATCTTGGCGTTCATCTCGGGCCATTCGGCTTTGGCTAGGGTCGCGCAGGGCGGCGCGGGATCATTGCCGCCGAACCCATTCTCTCGAAGTGGAGTGAGCAAATGGACTGGACGACATTTTGGATTTTCATCCACCTTCTGGCGATGGCGTTCTGGCTCGGCGCCGACATGGGCGTCTACTATTCGGCCATGCTCTACGTCAGGACCGAGTATTCGCCGGAGACGCGCGCGGTGCTCGCGCGCGTGATTCAGGGTGTCGACGTCTTTCCCCGCGTCGCGATGGTCGTAATAATTCCGACGGGCATGACGCTCGCCGCGCGCTTGGGGCTATCGCCGGTTGACGGTGCCTGGCTGGCGCTCGTCTGGGTCCTCAGTGCCTTGTGGCTCTTCGTCGTTTGGAATGTTCACCGCCCGACCGCACTCGCCTGGGGCAAGAAGCTCGCGGGCCTCGAAATGGCGATCAACTGGGCACTGATGGTCGTCATACTTGCAGCGGCAATCGCGTCATTTGCCACTGCCGAACCCTTTGGGGCGAATTGGCTCGCCCTGAAAGTGCTTCTCTATGGCGTGACGCTTATGATCCTCATCTTCCTGAATATCTCGTCCAAACCGCACGCAGTCGCCTTCGAACGCCTTTTGCGGGAAGGATCGAGCCCCGAAGTCGAGGCCGTCATCAAGGGCGACCTGAACAGGAGCAAGCCGTTCATCTACGTACTGTGGGCCATCGTCGTCATCAACACGGCGGTTGGCCTTTTCAAGCCAATCTTCTAGGCGAAAAGCGAGGTTGACGGGCGATCGCCCACGGTTGCAGTTTGGCCCCCAAGGCCTGCCGTCGATCTTCGGGGCGGTAGCTCCGCAAGGGGCCGGGGCGGCGCGTATGTGTTCTGTCGCCTCTATGGGAAGCAGCGCTAGCGGCAGTGCTGTCCTAATTCGGGGCCGGGTGTCCTAATTAGGTCAGTACCCTAGCGGCGAGGGTCTATCCCTTCCGGAAGAGCCGCATTACAATCTCCGACTGGTTCACGCGCCGCCAGTCTTGCTTCGCTCCTTTCAACTTCGGTGTGCTACGATCTGCCGTGGCCCAGCCCGCCGTGCCAGGGTATTTCCCTAGTCTCGAGAAAACTGAACCACTAGTCGGAAGCAGACCCTGCGGTCGGCGGCGGATCGAAGGCCCGGATGGGCGGAAGAGGCGCCGTATAACGTTCGACCTCGACCAGTGTGGTCATCGCACTGGGCCCTTGCGCCAACTTTGAGGTGCCCTTGTCGAGAGTCATCATATTGGCGCTACCGTGGACGCAGAGGCTCCCGGCTTTTCCGGGTTCGAGTGGGTCGAACCAGGCACCGGTGGGCAGCCTCACCACACCGGGACGGATCAAATCGGTGACGACTGCGCCTGCCAGACATTCCCCACGATCGTTGTAGACCCTGACGACATCGCCGGATCGAATACCGCGCACCGAGGCATCTTCGGGGTGCAAACAAATGGGTTCCCGGCCGTCGATCTTGGATTCGAGACTCACCGCGCCGTTGTCGTATTGGCTGTGAAGCCTGTTGTGAGGCTGATTGGAGATGAGGTGGAGTGGAAACCGCGCCGCTTTGGGGGAGCCCAGCCACTCCGCGGGCTCCAACCACACGGGATGTCCCGGGCAGTCGTCATACCCAAACCCGTCGATTGTGGACGAGAAAATCTCGATCCGCCCGGAAGGTGTGCCGAGGGGATTGGCTTGTGGATCCCGACGAAACTCCCGGAACAAGACTTTGGGTATCTCCACTCGCGGAATCTCGAAATGTCCAGCCTCCCAGAATTCTGGAAACGAAGGGACGTCGATGCTCTCTTCGGCGGTGCGCTGGCGGAATATGTCGTAGAGATGGCTAAGCCATCCCATCTCGTCGCGGCCTTCGGTATAGGTATCATGGAATCCAAGCCGCGCAGCCAGGTCCGAGAAAATATCGTCGTCATTCCGCGCCTGACCGACAGGATCGATCGCACGATGCATCGCGAAAAAGACGTTGTCCTGAGGGCCGCAGCCAATATCGTTTCGCTCCAGCGGCGTCGTTGCGGGAAGCACAATATCGGCATGTTTGGCATGCGCGTTCCACCAGGGCTCGTGGACGACGATCGTTTCTGGACGCTGCCATGCCTGCAGCAACCGGTTGGTGTCCTGCTGGTGATGGAAGGGATTGCCGCCGGCCCAGTAGATGAGGCGGATATCTGGAAATGTCACTCGCCCGCCGTTGTAGTCGATGGTCGTGCCTGGCTGTAACAGCATGTCCGATATGCGCGCGACCGGAACGACGGTTTTCACCGGGTTTGTTCCCTGCGGCAAACTCGGACCCCTCACGAGACGGGTCGGATCTCCGAGCCGGTTGAGGGAACCGTATCCGAGGCCAAACCCACCGCCCGGAAGGCCAATCTGACCGACTACAGCGGCCAACGTAATCGCCATCCAGAAGGCTTGTTCACCATGGTCGGCACGCTGCAGGGACCAACTCGCGTTGATGAGTGTTCGCGACGACGCAATCTCGCGAGCGAGCTGCCGGATCGACTCGGCCTCTATTCCGGTGATCTGCGCCGCCCAGTCGGCTGTCTTGGCTTGTCCATCGGTCTCGCCGAACAGATAGGTTCGAAACTGTTCGTACCCGACGCAATGGGTGGCAAGAAAATCACGATCGCACAAATCGTCTGAGATCAGGGTGTGGGCCAAGCCCATCATGAAGGCAACATCGGTGTTCGGTCGAATGGGCCACCATTCAGCCTCCAGGTCTTCGCTCGCGTCGTCTCGCAGAGGGCTAATGTTGATGAAACGGACGCCTTGTTCCTTGCAGCGGCGCAGCCACACCCTGTTGGTATGCTCGGCAGATCCCCCGGCGACGACTTGACCGTTCTTGTCCGGTACGCCGCCGAACATGATCATGAGTTGACAGTGCTCTGCAATCATCGGCCAAGTGGTCATCTCGTCCCGCAAATCGTAGATCGACATCCCCAACACTCGAGGCAAAATCACTTCACCGGCCGCTAGGCTGTATGTGTTGACGTGGCTTGCATAGCCACCGAATCCGTTCAAAAAGCGGTGCAGTTGGCCTTGGGCATAGTGGAATTTTCCCGCACTCGACCAGCCATAGCTGCCACCAAATATCGACTCGTTGCCAAACCGGTCACGGATTCGCCGAAGCTCGGTCGCCACGAGGTCGAGCGCCTGGTCCCAGCCGACGGCGACAAATACATCGTCGCCGCGGCCCGTGACGTTGGCCCGAGGTCCGTTGTCGAGCCACCCCTTGCGCACCATGGGCCGACGGATCCGTGCTGGGCCATCAACGGCGCCGGGGATGGAACGGCCAAGGGGCGAGGGGTCCGGATCCATGGGAAAAGGGTGCAGGGCGACGATGCGGCCGTTGTCGACCTCCACATCGTAGGCACCCCAATGCGTGCTCGTACGCAGCAAGCGTTTCCGCGCCGCAGCGTTTACTGGCTCTTCATCCATGGCACAATCAATCGAGCAGGTTTGGTTCATTCAGTAATCTGGGGGCGGCACGAGCGGCGTGCGCCCGGCTTGGTCCGAATCCGTCGCTGCGGTGTTTCGGCGGATTCTCCCGCGGTTCCCGTTCACGCAGCCCCGGCGTCGGCCCTAGTACCTTTCGACTCCCTGCCACTCCTTCATGCCGAGTTCGCGCAGTTCCGGCGGCAACACGGGATTGTGGCCCGGGTCGAATGCAAAGGGCACTTCGTCTTCGGACCACATATTGGCAAAGGCGCCTCCGCGGATGCGAAAGAGGGCGACAGCGCCGGTAATCGATCCGAACGGCCCGTGTTGAATCCCCGGCGGCCGCCAGTAGTAAGCGCCGGTGCGGCGCTGGCCGACATGGCCCGTGATCTGCCCGGCGAGAACGAAGCACTCCTCCACCACGGGGTGGGTTTCCTTGATGCCCTTCCAGCCTTCGGGGTGGCTGTGGGGCGTGTAGCAAAACAGATCGGTGTTTTCCCCGGTGCGCGGGTGTTTCCACAGATACTTCTGTGCCGGTCGCAGGTACGAGAGGTTCTCATCGATGCCCACCGTCTCCCAGGGCATCTCGAGAATATCCTTGAACTGCACGAGAAGGCTTTCGTCGAAACTCTCGCTCGCCGGGTCGGCCGCTTCGGTTCGCGGTTCGCCGGTGAAAAAGGTAAGCGCCACGGCGCCGCCCGGTGCCGCGGCGTTGCGCCGAACGTAACCCGCCGGCAGATAGGCGTAGCAGTTCTCGCGGTAGGCGATGCCGTTGATCTCGATCTCGCCATCGAGGATGTAGATCTCTTCGTCGACCGAGAGACGTTCGGGGTCCTGCCGCGTCCATCCGGGGGGATAGCGGAGAATGAGGCTCGAATCGCCGCCTTCGTCGTCCATGCTCAACGTCTTGACTTCGACGTCCGGTCGGGCGCCCCCGTAGAGCCCCTGTCGCCACGGCAGAACCTGCGCCTGGATGAACTCGATGTGCGGTCGGCCCATGATGCTCTCCAATGATGCGCCGCTTGGCCGCTGCGCGACCGAAGCTACAAATCATATTCTAGTCGGATTCCGCTGTGGTTGCACCATCAAGTTGCGCGCCCGACGCCTTCGATTCCCGGAACCCGCGGCAGCGATGAGGGGCGAAAGCGAGCGACCACGGCTGGGACATTCACATCGATCTTTCGCCGGATACCGAATACCTAACGCCGACGGGCCGGTTCATGACTCAGGACGGCGTGCTTTCGGCCGCCAACCCGGCGTGGGACAGGGGCCGCCCGGCCTGACCTGTGTAACCGTCGCGCCCGCAGCCCCGTGTTGGTGCGCCCGGCCTGATCCTCTCGGCCGCTGCCAGGACCGGCGAGCCTCAGCACAACGGTTTCAGGATGCGAGTGCGGGGTGCGCCCTAGAACAGGTGGCGTTCCTCAGCACTCGTACTTTTCGATCACCGGCTCGTCTTCGCCCGCGGCAAGCCATTCCTGCATTGCCGGATGGGCCATGACCGCGTCCGTGTAGGCGCGCGCGCCCGCGTCCAGTTCGACGCCGTAGGTCACAAAGCGCGACACCACCGGCGCATACATGGCGTCGGCATTAGAAAACGCCCCGAACAAAAACGCACCGCCGGTCCCGTACTTGCTGCGGCACAGCGCCCAGATGTCCACGATGCGGGCGACATCGCTGCGCGTGTCGGCATCGAGGCCGAAAGAATCGTAGCGCCTGCGGCAATTCATCGTGCAGGTTTCCCGCAGCGCGGCAAAGCCCGCGTGCATTTCGTGACTGACGCTGCGCGCGAGCGCCCGCGCCTCGCGATCGACAGGCCAAAGATCCTTTTCAGGAAACCGTTCGGCAGCATATTCGAGGATCGCCAGACTTTCCCACACCGTAACCGGACCGTCCTTGAGCACCGGCACCAGTCCGGCCGCGGATTGGGCGCGAATGCGCTCAGCCGTCCCGTGCGTATCCAGCGGGATCAGGATTTCCTCGAACGGAATCCCTTGCGCGCGCAGGCCGAGCCAGGCCCGGAGCGACCAGGACGAGTAGTTCTTGCTGCCAATGACTAGGGTGAGCGAATCCATGACGTATCCTTCGGGCGGCGGCCTGCACAAACTTCTTGAAGAGTCGAGCAATCCTACCCGAAACGCCTGAATCGCGCCGGTTCAAGACCTTCGGATATTACTCTAGGCTAGACGCTCGGTGCCTCTGCCGGGAGAGATTTGATCGTGCTTCCCTACTTTACGGAAAACGACACCGCCGCCGCCATTCCAATTTGGCCGGTCAATGAATCCGCCTACCCGGCGTGGCGCAAGTCCCGTTCGGCGGCCGAGCGCCAATGGCTGCGCGCGGTTCGGTTCAAGCCCCGGCCGGGAAAATGGGCGCGGCTGCCGGGTCCGGATGGCCGCCTGGCCGGCGTGGTGGTGGGTGTTGCCGATCCGTGCGCGCCGTGGGATTTCGCCAAGTTGCCCAAGGCGCTTATGCGCGGAAACTTTCGCGTCGAGGGGGCGCGGGATGCCGCCACTGCCCACGCCGCTGCCGTCGGCTGGGGCCTTGGGACCTATGAATTTACGCGCTACCGCGCCAAGGGGCGTTCGCGCTTTGCAACCTTGGTGGTGCCGCGCGCCTGCGATCCCGAGACTGCGCGGCGCGTTATCGCCGCTACGTTTTTCGTCCGCGATCTCGTCAATACGCCGGCGTCCGACATGGGGCCCGCCGACCTCGCCGACGCAGCCGCCGACATGGGAAGGCCGTTCCACGCCCGCACAAAAGTTACCGTGGGCGAGGCGCTGCTCGAACGCAATCTCCCGGCGATCCATGCCGTCGGCCGGGCCAGCGACCGCGCGCCGCGGCTGATCGATTTGCGTTGGGGTGCGCGCGCCGCGCCACGCCTGACGCTGGTGGGAAAGGGCGTCTGTTTCGATTCGGGTGGCCTCGATATCAAGACCCACACCGGCATGAAGCTGATGAAGAAGGACATGGGCGGCGCCGCGCACGTATTGGCGCTCGCCCACATGATCATGGATGCCGGGTTGCCGGTGCGCCTGCGGGTGTTGATCCCGGCGGTCGACAATGCGATTTCCGGCTCGGCGATGCGACCGGGCGACGTGGTGCCGACGCGCAAGGGCCTCCATATCGAGATCGGCCACACCGATGCCGAAGGACGCGTGGTGCTGGCCGACGCGCTTGCCCTCGCCGACGAGGACTCGCCCGATCTCATCGTCGATTGCGCGACGCTGACGGGGGCGGCGCGCGTCGCACTGGGCACCGGTCTCACGCCCTTCTTTACCGATGACGACGCATTTGCCAGCCAGGTGGTGCGCGCCGGCGAGTCCGAGTCTGACCCCGTTTGGCGGCTGCCGCTGTGGAAACCCTATGAGCGCTTGATCGAAAGCTCGATCGCCGACATCAACAATTCCGGCGACAGTCGCTTCGGCGGCGCCCTGACGGCGGCGCTATTCTTGCGCTCGTTCGTGACGCGCGCCAAGGCGTGGGCGCACTTCGACATGTATGCATGGAATTCGAAGTCGCGGCCGGGGCGCCCGGCGGGTGGCGAGGCGACCGGCCTGCGGACATTGTTCACGGCGCTACGGGCGCGCTATGGCTAAGCGAAAGGCGGCCCGTGCGCGCCCGGCGGGGCCGGGGCATTTGCTGTTCGTCTATGGCACTTTGAGGCGCGATCTCCGAGCACCGGCATGGGACCGCCTGCGGCCGCTGGGGCGTTTCTTCGACTATGGCGTCATCGGCGCGCGCATGTTCGATGTCGGCGGCTATCCCGGAATCATTTTTTGTGACGGCGCGCGCGTGCACGGCGAAGTCTTTGCCTTGACGGCGCCGGCCGTCGCGCTCGCGCAACTCGACGCCTACGAGGGGGTCGAGGGCGGGCCCCAGCCCTGGGCGGCGCAGTACCGGCGCGAAACCGCCACCGTCGCGACCCGCCGCCACGGCAGCATCGCCACCTGGGCCTACGTCTTTATCCGTCCGCACGATCACTATCCGGCGATCGCCGGGGGCGACTATGTCCGGTATTGCCGCGCTCCGCTCCCCGCTTCACCGCCTGAATAAGGGGTACGTTTTTGAGTCGACTGGACATCTGCTAATTTGATTCAGTAACGCGCCGGATTTTCGCAATCGAGAGACCCGTTCCACGGGATGGAGGCGACCCTGCCGCCCGATCTCAGCAGCCAGAAAGCGCTGTCGCTGTGGTCCGCCGTGATCGGCGATTCGGTGCGTGCGCAGGGGCCGGACCTGTCGGCGCGGCAGATGGCGATTATGCTGTCAGTCTATCTCGACCCGCCGGCCCGCACGGTTCGCCTGCTTGCCGCCGAACTGGAGATTTCGAAGCTGGCCGTGACCCGCGCCCTCGACGTGCTCTCGAAACTGGGCTTCGTGCGCCGCGCGCGCGATCCCGACGACAAACGCAGCGTCCTGATTCACCGCACCGTCAAGGGCTCGGTGTACCTGAGCGAGTTCAGCGACCTCGTCATCGCCGCAGTCCGCACGCTGGAGGCCTAGCGCAAATCCCGAGCCGGCGGAATCGCCGGCGACGACGATTTGCGTTCCAGAGCAGCATCCGTTCAGGTGGAATCGCTTTCGGCGATCACTGAACGGATAAAATTGCTCTAGCTTCTTGAAAACTAGAGCAATTTTATCCGACGGATTGAACCGCGCCGGTTCAATCCCTGCGGATATTGCTCTATGTCAAAGGGATAGAGCTTTTCGCGTGAGCGTATGCGAACGGGAAAAGCTCTAGTACCCGGCGTCGCGGTCGACCCGGTTGAGGAGCGCCTCGCCGGCCCGCGCGCGGCGGAGATTTTCGAATACCTGCGGTGCGGCCGAGACCGGGTCGGTGCGGCTGGCGATGTGGGGCGTCAGGATCACTTTGAGGTGGGTCCAGAACGGATGGGTGGCGGGCAAGGGTTCCGACACGAACACATCGAGTGCCGCCCCCGACAGGTGGCCCGAATTCAGCGCCGCCAGCAGATCGTCCTCGACGATCAGCGCACCGCGCGCCGGATTGACCAGGGCGGCACCCTCGGGAAGGTGTGAAAGCATCGCCGCATCGAGGAGGTTCCGCGTACCGGATGTCAGCGGCAGCAGCAGCACCAGCACGTCCGTGCACGCCAGCAGCGCCCCCAACCCCTCTTTGCCGTGGTGGCACTTTACGCCTGGGACTTCTTTCGGGGTACGGCTCCAGCCGCCAACCGAAAAGCCGAGTGCACCGAGTTTTTGCGCCGCATCGGTGCCGAGCGCGCCGAGGCCGAGAATCCCGACGCGCGTGTCGGAGGGGCTCTGGACCGTGCCGGGAGACCAGGTCCTGGCCGCCTGCGCGGCCGCGTAACTAAGCGCCCCGCGGTGAAATTGCAGCACCGCATGAACCACATAGGCGGTCATGCGTGCGGTCAAAGCGTCATCCACCAGCCGCACCACGGGCAAATCCGGCGGCAGGTCCGGGTCGGCGAGAATGCCGTCGACTCCGGCCCCGCCCGAGGTGATGAAGCGCAGGTTGGGATAACGCGAGATCTCGCCCTTGGGCGGCTTCCAGGTCAGCATCGCCTCAACCGCGCCGGCGCCGGTCTCGACCGGGCCGATCGCCACCTCGAGTTGGGGCGCCGCCTCTGCGAGTGCCTCCACCCATTCGTCCGCGATACCGCGCGGTAGGCCCGACAAGACGAGCATCAGGTGCGAACCGCCTCTTCAAAGGCGACTTCGATGTCGAAGGCGGCTGCCATCAGGGCGCGGGTGTAATCGGTCTGGGGGTGGTCGAAGATCTGGTCGGCGCCGCCGGCCTCGACCACATTGCCGTCGCGCATGACAATCACCTCGTCGGCCAGTGCGCGCACGACTTTGAGGTCGTGGCTGATGAACAGGTAGGCGAGCTTGTGGCGCTCCTGCAAGTCGCGCAGCAGATCGACGATCTGCGCCTGCACCGACCTGTCGAGCGCCGAAGTCGGTTCGTCCAGCACGACAAACTTGGGTTCCAGCACCATCGCCCGCGCGATGGCGATGCGCTGGCGCTGGCCGCCGGAGAATTCGTGCGGATAACGGTCCTGGCTGCCGGCGTCGAGACCAACCTCGGACAAGGCGTCCGAAATCAGCCGCCGGCGTTCATCGTAGGTGCCGCCGCGGCCGTGCACCAATAATCCCTCCTCAACGATCTGGCCGACCGAGAGCCTCGGGCTGAGGCTGCCGAAGGGGTCCTGAAACACGACCTGCATCTCCTTGCGCAAGGGCCGGAGCGCGCGGAAGCCCGCGCCCTGGATGCTGATGCCGCGGAAATTGATCTCGCCCTTGGATTTGATCAACCGCAACAGCGCGAGTCCCAAGGTCGTCTTGCCCGATCCCGATTCGCCGACCACGCCGACGGTGTGACCCTCGCGCACGGAAAGTGTCACGTCCTCGACCGCGCGTACATAATCGACCGTGCGTTTCAAGAGCCCTGCCTTGATCGGGAAATAGACCTGGACATGGTCGCCGCGCATCACCACCGGCGCCTCCCCGCCGGCCTTGAGCGCCCGGCCCTTGGGTTCGGCCGCCAGCAGCATCTTGGTGTAGTCGTGTTGCGGATTGGCGAAAATATCTTCGGTCTTGCCGGTCTCGACGAATACCCCGTCTTTCATCACGCATACGTTCTTGGCCATCTTTCCGACGACGCCGAGGTCGTGGGTGATGAGCAGCATCGCCATGCCGAGTTCGGCTTGCAGATTGCGCAACAGTTTCAGAATCTGCGCCTGGATGGTGACGTCGACCGCCGTCGTCGGCTCGTCGGCGATCAAGAGATCCGGCTTGTTGGCGAGCGCCATCGCAATCATCACCCGTTGGCGCTGTCCGCCCGACAGTTCGTGCGGAAAGGCCTTGAGCCGACTGTCGGCCTCGGCCAGGCCGACCAGGTGCAGCAGTTCGAGGGTGCGTGCGCGTGCCGCCGTGCGCCCCAGTCCCTGATGCAGAAACAAAACCTCGTTGACCTGGCGTTCGATGGTGTGGAGCGGGTTCAAGGAAGTCATCGGCTCCTGGAACACCATCGATATCTGATCGCCGCGAATATCGGCCAGCGTTTCGCTATCGGCGCCGATCATTTCCTTGCCCGTCACCACAATCGAGCCGGTGGGATGGGATGCCATCGGATAGGGCAGAAGTTGCAGGATCGACAGCGCCGTCACCGACTTGCCCGAGCCGCTTTCGCCCACCAGCGCCAGCGTCTCGCCGCGGTCGATGTCGAAGGAGACGTTGCGCACGGCTTCCACGTTGCGGGCGCCCACCTTGAAGGTGACAGACAGGTTTTTGACGGAAAGAAAGGTCATGCGCAGTCCGCTCAGCCCTGAATTTTGCGCGGGTCGTAGGCGTCGCGCACCGCTTCGCCGATGAAGACCACCAGGGTCAGCATGATCGCGAGAACAAAAAAGCTCGTGATCCCGAGCCACGGAGCGTGAAGATTGGCCTTGCCCTGGGCCACCATTTCGCCGAGCGAAGCCGACCCCGGGGGCAGGCCAAAGCCGAGAAAATCGAGCGAGGTGAGAACGGTGATCGAGCCCCCGACGATGAACGGCATGAAGGTGACGGTGGCGACCATGGCATTGGGAAAGAGATGCTTGAACATGATTTTCGGGTTCGAGACACCGAGCGCGCGTGCGGCGCGCACGTAGTCGAGGTTGCGGGCGCGCAGAAACTCAGCCCGCACGACGCCGACCAGCGCCATCCAGCTGAACAACAGCATCAGGCCCAGCAGCCACCAGAAATTGGGTTCGACGATGCTCGCCAGAATTATCAGCAGGTACAGCGTCGGCATGCCCGACCAGATCTCGATGAATCGCTGAAAGATGAGGTCGGTCCAGCCGCCAAAATAGCCCTGCACCGCACCGGCAATGACGCCGACGATGGACGAGAAAAAGGTCAGCACCAGCCCGAACAGCACCGAAATGCGGAACCCGTAGATGAGCCTCGCCACTACGTCGCGGCCCTGGTCGTCAGTGCCGAGCCAGTTGACGGAGGAGGGCGGCGCTGGCGCCGGGACCGGCAGATCGAAATTAATGGTGCGATAGCTGAACTCGACCATCGGCCAGATCATCCAGCCTTTTTCGCGGATCAAGTCCTTGACAAAGGGATCGCGGTAATCGGCGTTGGTGTCGAAATCGCCGCCGAAGTGCGTCTCCCGGTAATCGGTGAGCACCGGCGAAAGCAACTCGCCGTCGTACCAGATGAGCAGGGGCCGGTCGTTGACCAGAAATTCAGCGAACAGCGACACGAAAAACAGAAACAGAAAAATCCGCAGCGACCAGTAGCCGCGCCTGTTGGCCGTGAAGTTTCGCCACCGCCTCTTGTTCAGCGGCGAAATGCGAATGCCCAGGAATTGCGACGGGCCCGCCGTGGCGGGAACCAGCTCAGACATCGCGCACCTCGAAATCAATGCGCGGATCGATGACCACGTAGGCGAGATCGCCGATCAGATTGAAAATGAGACCGAGAAGGGTAAAGAAAAATAACGTCCCGAACATAACCGGGTAATCGCGGTTGATGATGGCTTCAAACCCCAAGAGACCAAGCCCGTCCAACGAGAAGATAATTTCGATCAGCAGCGAACTGCCGAACAGGATGCCAATAAAGGCGCTGGGAAATCCGGCGATTACGATCAGCATCGCGTTGCGGAAAACGTGGCCGTAGAGCACGCGCCGTTCGGTCAGCCCCTTGGCGCGGGCCGTCATGACATACTGCTTGTTGATCTCGTCGATAAAAGAGTTCTTGGTCAGCATGGTGAGCCCGGCAAAGCCGCCGATGACCATGGCGAGAATTGGCAAAAAGATGTGCCAGAAATAATCGAGCACTTTGTCCAAGACGTTCAGGTCGCGCCAGTTCTCAGACACCAGGCCGCGCAGCGGAAACCAGTCGAAGTAAGAACCACCGGCAAACAGCACGATCAGCAGGACGGCGAACAGAAAACTCGGAACCGCGTTACCGACGATGACGACTCCGCTGGTCCAGATATCCATGCGCGAACCATCGCGAACCGCCTTGGCGATGCCCAGCGGGATCGAGATGAGATAGACCAGAATGGTGGTCCAGAGCCCGATCGAAATCGACACCGGCATCTTGTCGATCACGAGATCGATGACGCTGGTATCGCGGAAGTAGCTGTCGCCGAAATCGAAGCGCACATAGTTTCCCATCATCAGGAAAAAGCGCTCGTACATCGGCTTGTCGAAGCCATAGAGCTTTTCGATTTCCTTGATGAACGCCGGATCGAGGCCCTGGGCGCCGCGGTACTTCGACGTCGTGCCGCTGTCGGTGGGCGCGGACCGCTCCTGCGCCGATCCGCCTCCGGTCTCCGCCCCGGCGTCGCCGGTAATGCGCACGGTGGCATCGACCGCAGTGCCGGTAATCTCGGCGATCAGCTGTTCGACCGGGCCGCCGGGCGCTGCCTGGACGATGAAAAAGTTGATCACCATGATCCCGAACAGCGTCGGGATAATCAGCAAGAGCCGCCGGATGATGTAGTTCAGCATTACGTGCCTTGAGTCTGCGGCGCCGGGCTGCGGTCCGAGGCGGTGCCGATCCTAGGGTTGCGACTCTGACATTTCGATCCCTCGATGTCAGCCCGCACGCCCAGGCTCACTTTTTGATTCTGTTCAATTCATGTTGACATTTGGTGCCCGTTTCGTCGCCACCAAATATCGGATTTGAACACCTAGAGCAGCATCCGTTCAGGTGGAATCGCCTTCGGCGGTTACTGAACGGATAAAGCTGCTCTAACTTCTTAAAAAGTAGAGCAATTTTATTCGCAGGGATTGAACCGCGCCGGTTCAATCCCTACGGATATTGCTCTAGTCGGGTCGCAGGGCATCCAGCTTGGCTTCATCGATCCACCAGGTATCGAGGAAGCCCAACGCGAACGGCGGCGGATTATCGGGCCGCCCGAATATCGCCCAATAGGCGACGGTGTGGTCCGACCGGAACCACTGCGGTATCAGATAATGGTTCCACATCAACACGCGGTCGATGGCGCGGGCGGCCACGGTCAGGCTGGTCCGGTCGGTGGCCGCAGCCAGATGTTCAAGCAGGTCGTCGATCACCGGATCGGCGATGCCGCCGTAGTTGATGCTGCCTTCGGCGGCCGCCGCGGCCGACCCCCAGAAATTGCGTTCGCCGATGCCCGGCGTCATCGGGGTGCCGAACGCGATTGTCGTGATGTCGAAATCGAAGGATTGGAGCCGGTTGGCATATTGTGCCGAATCGACGATCCGTATCCGGGCGGCGATGCCGAGACGTTCGAGATTGGTAACCATCGGTGCGATGATGCGTTCGAACGACGGGCTGATGAGCAGGAATTCAAGTTCCAGGCGTTCGCCGGCCTGGTTGCGCAATTCGCCGTCCTCGACCGTCCAGCCCGCGTCTTCCAGCAGGCGCGTCGCGGTGCGCAGACTTTCGCGGATATTCCCGCTGCCGTCGGTCGCGAGTTGGGTCATCACGCCTTCGAAGAGTCCGGCGGGCAGGTTGTCGCGGTGCGGTTCCAGCAACGCGATTTCGGCCTCGTTCGGCGGGCTCTGCGCCGCCATCGGCGTATTCTGGTAAATGCTGTTGAGGCGGTCGTAAATTCCATAGAACAGGTTTTCGTTGGTCCATTCGAAATCGAAGGTCAGCCCGACCGCCTGACGCACGCGCGGGTCGGACAGTTTCGCCAGACGGGTGTTGAGCACGAACCACTGCCGGTTGGCGGGGGACTGATCGGGAATCCGGACCTTGATGACGCGCCCGTCCGCAACGGCGGGAAAATCGTAGCCTGTGGCCCAGGTCTTGGAAGTGAATTCTTCGCGAAAATCGTAGTCGCCCGCCTTGAACGCCTCGAAGGCGACGGTGCGGTCGCGATAGAAATCAAACCGGATTTCGCCGAAATTGTAGCGCCCGCGATTTACCGGCAAATGCCAGCCCCAGTATTCGCGCACCCGCTCGTAAACGATGCTGCGGCCCGGATCGGCCGATTTGATCCGGTAGGGGCCGCTCCCCATCGGCGGATCGAAAGTGGTTTTGTCGAACTCGACGGTTTCGTAGTAGTCCTTGGACAGGATCGGCATGCCCGCCGCCACCGCCGGCAGGTCGCGTTTGATCGAATCTTCGGTGAACGTGAAGGTGACGGAATCGGCGCCGACCGCCTCGACCGAGGCGATATCGGCATACTGAATCCGGTAACTGGGGCGGCCCTGTTCCTTCAAAATGTTGAAAGAATAGATTACGTCGTCGACGGTGATCGGCGATCCGTCGTGCCAGCGCGCCTCGGGCCGCAGCTTGAACGTCACCCACGCCTTTCCCGGGCCGACATCGACCGATTCGGCGATCAAGCCATAGAGCGAATCCGGTTCGTCGGCAGTCCCCGTCATCAGCGATTCGAACGGCAGGAACATCGCGACCGCGCCCATGCCGCGCAGCCGGATTCCTTTGAGAATGAACGGATTGAGGTTGTCGAACGATCCCAGATCGCGCAGCCGTACCGTGCCGCCGACGGGCGCGTTGACGTTGACGTAGTCGAACTGGGTGAAATCGCTGCCGTACTTGAGATCGCCGAACGTCGACATGCCGTGGCGCGGTTCGGCCTCGGCCGGTGCGGCGAAAAGCAACAGCCCAAGGAATGCGGCGCCGGTCAGGGTGGTCCGGCCAGTCATGGTTCCCGTCATGGCAAGTCTCCCGTCCTGGACCGGCGGCGGCGCGGCGGCGCGGGCACGAGCAACCGGGTTCAGTTGTCGCTCAGTGCCGATTCGCCCCGCTTCATTGCCTCGTCGCGCGCCGGATCGATCCACCAGGTGTTGAACCCGAGACTGTACTTCGGGGTGATTTCGGGCCGTCCGAACCGGTTCCAGTAGGCGACGCGGTACGACCGGATGTGCCACTGCGGCACGACATAATGGCTCCACAACAGCACCCGGTCGAGCGCCCGGGTGGCGGCAATCAGATGCTCGCGGTCGGGCGTGGCGATGACCTTGTCGATCAATTGGTCCACCACCGGGTCGTTGACCCCGATCAGGTTGCGGCTGCCGTTGACATCGGCGTTGTAGGACCCCCAGAAGTCGCGCTGCTCGTTGCCGGGCGACAGCGACTGGCTAAAGGTGCTGACGACGACGTCGAAATCGAACTCGTCCAGCCGGTTCTGGTACTGGGCGGTATCGACGGTGCGAATCGAGGCGCTGACGCCGAGCTTTTCGAGGTTGCTGACATAAGGCGAGACGATGCGCTCGAACGCGGGCGAGACCAGCAGGAATTCGATGTTCATGGCCTCGCCGGTGGCGGCGTTGGTGAGGGTGCCGTCCTGCACCTCCCATCCCGCCTCCTTCAGGAGGCCCAGCGCGGTCCGCAGGTTGCCGCGAATGTTGCCCGTGCCGTCGGATTTCGGCGCCCGGTATTCGGTGGTGAACACCTCATCCGGTAATTGGCTCCGGAACGGCTCAAGGTATTCGAGTTCGAGCGTCCCCGGCGTCCCCGCCGAGGCCAGTTCCGAGTTCGAGAAATAGCTCTCGGTCCGGGTGTACTGGCCGTAGAACAGGTTCCTGTTGGCCCACTCGAAATCGAAGGCATAGCCCAGCGCCGCCCGCACGTTGCGGTCGGTGAACTTGCTGCGGCGGGTGTTGAATATGAAGGCCTGCATCCCGGTCGGGTTCTGGTGGCGGATGGTTTCCTGGATCGCCAGGCCCTTTTCCTTGGCCGGGAACTCATAGCCCGTGGCCCACTGTTTGGAGCTGTTTTCCGACCGGAAGTCGTACTCGTGCGCCTTGAAGGCCTCCAGCGCCACGGTCTGATCGCGGTAATAGTCGTAACGGATTTCGTCGAAGTTGTTCTGACCCTTGTTGACCGGAAGGTTTTCGCCCCAGTAGTCCGTGACGCGCTCGTAGGTGATCGAGCGCCCGGGGTCGACCGACTTGACGCGGTAGGGGCCGCTTCCCATCGGCGGGTCGAAGGTGGTCTCGTCGAAGACGTGGGTGTCGTAATAGGCCTTCGAAAGAACCGCCAGCTGTCCCATGATGTAAGGGAGTTCGCGGTTGAGCTCACCCTCGAAGGTGAACTTGACGCGCGCGTCGCCCAGCGTCTCGGCGCTCGCCACGTTCTTATAGTAGTTGCGGTAGAACGGATGGCCCTGCGTTGTCAGAATGTCGAAACTGAACACGACGTCCTCGCCCGTCACTTGCGTGCCGTCGTGCCAGCGTGCCTCGGGCCTCAGGTTGAAGATCACCCACGACAGGTCGTCGGCGATTTCAATGGTTTCGGCCAGTTGGCCGTAATGGGCATTGGGTTCGTCGGACGAACTCGACATCAGCGTTTCGAACAATTGCCCGATTCCGGCTGCGGAGCGTCCCTTGAGAATGAACGGGTTAAGCGAATCGAACGAACCGATCGAATAGAGCGCAACCGATCCGCCCTTGGGGGCGTCGGGATTGGCGTACTCGTAGTGGGTGAAATCGGGCCCGTATTTCAGTTCGCCCGACAGCACCTGCCCGTGGACCGTGGTCGAGCCTTGCGACCAGGCCGCTCCGGTTGCGGCAAGCACCAGGCCGCCGGCAACCGCCGCCGCCGCGGCAATCCGTTTCGCCGAATGGGTCATGGGGTGCGCCTTTCCGATTCCTGCCCTGAAGCGCTGAGTCTCGCGCAACGCACAATCATAATCAATTTTGGCGGAATTGGGGGCAAAGGCCCTGAACGGCACAGGTTTATTGAGCGCGATGGCGGGCGTGCCCGGGCCTGGAGCCGCATCCGTTCAGGAGGAATCGCCTGCGGCGATCGCCGCGCGCACAACGCGGCCTTAACGTCTTGAAGGGGTGAGCAATATTGCCCGAACGGCCTGCGCCGCGCCGGCGCAAGACCTTCGGGCTATTCTTGGGCCGCCGGTCCGAGGTGCGCCAGCGCCGCCTCGTGAACGCGCGAATCGCCAGCCGCCACCACGCGGCCGTCGCTGCCGCGGCCAAGCGGCGCGCCATCCCAATCGGTGATGGTCCCGCCCGCGCCCTCGATCACCGGGACCAGCGCGGCAAAGTCGTAGTATTCCATGGTCGCTTCGATCACCAGATCGACGAAGCCCGCGGCAAGCAGGCCATAGGCATAGCAGTCGGTGCCGTATCGCACGCGCGCGGCCTGATCGCGGATGATTGCGAACGCCGCACCCTCGGCCTCGGTAAACATCGCTGCATCGGTGCAGTCGAGGGACGCCTGGCCAAGCCCGGCGCAGGGGCGCACGCTAATGTCCCGGTTGTTTAGTGTCGTCGGGCGCCCCCTGGCGCCAACCCAGCGTTCGCCCGACACCGGCTGGTCGATGATGCCCAGCACCGTTTCACCCTTGTGAACCAGTGCAATCAGGGTGCCGAACCAGGGCCGTCCGGTGACGAACGATGTTGTGCCGTCGATCGGATCCAGCACCCAGACCGAGCCGGCGCCCGCGTCCGATTCGCCGAATTCCTCGCCGATGACGCCGTGGCCGGGATAGTGCCGCGCGATGAGATCGCGCATCGCGCGCTCGCCCTCGCGGTCGGCCTGGGTAACCGGGGTCGAGTCGGCCTTGGTTTCGACCGGGATCGGTTGCCGGAAATAGGGGCGGATCGCCTCGCCGGCGGCGTCCGCCAGACGGCCCGCAAACGCAACCAGATCAGCGGGACAAGTGCTCATCCCACGATCCAAGCCGGTGCGGGTCTAGCTCGGTGGCAAGGGCAGAACGGTATCGCTGTTCTCCCGCAGGAGAAGAATGACGTTGGCGCGGTCTGCCGGATCCTTGACGCCGCCAAATCCCATCTTGGTGCCCGGCACCGCGGCCTTGGGATTCTCAAGATAGGCATCGATTTCTGCATAGCCCCAATCGCCGCCCAGGTCCCGGAAGGCCGACGAGTAACGAAACCCTTCGACGCCGCCGCGCGGCGAGCCCAGAACGCCCCACAGGTTGGGGCCGATCTTGTTGTCCTCGCCCTTTTGCAGGTTGTGGCAGGCGGTGCATTTTCGAATCGTACGCGCCCCGTCGGCGGCGCTGCCGGCATTCAAAAGCGCCGCCAGCGTCGGCACTGTCGTTGCGTCTTCGGCCTCGGTTTCGGCAGGTGCGACGCCTTCGAATGCGCCGTAGGCGTTGTGCTCGGGCACCTCAATTTCGAACAGAACGTCCGTGACCATGGCCAGGACGATCACGACCAGCAGGGTCCCAAGAAAGGTGCCGGCAAACTTATTGAATTCAAAAAAGTCCATGTCGCTCCCCGCGCTCGGTGGCGGCGCAGATTATCGGCTTTTCGCAGGCGCGCGCAACTCGTATAAAGGTCCCGCCCGCAGCGGGCCTGTGGCGCCGGAAGTCTCTGGAATCATGTTATTTTCCGGTTTTGCGGGTACGCGCGGCGGTATCGAGGCGGTGCTCCACCATGAACCCGATCGTCGTCATCCCGGCACGGCTGGCATCCCGGCGCCTTCCCGGTAAGCCGCTTGCCGAAATCGGCGGCGAGCCGATGATCGTTCACGTCTGGCGGCGCGCCCGGGAGGCGGGTCTCGGGCCCGTCCTGGTCGCCTGCGCCGAGACCGAAATCGCCGACGCGGTCCGGGCCGCAGGCGGTGATGCCGTGCTGACCCGCCGCGATCATCCCTCGGGTTCCGACCGCGTGTTCGAGGCGGTCGAATCGGTGGATGCGGACGGTGCCTACGACGTCGTTGTCAACCTGCAGGGGGATTTCCCGACCGTCGACGCGCGCGACCTTGCAGCGGTGACGGAACCCTTGTCCGATCCGGCCTGCGACATCGCCACACTGGTCAATCCATTCGCCTCATCCGCCGATATTGCCGATCCCAACAAGGTCAAGGCGGCGGTCGAAGCAGCGCCCGGCGCGCGCACCGGACGGGTGCTTTTTTTCTCGCGCAACCCGGTGCCCGCGGGCGAAGGCCCGATCTACCACCACATCGGCATCTACGCCTACCGGCGCGCGGTGCTGGCGCGGTTCGTGCGATTGCCGAGGGGCGTTCTCGAAACCCGCGAGCGGCTGGAACAGTTGCGCGCGCTTGGGGCCGGGATGCGGATCGACGCCACCTTCGTTGACAGCTCTCCGATGGGTGTCGATACTCCCGCCGATCTCGACCGGGCCCGGGCGCAGCTTGTGCCGGGCGCCTGAGCGCCGTTTGCGGCCGCACCCGCCTGATCTCTTAATCCGCTCGACAGAGTCTTCGATGTCCGACAACGATCCCGCGAATACCATTGCGTTTCAGGGGCACGCCGGTGCCTATTCGCACCTCGCCAGCCGCGACGTCTATCCCGGGATGACGGTGCTGCCTCAGCCCGATTTCGAGGCGGCCTTCGAAGCGGTCGCGACGGGTAAAGCGGCGCTGGCGATGATTCCGATCGAAAATTCGCTGGCCGGCCGGGTTGCCGACATTCACCATCTGCTGCCGGAATCCGGACTTTTTCTCGTCGCCGAGCACTTCCAGCGCGTGAACCACCATCTGATGGGAATCGAGGGCGCGACGCTCAAGGGCCTCAAGACAGTGCACAGTCACGTTCATGCCCTGGGTCAGTGCCGCGATCACATCCGCGCGCTTGGACTGACGCCCAGCGTTCAGGCCGATACCGCGGGTTCGGCGCGCGACGTGGCGGCGGCTGGCGATCCGACGCAGGCAGCGATTGCGTCTTCGATTGCCGCCGAGATCTACGGCCTCAAGATTCTCAAGCCCGATTTCGAGGATGCCGACCACAACACCACGCGCTTCGTCGTCCTGGCGCGCGAGTCAAAGCGGCCGCCTGCCGGTGCGGGTCCGGCGATGACCTCGATCGTGTTCCGGGTGCGCAACGTGCCGGCGGCGCTCTACAAGGCGATGGGCGGTTTCGCCACCAACGGTATCAACATGGTGAAGCTCGAAAGCTATCAGCTCGGCGGCACTTTCAACGCGACGCAATTCTTCGCCGACATCGAAGGCCACCCCGACGAAGTCGGCGTCAAATTCGCCTTCGAGGAACTGGAATTCTACACAAACTATTTCCGGGTTCTCGGCACCTATCCGGCACACCCGTTCCGCGGCCTGACCTGAGCGCCCCTTGCGGGGCCGGGGCCGAATCTCCCGCCCCGGCAGGTTCGATCCGTCCGGCTCAGATCGACTGGCCGATGCCGACGAATGCGGCCACGATCAGGCCGGTCCACAATGCGATCACCCACGGTTTGACCCAGATGACGGGCCACCTGAGCGCCGCCTCCGTTTCCGGATTGAAGCCTTCCTTTGCCATGCGCGCCAAAGCCGGGCCAAAGGAGGCAAAGGCAAAACGGATGCCGATGCCGCAGGCGAGAACGTAGGCGAAAATCAACGCTTTCAGGGCGAGCCAGTTCTCGACGAAGGGCGTGCCCGTCACGAACGACCACAGTGCGGCGGCGGTGAGGGCGACGATCAGGAGTACGCGGATCAGGAGATCGAGATTGGCGAGGTTCCGTCCGAGCGGCGTGCCACGCCGCCGCTCGGATGCCTTGGCGACGACGATCCAGACCGCTGTTCCGATCCAGGCGAGCCACAGCCAGGGGCCCGATATCGGAGACAGGCCCAGATTGGCCGCGAGTTGCAGTCCGACCACCAGCATCAGTTGGCTGGCGAACCCAGGAATCGAATTGATGATGCCCAGAATCTTGGCGATGGCGAGCCGCGTCTCCATCGAATGGTTGCGGTTGATGATCTGGAGCGAGGAAATGAACACGCCGATATCGGCACCCAGCCAATAGACGAAGAGAAGGACGTGGGCGAGAATCCAGAAAGTCTGAGCGTCCATTATTGTTCTTTCCGGCGGCGCGGGCGCGGTTCCGCCTGCAAGTGGGAGGGGGCCGAACCGGTCTTGGAAATCAGGCCCGCGGGGCCGGCATTCCGGACGCAGACGCGGTCGCGATTCCGGGCGGCCGCCCGGCCGCTGCCGCCAAGGATGGTGGGGTCAATAATCTTCATCGAGGACCCAGGCGCGGATCAACTGGTGCGCAATGGCCATCGGTGCCGGTACGCGCAACTTTTCGGGACCCGTCGGCGATGCGTTGCGGCCGAGCGGATCGATGCCCGGCACCGATGCGGCCTCGACCGCTGCCCGCAAGGCCGGCCGGTCGAACCATCCGGCGGCTTCGAGTTCAATCGGATCGACGGTGATCTCTTCGCTCCGCGCCTCGGCGAGGCAACCGATCATTAGCGAGGACGGATAGGGCCACGGCTGCGACGAGTGATAACGCACCGCGCCGACCGCAACCCCGGCTTCTTCCATGACCTCGCGGCGGACCGCCTCCTCGACGGTTTCGCCCGGTTCGAGGAACCCGGCCAGCGCCGAATGGAACCCTTCGGGAAACCATCTCTGGCGTCCCAACAGCGCCAGTTCGCCGTGGGTCACAAGCATGATGACGACCGGGTCTGTACGCGGGAAGTGCTGGGCGGCGCAGGACTCGTCCTCGCAGCGCCGGACATTGCCGCCATCTCTGGGCCGTGTCGGCTGGCCGCACTGAGCGCAGAACTGGTGACGCCGATGCCAGTCGATCAACGAGCGCGCCTGTGCCAGAAGTGCCGCGTCCGCCCGCACGACCCGCGACGCGAGCGGCCGGATATCGTGATAATCGCCCTTGTCCGGGAATGGCGGCGGGGTGTCGGCCGGCGCGCGAGCGGAGATGTCGATCGCGAAATGAGGGACCCGGGCGGAATCGAGGCCGAGAAGGACAGTGTGGGCCCCGGCCGCGCGTTCGGGCGCGACTTCGTCTCGCGACAGCCATATCAGGTCGGTCGCCCCGTCCTCCGTCACCAGCGCCTTCAGGTGCCAAAGCGGCAGGAATCTTGCGTTCTTGCGGTCCTCCTGAGCCTTCAGCCAGGCCTCGTCACGGCGCAGATGTCCGGCGCGGTCGAGCGTCCCGCCCGCAAATACGTTTCCTTCAAATCCGGCCCCGTCCATCATCGGCGGCGAACACTGCCACACGTCTCCGGCCCGCGCAAACCGTGCGTTTGCGGCCCTCCTCGCAACTGCTCTGGCGTTGCACTCGGCTTCACCAATCCTGATATAGTGGGTCCGGGAGACTGGCGGCGGACGGACGCCCTCGTAAACCCGGTCAGGTCCGGAAGGAAGCAGCCGTAGCGGGATGCAACCGGGTCGTTTGTTCAGTCTCCCACCGGATTCGATTTTCCATAGGCTCCCCCATACCCGATGTCTGATTCCCCCTGCCCGGATAGCTACCGCGTTCTCGCCCGGAAATACCGGCCCGCGACCTTCGCCGAACTGGTGGGTCAGGACGCGATGGTGCGCACCCTTGCCAACGCTTTCGAACTGGGGCGGATTGCGCAGGCGTTCATTCTGACCGGCGTGCGCGGCGTCGGCAAAACCACCACCGCGCGCATCATCGCCAAAGCGCTCAATTGCATCGGGCCCGAGGGAACCGGCGGGCCAACGATTTCGCCGTGCGGCGAATGCGAACCCTGCCGCGCCATCGCCGAAGACCGCCATGTGGACGTGCTGGAGATTGATGGCGCCAGCCATGCGGGGGTCGATCAGATTCGCGATCTCATCGACAGCGTGCGCTATCTGCCGGCCTCGGCGCGTTTCAAAGTCTATATCGTCGATGAAGTGCACATGCTGTCGAAGCAGGCCTTCAACGCGCTTCTGAAAACACTGGAAGAACCGCCGCCGCACGTGAAGTTCGTGTTCGCCACCACCGAAATCCGCAAAGTTCCGGTGACGGTGCTGTCGCGTTGCCAGCGCTTCGACCTGCGTCGCCTCGACGGCGCCGAGCTGGCGGACCACCTGCGCGCCATCGCGTCCAAGGAAGAGGCGCCCATCGACGACGATGCGCTGGACCTGATCGCGCGCGCTGCCGAAGGGTCGGTTCGCGACGGTCTTTCGCTCCTGGATCAGGCCATAGCCTTTGCCGAGAATACGATCACCGCGCCCCAGATCCGCGACATGCTGGGTCTCGCCGACCGCGCCGAAATCATCGACCTGTTCGAGCACCTGCATGCGGGCCGCATGCCCGATGCCCTTGCGCTGGTTCGAAAACAATACGGCCTCGGCGCCGATCCGCTGGTGATTGTCCAGGACCTGCTGGCGTTCACCCATTGGCTGACGCGCCTCAAGGTGGCGCCCGGCGCGCTTGGCGACCTGGCGGCAACCGAGGCCGAGCGCGAGCGCGGCAAGGAGATTGCCGGGGCGCTCGGCGTCGCGGAACTTACCCGCACCTGGCAAATCCTGCTCAAGGGTCTGGACGAGGTGTTGAACTCGCCGCTGCCACTTGCCGCTCTCGAAATGGCCATGATCCGGCTCGCCTTTGCTGCCGATCTGCCGGTGCCGGCGGAATTGGTGCGCGATCTCAAAGGTGCGCCCGCGCCCGCGCCGGCACCGGCATCCGCCCCGGCACCGGCGACAGCGCCGCCCCCGTCCGGAACGGCCGGTGGCGCGGCCGCCGCGCTGGCCCGCGACGCCGACCCGGCTGGCGATGAATCGCCGGCACCGCCGCCGCCGGTACCCACGGCCCAATCGGACGCCCCGTCCGGGCCACCGACCGTCGAAAACTTCCGCGATGCGGTTCAGCTTGCGGCCGATCGGGGCGAATTGCGGCTTTACGCCAACCTCCGCACCGACGTTCATGTGGTGCGCTTCGAGTCCGGCAGCCTGGAGATTCGGCTTGGCGCACAGGCGCCCAGGAATCTGCCCAACCGCCTCGGCCAGTTTCTTGAAAAGGCCACCGGGCGGCGCTGGGTGGTGTCGGTCTCGAACCAGGAAGGGGCGGCGACACTGGAGGATCAGGATGCCGCGACGCGCGCCGAACGCCATGCCCAGGCGGCCGCCCATCCGTTGGTGCGCAAGGTGCTCGAGACATTTCCCGGTGCCGAAATTCGCGCCGTGCGCGACGTCGGACCGGACACCGGCGAATTTGTGGACCCCTCCGGGGAAGAAGAGGACGACTCATGAAGAATGTCGGCCGCATGATGAAGCAGGCGCAGGAGGTCCAGGCCAAGATGGCCGAGATGCAGGCGGCGCTTGAATCGCAGGAAATATCCGGTGCGTCCGGTGCGGGCATGGTCGAGGTGACGCTCACCGGCAAGGGCGAGATGCGCAAGCTGCGGATCGACCCCTCGCTCCTGAAGGCGGCCGAAGTCGAGGTGCTCGAAGATCTGGTGATCGCCGCCCACAACGATGCCAAGTCCAAGGTCGAGGCCTATATCGCCGAGGAAATGGGCAAGGTCACCGGTGGGCTCCAGTTGCCGCCGGGATTCAAATCGCCTTTCTGATGATGTGCAGAGGCTCGCAATGACGGGCGGCGACATCGAACGCCTGATCCAACGCCTTTCCAAACTGCCGGGGCTTGGGCCGCGGTCCGCCCGCCGCGCCGCGCTCTACCTGCTCAAACGCAAGGAGACAGCCCTTGGCCCGCTCGCCGAGGCGCTAGCGGCGGCGGCGGAAAACGTACGCACCTGTTCCGAGTGCGGAAACCTCGATGCCGTCGATCCCTGCATGGTATGCGCCGACCCGGAACGCGATGACTCAGCAATCTGCGTCGTCGAGGACGTTGCCGATCTGTGGGCGCTGGAGCGCGCCGTCGTCTACCGGGGGCGCTACCACGTGCTGGGCGGGACGCTCTCGGCGCTTGACGGGGTCGGCCCCGAAGATCTTGCCATCGCCGGCCTTGTCACACGCGCGCGCGCCGCCAACGTGACCGAGATCATCCTCGCCACCTCGGCGACGGTCGAGGGCCAGACCACGGCGCACTACATCATCGACCGGCTCGACGATTGCGGCGTCACGGTTTCGCGCCTCGCCCACGGCATCCCGGTCGGCGGCGAACTCGATTACCTCGACGACGGCACGCTCGCGACCGCGCTGAAGTCACGCCGGCCGCTTTAGCGCTTTTCCCGTTCGCATGCGCTCACGCGAAAAGCTCTATCCCTTTGACATAGAACGTAAGTCGTCGTCGCCGGCGATTCCGCCGGCTCGGGATTTGCTTTAGCCGCTTTTGCTTCCGCCCGCGCTATCGAACGGCAGCGTCGCGCTTGCTTCGGGCGCGGGCGCAACGGCGGCCGCGATTTCGCCGACCTCGCCGGCTTCTTCTATTTGCAGGTCTTCAATGCGCTCGCCGCGCTTGACGATTTTTTCCGAGGACGTGCGGATCTGCCGGATGTCGTTGGTGGCCTGATCGAAATGGCTTTGCAGGTTGCCGACGCGTTTGTCGAGCCGCGTCACGTCGTCGAGGAGCTTGTGGATTTCCTGCTGGATGATGTGGGCCTGCTCGCGCATCCGCACGTCTTTGAGGATCGCGCGGACGGTGTTGAGGGTTGCCATCAGGGTCGTCGGCGAAACGATCCAGACGCGCTTGCGATACGAGTATTCCGTTACGTCGGTGAAGTTGGCATAGAGTTCGGCGTACACCGCTTCGGACGGCAAAAACATCAATGCCGATTCGGCGGTCTCGCCCGGTAAAATGTACTTTTCCGCGATGTCGTCGATGTGTTTCTTCAGATCGGTACGAAACTGGCGCGCCGCCAGCGTCTTTTCATTGTCGCCGGGCGCGTTGCGCAAGCTGTGAAAACTTTCCAGCGGGAATTTGGCATCGACCGCGATCGATCCCGGCGGATTGGGCAGCAGGATCAGGCAGTCGGCGCGTTTTTTGTTCGAAAGCGTGGCCTGCATTTCGAAAGCATCGGGCGGCAGAATGTTCTGCACCAGATCCGCAAGCTGGACTTCGCCGAAGGCGCCGCGCGCCTGTTTGTGGGCAAGGATGTCCTGCAAACCGACAACTTGGCCCGACAGTTCGACGATATTTTTCTGCGCCTCATCGATGACGTTGAGGTGCTTTTTCAGATCGCCGAGCGACTGCGCGGTCTTGAGGGCGCTGGCCTCGAGCTTGTCGCCCATGCCCTTGGAGACGGTGTCGAGGCGCTCGTTGAGGGCCTTGGTGAGCTGGGCCTGGGTCGTGGTCTGAGCCTCGGCGAGCGCCTTGATCCGCACCATGATTTCGCTTTGGGCTTCGCTCAGCGCCCGGGTACGCTCGGCCCATACTGCGTCTTCCTGCGTGGCGCTTCGGCCGCGGCTCCGGCCGAAGCGCACCACTACAAACAGGGTTGCCACGGCCGCTACGACCACCACGGCGGCGAGTATCTGGACAAATTCCGACATTGGCGAAACCCCGGCGGTTGACGCCCGCACCATAGCACCGAACCGCACCGGGTCCCCTTGCTTGACGGGCTCGGGCGAGGTCCCTACCAAGGGCCCACGGCGGCGCCCGCCTTCCCGAATATTGACGCCCATGGCCCCCCTCACACTCATTACCGCCCCCGACCCCCGCCTCAAGCTGAAATCCGCGCCGGTGGAGAAGGTCGATGCGCGCATCCGGTCCCTGACCGACGACATGCTCAAAATCATGTATGCGGCGCCCGGCATCGGGCTCAGCGCGATCCAGGTCGGCGTGCTCGAGCGGGTGATCGTGATCGACCTCGCCAAGGACCCCGACCCGCCGGCGCCAATCCGGCTCATCAATCCGGAAATTCTGGTGCGGTCCGACGAAAGGGCCGTGTTTCAGGAAGGCTGCCTGTCGTTTCCCGAATACTTCGCCGATGTCGAGCGGGCCAACGTCGTCACGGTGCACTATCTCGACCTGGACAGTGAAATCCGCACCCTCGAGGCCGAGGGGATGCTCGCCACCTGCATCCAGCACGAGATCGACCACCTCGACGGCATCCTGTTCGTCGATCACATCTCGGGCCTCAGGCGGAACATCATTCTCCGCAAGCTGGCCAAGTTGAAACGGTTGGAGGCGGCGAGTACGTGACCGCTCGGCTCAGGCTCGTGTTCATGGGAACGCCGGAATTCGCGGTGCCGTCCCTGAACGCGCTGATCGCGGCCGGACACGACTTGGTCTGCGTCTATTCGCAGCCGCCACGACCGGCCGGCCGCGGCCAGGCTGCGCGCAAATCGCCGTTGCAGGTGGCGGCCGAGGACGCGCGAATCGAGGTGCGCTGTCCCGCGACCTTCAAACACCAGCCGGAGCGGGACGCGTTTGCGGCGCTGGCGGCCGATGCGGCCTGTGTCGCCGCCTACGGGTTGATCCTGCCCAAGCCGGTTCTCGATGCGCCACGGCTTGGCTGTTACAACGTTCATGCCTCGATCCTGCCGCGCTGGCGCGGCGCTGCGCCGATCCAGCGGGCGATCCTGGCGGGCGATACGGAGACCGGCATTTCGATCATGCGAATGGACGAAGGTCTCGACACCGGCGCGGTGCTGGCGGTCGAACGGACGCCCATCGGACCCGATGCGACGGCGGGCGAGTTGCACGACCGGCTCGCGGCGATGGGCGCGGATCTGCTGGTGCAGGCGCTAGCCGATGTTGCCGCCGGAACAGCCGTTCTACATCCCCAACCGGAATCGGGTGCGACCTACGCCGCGAAGATTTCGCGCGCCGATACCCGGATCGACTGGACCCGGCCGGCGGACGCGGTCTTGCGGCAAATCCGCGCCCTCAGTCCGCGCCCCGGGGCCTGGACCGAACGGGACGGCGAACGATTGCGGGTGCTGACGGCGGACCCTGAGGACGGCGACGGCGCGCCGGGTCATGCCCTCGACGCGCGCCTGTTGATCGCCTGCGGCTCAGGCGCGCTGCGGCTGACGCGGCTTCAGCGCGCCGGGCGCAAGGCGATGGGGGCGGAGGAACTGCTGCGCGGTCTTGCCGTGCCCGCGGGCACAGGTCTGGACTAGCGTCGATGCCGCGCTATCGCCTGACGATCGAATACGACGGTGGCGCGTTCGTCGGCTGGCAGCGTCAGGCCAACGGCCCCTCGATTCAGCAGGCCCTGGAAGCGGCGGTGCTCGGCTTTTCGGGCGAAACGGTGACGGTCGAGGGTGCGGGCCGCACCGATGGCGGGGTTCATGCGCTGGGGCAGGTGGCGCATTTCGATCTGGCTGCGGACGCGGCACCGGAAACGGTCATGAACGCGCTCAACGCCCACCTGCGCCCGGCCGCGATTGCGGTGCTCGACGCCGCCGTTTCGGCACCCGATTTCCATGCCCGGTTTTCCGCCACCGGCCGGCATTATCGCTATCGCATATTGAACCGGCGCGCGCCGGCGGCGCTTGAGGCCGGTCGGGTGTGGCCGGTGATGGTGCACCTGAACGCAAGGGCGATGCACCGGGCGGCGCAGGCGCTGGTGGGCCGGCACGACTTCACCTCGTTCCGGTCGGTTCATTGCCAGGCGAAATCGCCGGTCAAGACACTCGATTTGTTGAGTGTCCGCCGCCGCGGCGACGAAATTCAGATCGAGGCCCGGGCGCGGTCGTTCCTGCACAACCAGGTCCGCGCCATCGCCGGGAGCCTGAAAAAAGTCGGCGAAGGCAAATGGCCGGAAAACGAAATTGCCGAAGCGCTTGCCGCCCGCGACCGGGCGCGCGCCGGGCCTACGGCGCCCCCTGAGGGGCTTTACCTGGTGGGTGTCGAATACGGCTTATCCTAGAGTCCCGCACGGTGGAATTGAGTCCTCGAACGTGATCCGCGAACCTCCGTTAACGTCTTGAAAGTGTTCAGTTAACTGCGGCGTCTGGGCCCGGTTCCGCCGCATCCCAACGTCGATTTCAACCCCTAGACCAGACGGTCGAAACCAACGTCGATCATCACTTCCAGCAGCACGTCCACCGCCACCAAGCCGGCGGCGATCGGCGCGCTGGTTTCGAGGGCGCTCCGGGTCACAAACCACT
The DNA here is from genome assembly GCA_964611585.1 of uncultured Alphaproteobacteria bacterium. Taxonomy (GTDB): domain Bacteria; phylum Pseudomonadota; class Alphaproteobacteria; order SHVP01; family SHVP01; genus CAZTAK01. Next base: position 35,428 of record CAZTAK010000015.1, read on the forward strand.
CATAGAACAGCACGGCGCCCAGGGTCGCGAGATACAGCAGTGCGCCGAGATCGCTGTCGAGCCCGCCGAGCGCGGCGATGATATTGACCGGCACGAAGAGCACCGATTGCAGCACAGCGGCCCAGTTCAAGGCGACGATGAACCGGACGTAGTTGGGGGTCAGGCGTAACAGGATGGCAAGCCCGATCATCGCCACCGGAAATGCGATCCAGCCAAGGGCATAGCCGACGCCCTTGACGGCGACAAACGTCGTCATGCCGACGGGGGTGCCCTCGAAGTTGATCGCCAAAAAAAAGATGTAGAGCGGCAACACCAGTCCCGCTGCCCAAAACGACCGCCAGAACCCCTCGAACGAAACGTCGAAGGCCGCCATGCCGCCGGCATCGAATCGCGCGAGCCGCAACGCCCCGGTGAGAGAGCGGGTGAAAAAGGCAACGTCGGGCATCAGGACTCGAAGAACCGCGCCAGCACGGCGGCGTATATGTCGGTGACCGCTTCGATATCGGCGAGGGCAATGCGTTCGTCGATCTTGTGCATGGTCGCGCCGATCAGGCCGAATTCCGCCACCGGCACATGATCCTTGATGAACCGCGCGTCCGAGGTGCCGCCGGTGGTGCTGAGTTCCGGTTCGACGCCGAGGCGGGTCCGCACGGCTTCGGCGATCAGGCCGCTCAAGGGTCCGGGCGCGGTCAGGAACGCTTCGCCGGTTATCTGGACTTCGAGGCCGTAGTCCAAATTCGTCCGGTCGAACCGTTGGCGCAGCCAGGCAACGATCGAACGGGAGGTATGCAGATCGTTGAAGCGCACGTTGAAAGCCGCCGTGGCGCGGGCCGGGATCACGTTGGCGGCCGGATTGCCGACGTCGATGGTGGTGACTTCGATGCGGCTTGCCTGGAAGTGCTCGGTGCCTTCATCGAGGGGCTCGTTCAATATTTCGGCCAGCATCCGCACCAGTCCGGGCACCGGGTTGTCGGCCAGGTTCGGATAGGCGACGTGTCCCTGCGTGCCGGTGACGGTCAGCGTCGCATTCAACGAGCCGCGCCGGCCGATCTTGATCATGTCGCCCAGCCGCTCCGGATTGGTCGGTTCGCCCACCAGACAGGCGTCGATGTTTTCGCCGTTGGCCTGCATCCAGTCGAGTACTTTGGCGGTGCCGTTGATGGCCTCGCCTTCCTCGTCGCCCGTTATCAGCAGACTGATCGAACCGGGCAGGGAATCGCCCCGTGCCGCCACGATTTGCGCGGCGGCGGCCGCGAACGCGGCGATCGCCGATTTCATGTCGGACGCGCCGCGCCCATAGAGATATCCGTCGCTGATTTCGGCGCCGAACGGATCGACCGTCCAGGCCTCACGGTCGCCCACCGGCACGACATCGGTGTGCCCGGCAAAACAGAAATTCGGCGACGCGGTTCCGTGGCGCGCGTAGAGGTTCTGGATTTCGGCGTGCCCGGGTTCCGAAAAGGCGAGTCGCTCGCAACGGAAGCCGATTCCTTCCAACGCCCGTTGCAACACGTCGAGCGCGCCGCCGTCGTTCGGCGTCACGCTGTTGCAGCGAATCAGGTCGCGCGCTAGCGCGAGGGCATCGAGTTCGGGTTTATGGGACACGGGTTGCTTCCCCTGGGCCGCAGCGGGCGGGCGAAGGTCAGTCCCGCAGCAGTTCGTTGATTGAAGTCTTGGCGCGGGTCTTCGCATCCACCTGTTTGACGATCACAGCGCAATAGAGCGACGGTCCGGGCGATCCGTCAGCGAGCGGCTTGGCCGGCAGCGACCCCGGCACCACCACCGAGTAGGCGGGTACGCGGCCATGATGGATGTCGCCCGAAACCCGATCGACGATCTTGGTCGAGGCGCCGATGAAAACGCCCATCGACAACACCGCGCCGGTTTCCACGATTACCCCTTCGGCCACTTCCGAGCGTGCGCCGATGAAGCAATCGTCCTCGATGATCACCGGGTTGGCCTGCAACGGTTCGAGCACGCCGCCGATGCCGGCGCCGCCCGAAATATGACAGTTCTTGCCAATCTGGGCGCAGCTTCCGACCGTCGCCCAGGTGTCGACCATGGTGCCGGTATCGACGTAGGCGCCGAGGTTCACGAAACACGGCATCAGCACGACACCGGGGGCGATATAGGCCGAATGACGGACGATGCAATTGGGCACCGCGCGGAATCCTGCATCGCGAAACCGGGTCTCGTCCCAATCCGCAAACTTGGACGGCACCTTGTCGTACCAGGGCGCGTTGGCGCCGGGTCCGCCCGCAATCGGTTCCATATCGTTGAGCCGGAACGAAAGCAGCACGGCCTTCTTCAGCCACTGGTTCACGGTCCAGCCGTTCGCCGTCTTCTCGGCTACGCGCATGGTGCCGCTGTCGAGCGCCGCCAGCGCGGCCTTGACCGCGTCACGCACGGCTCCCACGGTCGCGGGCGAGAGCGACTCGCGATCCTCCCACGCCTGATTGATGGTCTGTTCCAAGGATTCCGAAGACATGGCGGCAATAACGGTCGGTGAAAAGCGCGCTGACAATACCGGCGCGCCTTCGACTGTCAACCGCGTGCCGGCGGATCTCCCCGGCCGGCTAGCGTCTGGAGGAAAGAAAGAAGGTCCGCAGCGACGTGGTGGATGTGATCCTCGCCTGCCCCATCGGCGGCCCAGTCGGGGCTACCTTTAACCCATATCGTCTTCATGCCGAGGTCCGCCGCCGGCTTCAGGTTCCGGGCGATATCTTCGATCATTGCTGCCGACGAAGGCTCGATCCGGTGCATCTGGATCATGGCCGCGAACGGTGCAGGATCGGGCTTGGGAACGTAGTCGGCATCAATGATGTCGTGGATCGCTTCGAAATGGTCCCCGACCCCCAAATGGTCCAGTACCCGTCCGGCGTGATGGCGGCTCGCATTGGTGTAAACGAGTTTCCGGCCCGGCAGCGTCTTCAGGGCGGCGTCGAGCCGGGCGCCATCCGGCAGTTCCGACAGATCGATTTGCTCGACGTAGTCGAGAAAAGGTGCCGGTTCGACCCCATGAACGGTCATCAATCCCCTCAGCGTGGTGCCGTGGTCGCGCAAATACCCCTTCTGAACCTTCCGGGCCTCTTCAGGGCCTACATCCAGGATGAGGGCCACAAATTCGCCAATTCGACGCTCGACCTGCCGGAAAAGCTGGCCATTTGCGGGGTATAGGGTGTTGTCGAGGTCGAAAATCCAGGTTTCGACCGCAGAAAAGGGGGAATCGGGCGCCATCGGGCGCAGTTTGGGGCGACTTGGGCCCGGGCACAAGGCCACTGACGTTTACCGAATATTTGCCATATTCAGTCCATGCTCGCGTTTGCAGCCGGGTCCCGAGCCGTGCCGTCCGGGCACGGGTGAGCCCCACCATGGCGGTTTGACGGATGAGAGAGATTCCACGCCTCGACAGTGCCGTGCGCGACGACCGCAACCGGTTCGTCGCATTTGCCTTCGCCGCTGCCGATACCCTGCTGGAAATCGACATGGCGGGGATGATCCACTATGCGGCCGGCGCCACCGACCACATCGCCGGTCTGACAACGCAATCCCTGCGCGGCCGCAATATCGTCGATCTACTCGTGCCGGAAAGCCGTGACCCGTTCCGGACGGCTTTGGCGGCGGCGGCGGCGCGCGGCCGGATCGGTCCCTTGTCGGTGCGCATTCAGGGCGGCGAAGAGAGCGCCCCGGCGATCCTGAACGGTTCGCATTTCCCCGAATTCGGCGATCATGTCTATCTCACGCTGGCGACGCCGCGTCCGGAGATGTCGCTCGCGGGCTTGCCCGAAGTCGATGCCCACGGGTTGGTTCGTGCCGACGATTTTGCCGACCTTGCCCTTGAAGCGGTGCGCGACGTCAAGGACGGCGACGCGGCACCGGAAATGACCATGCTGGCCCTCGACGGACTGGGACGGCTGGAGGAAAGTCTCGACACCGGTGCCGCGGCCAATCTTGTGCAGGCCATCTCGGACCGAATGCGCGGTCATGCCCTGGACGGGACTGCCATCGGCCAACTCACCGGCGAGCGGTTCAGCCTGGTCCACGAAGCCGGTCACGACCTGAGCGAGTTCACGACCGGCCTTTTGTCGCTCACGCGCGAGGCGGACCCCAGCGGCCGCGGTCTGAAAATCGATACCTCGACGCTGTCGCTGGCGGCGGACACGTTGAACGAGGCCGACTTCGCCAAGGCCCTGCTCTACACCGTCAACCAGTTCTCAAAGCAGCGCCAGGACTTCACCATCGGCGATCTGGTTCAGGCGCACCAAGAACAGAGCGCCGAAACCGTCAGGCGTATCCAGTCGTGGCGCCGCACCATCGAGAACGAAGACTTCGATGTGCTGTTTCAACCCATCGTCGATATCCGCTCGCGTCAGCCGCATCACTACGAAGCGCTGGCCCGGCTGCCGCAGTCGGGCGCCGACGCCTCGCCCTACGAATTCATCCGCTTTGCCGAGGAAACTGGCGTCATCGGCGAATTCGATCTCGCCATGACGGCCAGGGTCGCCGACCGGATCGCCCAGGCCGCCGATCACGGCGATAGCCTCAAGATCGCCGTCAATCTTTCGGGACGGTCGCTCGACAACGACCGTTTCGTCCACGATCTGCTGCGGTTGTTGCGCGAGCGCCCGGAGACACAGGGGCACCTCATGTTTGAGGTCACCGAATCGGCAAAAATCGAAGACCTGTCCGGCACCGGAAGAATCATCAACCGGATCCGGTCGGCCGGCCATGCCGTCAGTCTCGACGATTTCGGCGCTGGCGCCGCCGCTTACCAGTACCTGCGCGAACTTGAGGTCGATTTCGTCAAGATTGACGGAGTCTATGTGCGCGATGCGCTGACAACGCCCAACGGCAAAGCATTTCTCCGTTCGATCGCGTCGCTGTGCGCCGAGCTCGGCATCGACGCGATCGGCGAAATGGTTGAAACCGAGGAGGAGGCCCGCTTCCTGAGCAGTGCCGGGGTCCGCTTCGGCCAGGGCTATTTGTTTGGGCGGCCGGGGATGGGCCTGTTGGGGCGGCGCCGCGAGGCGGGCTAGATCAGAAGGGTGCGATCCGGGCCGGCCCTCAAGTAGAATGGCGCGGGGGGCGCAACGGCGTTCCCGGAAAGATTACCTGCGCGTGGCCGGGGACCGGCCGCGCCGCAAGACCCGGGGGCCGGGGAGACAGGCGCGTGGACGGCAACTTGAATCGATACGGCCGGCTCGAGGTCTCGCCGGGAACGATCATCGCGGCGTTTCCGGGGCCGGCCCTGCTGACCGATGGCGCAGGCCAGGTACTGGCGGCCAATGCCGCCGCCGCCTCGCTGATCGCGGCCCTTCACAGCGGACGTCTGCCGCAGCTCTCGGACGCGATCGGGGACCTTGCTCAGGGCGAGCGACCCTACGCCGAAAAGATCGACCTTACCGAGGTCGGTGGCGAGACCGCTCTGGACGTCATGATCCTGCCGTTGCGCGATCCGGACCCGGGCGGGACACCCTTTGCCCTAATCCTGAGCCGCGAATCGACGCTGGAACGAAATTTCATCAACGCCCTCGTCGCCTCGCGGCAACTGTTCAAAGATTTGGTCAGCTGCTCGTCCGATTTCGCCTGGGAGACCCGCGCCGACGGCACCCTCGGGTTCGTGTAGAGCCGCGGCGCCATGGGGTATTCGGCACGCGAACTTTACGGCCGGCTGCCACGCGGCATGGTGGTGGACGGAGGCGACCCGGGGGGCGCCGTTTCCATTCGAAAGCCGCGTCGCCCTCGAAGAGGTCGAGGTGTGGCTGTTCGACGCCGACGGTAAGCCCGCGTGCTTGCTGACGTCCTGCGTGCCGGTCGTCGATGAACACGGAACCTGGCAGGGAACCCGTGGCGTCTGCCGCGACGTGACCCAGGCGCGCGAACGCGATGCCGCGCTGGACCGCGCCCGCAACCGCGAACGCCTGCTGGGCGATATCGTCGATGCGATCCGCACCCAGGTCGAGCCCGTGCGCATGTTGGAAGAGGCGGCGCGGGCGACCGCAGGCGCGTTACCGGCCGATCATTGCTGGATCTTGCGGACCGATTCCACCGGGGCCCTGGCGGGCATCGCCCAGTCGGTACGGCCGGTGGAGCCGATCCCCTCGAGGCGGTCAATGCCGCCACCAATGCGCTCGAGCTCGACACCGAGGAAGGGGTGGTCGCGGTCGAGTCCTCGGGTCTCAGGGTTCTCGCGGCGGCCGCGCGCTATCACGATGCTCTCAACGGTGCGATCTGCATTGCCCGTGCACCGGACGCCGGACCCTGGGACGAGGACACGACGACGTTGCTGGAAGGGGTGGGCGATCATCTGGGAATCGCGATCGCGCAAATCGAAAGCCACGAAAAATTGGAGGAGCTCTCGCGCACCGACGAATTGACGGGCCTGCTCAACCGCCGCGCCTTCTTCAGCGACATCGAACAGCGCCTTCAGGTGCTGACCCGGCGCAAGCGGCGGGCAGCCCTGTTCTACATCGATCTCGACAATTTCAAGCAGGTCAACGACATCCACGGCCACAAGCGCGGCGACGAGGCGCTGGTGGCGTTGAGCCATATCCTGGTCGAGGGCAGCCGCATTGGCGACCTGGTCTCGCGGCTGGGCGGCGACGAGTTTGCGATGTGGCTGGAAGAGACTGACGAAACGGCGGCCGTGCACAAAGCCGAAGCCCTGTTCGGCGCCGCCCGCGCGTTAGAAGAATATTCAGGCGGGCCCGATCATCCGCTCGGGATTTCGGTGGGGATCGCGGTGACCGACCCGGATTCGCGCGAGCCGCTAAAAAGCCTGATCGCCCGCTCCGACGGCGCCATGTACATGATCAAGCACGGCTCCAAGGGCAGTTACGCGATCGCCGAACCGGCGGCGTCGGTTTCCGAGGCGGGGGCGTAATGGTTCTGGGTCGCATATTCGGGCGCGGCAAGAGTGGCAAGGCTGGCAAAGGCCCCGCCGCCCCACTCACCTATGCCAGGGAGAAGGAACTCGCCCGCGCCGACGACGGCGAGTTGCGCGTCGAACTTGCGGCGCGGGAAGATACTCGCCCGGAGATTCTTTATTACCTCGCCGAGGACGAGTCGCGCGAGGTACGCCGCGAAATCGCGCGTAACCCGAAGACGCCGCGCCAGGCCGACAAGTTGCTGGCAACCGACGTCGATGATCGGGTGCGTTGCGATCTTGCCTTCAAGATCGGGCGCCTGATCCCCGGCGTCACCGAGCGCGAATCCACCAAGCTGCAAAACCTCACCTTCGAGGTCCTGAGCATCCTGGCGCGTGACCAGTTGCCGCGCGTGCGCCAGGTCGTTGCTGAGGAGATTCGCCACGCCGAACACGTTCCCGGCGCCATCATCCAGGATCTGGCGCAGGATATCGAATTGATCGTCTCGGCACCGATCCTTGAGTATTCGGTCTTGCTGAGCGATCACGACATTCTCGAAATTGTCGCCAATTCGGCTGATTCAGGCGTCCTCAGCGCGATCTCGCGGCGCAACAACGTGAGCGATATGGTGTGCGGCGCGATCGTCGATTCCGGCGACGAAAGGGCGGTGGCGGCGCTGCTCGCCAATACCAGTGCCCAAATCCGGGAAGAAACCCTCGATTCGCTCATCGACAGCGCGGCCGAGGTCACAAGCGGGCACGAACCGATGGTGCGCCGCCCGACGCTCTCGAATCGTGCCGTGCGCCGGATTACCGAATTCGTCGCCACCTCGCTACTCAATATCCTGTCGCAGCGCCACGACCTCGACGAGGAAACCGCGCAGGCCGTCGTTACGGCCGTCAAGAAGCGCATGGATGAAGGTGAGAGCGGCGCCAACGAGGATGACGAATCGGAATTCGAGCGCGCCGAAGCCGCGCGCGCGGCGAAACTGCACAATTCCGGCAAACTCGACGACGAAGCCATCACCGGCGCCGCCGAAATGGGCCGCCGCGCGTTCATCCTCCACGCGCTGTCCCTCAAGGCCAAAGTGCCGGTCGAGACCGTGCGCGCGATCATGAAGACCAGATGCGGAAAGGCGATTACGTCGCTCGCGTGGCTCGCTGACCTGTCGATGCACACTGCGACCGCGCTCCAAAAACATCACGCGCAAATATCGCCGCAGAACCTGATTAGCGCCCGCGGCGGCGTTGACTTTCCGCTCGCCTACGAAGAGATGGAGTGGTTCGTCGCCTACTTCGATCAATAGAGGCGGGCACAAGAAAACCGGCCCCGGCGGCGAAACCGGGGCCAGTCATGGGGCGTCGCTGTATCAACGTGCCGGAACGGCGTCGTGCAGAAAGACATAGTCGCCGCCCGGCGCGTTATCATGGCAGGCGATGCAGCCGGTATCCATGCCCTTGGCGACGCGCCCGGCCATTGGGCGTGAATGCGGCCCAGAACCAGTCCTGATGATCGGAATCGTAGCCGCGCTCACGCTGGAACATGACCGTAATCATGCGCAAGAATTTGTTCGGGTCGGCGAAAATCGCCTCTTCGTTGACGCCCTCGCCACCGAAGTTCTTCTTGACGATGGCAAGCCCGGTGACGCCGTCCACGGTCACGTTGCCTTGCAGTGAAATCAGGGTTTCAGTATGCGGCGGGTTGCCGCCCTTATGGGTGGTGGCAACCAGGCCGTTGGCCCCGACCATCCGGGCCTCTTCCATGGCGGTCCAAAGTTGCCCGGCATAGCCGACGTCGGCCTCGCCGCCGAACATCATGTCCTGCGTCTGCCCCGCGCCCATTGCGCCAAAGACAGGCGCGACCGTTGCGAACACAAACAAAACGACTTTTTTCATTGCAATCTCCCGTTTGCGGTGCGCGCGAAATTTTCAGCCACAGGGCGTTGATGCATGACGGGAAGGCTCGAGGTGATCATGGCCCGGCGCAAATCAACGCACGTCACAAGCGCGTTACGGTTCCGCGCATCACACACGCGTTACTGCGCGCTCAGCGCGAGTTCGCGTTCGGGTAAATCTTCCGGAGTTGGAGGCGCCGGACGCAGTGCCGGTCCGCCACCGACGGTCGGTCAGGGGTCGCGGCGGATCATGGTGCCGATGCCGTGCGCCGTGAAAGTTTCCAGCAACAAGACATGGGAGACGCGTCCATCCAGGATATGGGCGGCGCCCGCGCCGTCGTTTACCGCGGCGACGCAGGTCTCCAGTTTGGGGATCATGCCGCCGGATACGCCGTCAGCCGTCAGCAGGTCGTTTGCCTCCGCCGCCGTAAGTCGGCCGATCAGGTTGCCGTCGGTGTCAAGGACGCCGGTCACGTCGGTCAGCATGATCAGCTTGCTCGCCTTCAGCGCGGTTGCAATCGCGCCGGCGACGGTGTCGGCATTGATATTGTAGGTCTCGCCGTCCGATCCCAGGCCGATCGGCGCCACCACCGGGATCATGTCCGAACGTTCCAGCACCCGTAGTGCGTGCGGGTTGATCGCCACTGGTTCGCCGACGAAGCCGAGGTCGAGGATCCTTTCGATATTGGAATCCGAATCCGGGTGCTTGCGTTCAATCTTGCGCGCCTCGATCAGGCCGCCGTCCTTGCCCGACAAGCCGACGGCGGTGCCGCCAGCGCGGTTGATGCGTGTCACGATCTGCTTGTTGATCGATCCCGACAGCACCATTTCGACGATATCGACGGTCGCCCGGTCGGAGACCCGCAGGCCGTCCACAAACTCGCTCTCAATCTTGAGCCGGTCCAGCATCTTGGCGATCTGGGGTCCGCCGCCGTGCACGACGACGGGGTTGATGCCGACCTGTTTCAGCAGCACCACATCTTCGGCAAACGTTTGCGCCAGGGCGTCATCGCCCATCGCATGGCCGCCGTACTTGATGACAAACGTCTGGCCAGCGAATTCGCGCATGAAGGGCAGGGCCTCGGCAAGGGTCCCGGCCGTTGCAATCATTTTCTTGTCGGCGGTCATAGTGCGGCGGGTTATATCGCAATCCCTAGGAACCGGCCAGCGCCGCCAGTTCGGCCCGAAGCGCGGCGATGCCCTCGCCCTTGCGGGCGCTGGTCGTGAGGATATTGGCGTGGGCGGCAGCATGGCCGCAAAATTCTTCGGTCACGGCGTCGCGGATCTGCGCGAGTTCGGAGGCTTTCGTCTTGTCGCATTTTGTCAGCACCGCCTGATAGACCACCGCCGCCTCGTCCATCAGCGCCATCACCTCGCGGTCGCCCGGCTTTAGGCCATGGCGGGCGTCGATCAACAGGCACACCCGGCGCAAGCGCGCCCGCCCTTTGAGATACTGCCGGGCAAGACGCGTCCAACGCGCGATGTTCTGCTTTGAGGCACGGGCATAACCATAGCCCGGCAGGTCGGCCAGGGTCAGGCGGCCACCGAGATCGAAAAAATTAATCTGCTGGGTGCGCCCCGGGGTGCGAGAGATGCGGGCCAGCGCATGGCGGCCGGTGAGGGCATTGATCAGGCTCGACTTGCCGACGTTGGAACGGCCGGCGAACGCGACTTCGGGCGGCTCGAGATCGGGAAAGGTATTCGCGTCAGCGGCGCCGGCGATGAAGTCGCAGGGGCCCGCGAACAGGCGGCGGCCGGTCTCAAGGGCGGCGGGCGAGTAGGTCCCGGGATCGGGGGTCGCGGGCGCATCGTCGCCCATTCCGAATGCCTCAGACGGCGGCGGGGTTCTTGATGCCTGCGCGCCGCATGATGACCCATTGCTGGGTCACCGACAGAAGGTTGTTCCAGGTCCAGTAGATCACCAGTCCGGCCGGGAACGATGCCAACAGGAACGTGAAGAAGAATGGCAGGAACATGAAGATGCGTGCCTGCATCTGATCGGTAGGTTGCGGATTGAGACGCTGCTGCAGCCACATGCTGAGGCCCATCAGGATCGGCCATATGCCGATTGCCGGAATCAAAGCCGGCGGGTCCCAGGGTATCAAGGTGAAGGCGGTGAATAAATTTATCGGATCGGGCGCGGATAAATCCTGAATCCAGCCGTAGAACGGCGTGTGGCGCATCTCGATGGTCACGAACAGAACCTTGTAGAGCGCGAAGAACACCGGAATCTGCACCACCATCGGCAGACACCCCGACACCGGGTGCGCCTTCTCGCGCTTATACAGATCCATCATCGCCTTTTGCTGTTCGGCGCGGTTGTCCTTGTGTTGCTCGCGTATCTCCTTCAATTGCGGCGCCAGCAACTTCATCTTGCTCATCGCCCGGTAGGATTTGTTGGCGAGCGGGAAAAACAGAAGTTTAACAAGCACCGTCAGCAGCAGGATGCTGAGGCCGAAGTTGCCGATAATTTCGGTGAAATAGCGCAGCACGATGAAGATCGGCTTGGTCAGAAAGAACCAAATTCCGAAATCGACGGCGCGGTCGAACAGCGGGATATCGATACCGTTGCGGTAGCCGTCCAGCGTCCGCACCACCTTGGCACCCGCGAACAGGCGATTGGTCACCTCGGCCTGTCCACCCGCCGGTACCTCGACGCCGTTCCACAGGTAATCGGCGCGATACCGGTCGTCGCCGCCGGCGATGCGGTGATTCAAACTGGTCGTGACCGCCTGTTGCTGATCGGGTACCAGCGCTACCAGCCAGTACTTGTCGGTAAATCCAATCCAGCCGCCAGTCGTCGTTTCGACGATGCGGCCGTCATCGGCATCCTGAACGTCGTCGTAGTCGGTCTGATCGAGTACGCCGTCAAATACGCCGATGGGGCCTTCGTGCAGGATAAAAAAGCGACTGGTTTCAGGCGTGCCGCGCCGCGATATCAGGCCGAACGGAAACAGAGTGATGTATTCGGTGCCGTAGTTCTCGATCTGCTGGGTGACGGTGAACATGTAATCGGCGTCGATGGCGATGGTG